>NZ_LKDV01000014.1:0-111557 GCF_001401875.1 Pseudoalteromonas sp. P1-13-1a | reverse complement strand
GAAGGCTGGATGTACCTTGCTGTTGTAATGGATTTATATTCTCGTCGAATTGTTGGCTGGCATATTGATAAACGTATGACGACTGATTTAGTAATGAAAGCCATGATTAGGGCTTATAACCTAAGAAAACCAACCAAAGGCTTGGTATTTCATTCTGATAGAGGGTCTCAGTATACGAGTAAGCGATATCGCAACCTATTAAAGCAGTTTGGTATGCGAGCAAGCATGGGTGATGTGGGGGCTTGTTGGGATAACGCTGTTGTTGAAAGGTTCTTTGGCAGCTTGAAACATGATTGGTTGTTAAAAGTGGCTCAGCCAACTCGTAAACACATGAAAAATGATGTTACTGAATATATGAAATATTACAATCTGGAAAGGCTGCACTCAGCTAATAATGATCAGTCACCAGTAAGGTATGAAAACTCTTTAAGAAAAGTGTCCGGCTGGAGTTGACCAGAACAATCTTGCCAAACGTGCTCGTATAAACAGTTATGAAAATAGTAAAAATTTAAATTCTTATCTTTCTAATAACTGATTTTAATCCTTCTATTTATTAATCTAAATTAAATATGAATCCATGGTTAGTGTCAGATTTAAAAATTATAAAGATTAGGCGCCTAGTTACAAGTGTTATTTTTTTGTTGTGTTTTTAATGCTTTATGCTTATTATTTTAACCGTTGATAAATATAGGGAAATATAATGGAAAATCAATTTAAACTTAAACCTCTTCTTGTTTTACCTTTTGTAAGCGTATTAACTGCATGTGGCTCATCAGATTCTGATAGTGAAACTGCGGTTGTAGGCGAAAATAGCATACCAGTTATCACTTCTCAGGCTGTTATTACGGCAACAGAAGATACTCAATATACTTACGACTTAGTCGTACAAGATGATGATAGTAATTTAACTTATTCATTGAATTCTGCCCCTGAAGGTATGACTATTTCAAGTGATGGTACTATTCGATGGGTACCCACTGAAGGAGTAGTAAGCTCAGGAAATGTAGTTGCAGCAGTAAATGATGGGGTAAATGATAGCGTATTGCAGTCTTTTGAGATTGAAGTTACTCCTGTAAACGATTCTCCGGTACTAACTGAAGTAGCAAATCAGGTGGTTAAAAACGGAGAACATTTTACTATTCAAATTAATGTAACCGACCCTGATGATAACGTTGGCAATGGTGATCTAAACTTTACCTTAACCTCTGCGCCTGAAGGTATGAATATTGATCAAACAGGCTTATTGACATATTCAGCTAGCGCTTCTGAAACGTCTTCCTATGCCGTGACAGTTAGTGTAAGCGATGGCGGAGAAGATGGTTCTGTCCCTTCGACAACATCGTTTACACTTGACGAGCAATATTTTTTAAATATTTCAGCAGTGATTAAAAACTATTACACTGAAGATGTGATTGAAAATGCGACAGCTTATATAACGAATGGAGATGAAATCGTTGACGAAGCAGTATCTAACCAAGATGGTATCGTTTCATTTTCTGTACAAGATATAGATATGACATCCCGTATGTCTGTTATCAGTGATGCTGAAGGCTTTGCTGAGATGGGTATTGGTTTAAACGAAAACCAAATAAACTTAGCCAACAATATATTACTGCAACCTGTTCATGCAGAACAGTCATTTGATCCAACAGTAGAGACGCAGCTTTCGGTAGAGGATACTGTCTTAGTTGAACTACCAGCTAATAGTTTGATAAGAGCTGATGGTACATTGGCCACAGGGATTGTGAATGCCGAGTTAACTATCATAAATCCAGCGATAGATATTAATCTTATGCCAGGCGATATGATCACCAAAAATGATAACGGTGAAGTCAAACCTATAGAATCATTTGGCGCAATTACCGTTACATTTAAAGACGCCAATGGTTTGGAGCTAAATTTAATCGAAAATGCACAAGCCAAAATTTATATTCCTGCTGTAGGGGAGCTTGAACCAACAGTTCCGCTGTATTATTTTGATCAGAATACTGGGTTTTGGGTTAAAGAAGGTGAAGCTGAATTAATATCAAACTCTCAAGGTAACTTCTATACGGGTATGGTGTCTCATTTTACAACGTGGAACGCAGATAGAATCTACGATACAGTATTTATAAATGGCTGTATTGAAGATGAAGAGCAAAACCGTATTGCAGGAGCGCAGGTAAACTCAGAGGGGCGTGACTACATAGGCTCGTCTTCGGCAGTAACAGACGAAAACGGTATGTTTTCGATACCTACTAAAATGAATAGTACAGTTTTAATTTCATCTACAGTTGGTGCTCAAAGCCGAACTTCTTCTATTGAAACAACAGATGTAGATTTAAACTTAGGCGAGTGCATCGTCTTAAATGAAGCGCTTACAAGAATAAAGTTAAATTGGGGTTTAACTCCTTCAGATTTGGACTCTCATTTATGGGGTCCATCAAATAGTGATGGTGGGCAATTCCACATTTACTATATAAATAGAGAAATTGTTGTTAACGATGTCGTTATGTTTTTGGATGTTGACGATGTGACAAGCTATGGTCCTGAGGTCATTTCAATTCCAGAATTTGCTTTACCTGGCACTTATACTTATAAAGTACATAATTATTCTCAAACTCCTGATATAGATACTGATACAGCTAAAGTTGAGCTCATCGTTAACGATAGGCGTTATATATTTACTCCACCAAGTGATGGAGTTGATGATATGTGGTACGTATTTGATTTAGTCGTGAGCGAGTCTGGGAATGTAGACATTAATGAAGTGAATACATTTGAGCCGGATTATCGTTTTTCAAGTAATGTTAATCCTTCAGGTTATAGTATACCTAGAGTTAATTTGTCATCAAAAGCTCAATCTTATGAGCTAATATATAAAGACTTGGTTAAAGGGAAATATTACTCCTACTAATCTACAAATAAGCCTCCATATTTGGAGGCTTATTTTTTTAACTCAGTTCTTTTATCGCATTACTTATGCCATCCAAACTCAGCGGGTACATTCTGTTATCCATCAGCTGCTTTATAAAATCAATTGATTGATAGTACGGCCAGTGTTCAACGGGTTGCGGGTTGAGCCACGCAACTTTATCAAAGTGGTTGGTGATTCGTGATAACCAGGCGCTGCCGGGCTCTTCATTGTAATGCTCTACCGAGCCGCCGGGGTAGGCTATTTCGTATGGGCCCATAGTGGCATCACCGACAAATATCACTTTATAGTCGCTGGTAAATTTATTAATCAGCGTCATAGTGTCGATGATGTTTGAATGGCGGCGCGCGTTATCTTGCCAAACGTGCTCGTATAAACAGTTATGAAAGTAGTAAAACTCTAAATGTTTGAACTCGCTGTGGGCTGCGCTAAATAGCTCTTCGCAGGTATGAATGTAGTCATCCATTGAGCCGCCAATATCAAACAGCATTAATACTTTTACGGCATTGTGGCGCTCGGGTGCCATTTTTACATCTAACATGCCGCCTTGTTTGGCGGTTGCACGAATAGTCTCGTTTAAATCAAGGGTATCGCTTGCGCCAGTGCGGGCAAATTTACGCAGCTTTTTAAGGGCGAGCTTTATTGTACGTGAGCCAATTTCTCTGTCGGAGTCTAAATTGCGGTATTCGCGTTTATCCCACACTTTTACCGCTTGGCGATTGCGGTTACCGTCTTGCCCTATACGTACGCCTTCTGGGTTATAGCCGTAGGCACCAAAAGGCGATGTGCCGCCAGTGCCCACCCATTTATTGCCACCTGCGTGGCGTTTTTGTTGCTCTTGTAAACGCTCTTTTAGGGTTTTCATAAGCTCGTCAAGCCCACCCATGGCTTTTAGCTGGGCTTTTTCTTCATCGCTTAGGTGTTTTTCAAACTCTTTGCGTAGCCAATCTTCAGGTAAGTTGTGTTGTTTCTTTAAACTCTCGAGCAAATCAAGGTCGGCAATGCCGCTAAAGTAATCACTAAAGGCTTTGTCGAACCTGTCAAAATGGGTTTCGTCTTTTACCATTATGGTGCGGGCTAAATGGTAAAAGCCATCTACATCGGCAAATATAACGCCTTTTTTTAAGGCGTTAATTAAATCGAGTAGTTCGCGCAGGCTTACCGGTAAGCGGTATTCACGCAGTTTGAAAAAAAACTGTACTAGCATGTTAGCGACGGCTCATAAAAGCTAATTTTTCGATTAGGCTTATGTCTTGCTCGTTCTTAAGTAAAGCGCCAAACATTGGCATTAAGCCGCCTTTTTGGGTTTTGTCGTGTAGTGTTTTTGCGTCTATGTCTTCTGCCATTAAAAGCTTTAACCAATCGAGTAACTCACTGGTAGAGGGCTTCTTTTTAAGGCCGTTGGCTTCACGTAAGTTAAAAAATACTTCGAGTGCTTGGCGTACTAAATCTTGTTTAACATTAGGGTAGTGTACATCAACAATTTGCTGCATTTCCTCGTTGCTAGGAAAATCAATATAGTGAAAAAAGCAACGGCGTAAAAAGGCATCTGGTAGTTCTTTTTCATTGTTTGATGTGATGATCACAATTGGGCGCTCTTTGGCTACAATGCGCTCGTTGGTTTCGTAAACGTGAAACTCCATCTTATCAAGCTCTAGTAGTAAATCGTTTGGAAACTCGATGTCGGCTTTGTCTATTTCATCAATTAAAAGTACAGGGCGTTTGCCGTTAAGCTCGGCATAGTTAAACGCTTGCCACAATTTACCTTTTACAATGTAGTTGCCAATGTTGTGTACGCGTTCGTCACCTAATTGGCTGTCGCGTAGGCGCGATACGGCATCGTATTCGTATAAACCTTGTTGCGCTTTGGTGGTTGATTTAATGTGCCACTGAATAAGTTCGGTATCTAAGCTTTTTGCAAGCTCCTCAGCCAGCATGGTTTTACCCGTGCCTGGTTCACCTTTAATTAATAATGGTTTTTCGAGCATAATGGCGGCATTTACAGCCTGTTTTAGTGAGCTGCTTGCGATGTAATTGTCGGTAGAATTAAATTGCACGGGTTACCCTTATCTGGTCTGAGCAGTATTAAATGTGGTTTATAATGCCATAGTTAATCTGCAGGTCCAAGGTATGCAAAACGAGGTATGGTTTCGCCATCTTTTTCAACGGTTTCTAAAAACATACTTAGTGGGCGTGCCCACATGCCGTACTCGCCATACAGGGCTTGGTATATAACTAGTTGCTCGTCGGTTTCACTGTGTTTAGCTACGTAAAATACTTTGTATTGCGGCCCTTTGTAGTGCTGATATATGCCAGGTTTGAGGGAAAGCGGTTTTATTGCTGTAGTCATGTTTTGATCTCTTGTATAATTGCGTTTGCTTTTTATTATGCCAAAGAATACACCAACATTATGAATTATATTTCTCTCGATGATCACAAAAAGGCCTGGGTTTTTCGTCATAAAGACCTCCCTGTATCTGATGAAGACGCTGCGCGTATAAAACCCATGACCAGCGAACGTGCTGCGGTGCTTTGGAGCACTATGGTGAGTCGCGAGTTCGACCACCCCGATTTTTTTGATAAAACCGATTGGTGCGGTAAAGAAGAAAGTTTTAGCGATGAAGTAAACTGGGAAGAGGCCTGGGAAAATGGCGATGAAAGCTTACCACAAGCCATATTGGCTCATTTAGATTGGCAGGCTAATACCACTGTTTATTTTTGTATGGCGCGCGATAACGTTATCGAAACCACTTTTGATGTATTTAAACGCAATTGGCAAAACTTTATGTTTTTAGCCGATGGCAGTTTATTAATTGGTAAAAAGCGCAATACAGTGGTGCAATTTTTAGAAAGCGGCATTGCTAAGTTAGGTGAAAAGCCAAGCGCTTAAATTGCTAGGCGCGCTTAAAAAATAGCCGTTATTGTGCTATAAAACAGCTACCTAATTGTTTTTTGAGTATAACTATTGGTAGCGAAGAGTCAGCCACTTGCCGCGCAGCAGCAAGAAATATGGCAAAGTGATGCGCAAAAAGTGCTGTATGCACAATTGTGCAATGCGTTTTATCAGCGAGAGGTGCAGCGCCTAGTTGCTGAGCCTAATGCCGATAAACTACGCCGCCAACTTAAAAGCTTACCGTATTACATAGAGCGGGCGGCGACGTTGGTTGCCAATGGGAGTTCGCCGTTTACGCTCGACTCACAAAATGGCTCATGGCTTGAAAAACAAAAGCCAACGCCACCAGAAGTTAACGCTCAAGCAAATGAACTTTTTTATAAAGAATATGCCAAAGTGGGGCTAATAGTGCCGGTGTTATTAAATAGCCATGACCAAGTGAAGCTAAGAATAGACAGCATAGATCAAGTAAGCGACAATAAACTGCATTGCAACGAACTAGGTTGGTTCGATTTTTTTGGCAAGGGTCTAGAGCATGCAAATGCGCAGTTGGTAAAACCCAGTAAAATGAGTTTAACAGCCGCGTGTTGTGGGCATCAGTGGCAATTTTCAAAACGCTGCGCACCTAGGCTACTTTCACTGCGAGAAATGCTATTAGCGGGTAATATTAATTGGCGTAATATAAAACGTCCACGAGCCTAATTTTATTTAAAAAACGAATAGGGAGTGTTAAATGCGGTTGTTTCAGCTTGGCCTGTTGTGCTTAGCACTGTTCATACAATACCGACTTTGGTTTGGTCATAACGGTGTGCAAGATTATACGCGTTTAAAAGCGGCCGTTGTTTCTCATCAACAAACAAACGAAAAACTAATTAAGCGCAATAAAGTACTTACCGCCGACATAGAAGATTTAAAGCTTGGCCAAGAAGGCATAGAAGAGCGCGCTCGTAACGAATTAGGAATGATTAAACCGGATGAAACATTTATACGTGTTTTACCGGGTAAACAACATGAAAATTAATACTACAATTGCTGCCATCGTCCCTGCTGCCGGCGTGGGTAGCAGAATGCAGCACAGCGCACCTAAGCAGTATATTAAATTGGCAGGAAAAACTATTTTAGAACATACGCTTTGTAAGCTTTCGCAGCTTCAAAGTTTAAGCCAAATAGTGGTCGCCGTGAGCCAAACAGACCCTTATTTTGACACGCTTCCATGTATAGACTCTCGCATCTTGCGCGCTAACGGCGGACAAGAGCGTGCTGATTCAGTGCTTAATAGCTTATTATTTTTAGAAAATAACCCTCCTGAATGGGTGTTGGTGCACGACGCGGCCCGCCCACTTGTCACTATTAACGATATTGAAACCTTAATAGCGCATTGTATAGCCGACGACGAAGGCGGTATTTTAGCAAGCAAAGTGAAAGACACCATCAAACGCGGTAGCACGCATAGTGAGCAAACCGTGCCTCGTAATGATTTATGGCAAGCCCTTACGCCACAGTTTTTTAAATATGACGAGCTAAAAAATGCGTTGCAGCATGCGCTTGGTGAGGGCGTAACAATTACCGATGAAGCCAGTGCCATTGAGTGGGCAAGCAAGCCCGTTAAACTAATTTCAGGGCGCAGCGATAATATTAAAATAACCACGCCAGAGGATTTAGATCTGGCGGGGTTTTTATTAAACAAACAACAAAACGAGCAAGCATTATGATTCGAATTGGCCATGGTTTTGACGTACATAAATTTGGCGGCGAAGGCCCAATAACAATTTGCGGCGAAAAAATAGATTACCCGCAGGGTTTTTTAGCACACTCTGATGGCGATGTTGCTATTCATGCATTATGCGATGCTATTTTAGGCGCGTTGGCGATGGGCGATATTGGTAAGCATTTTCCGGATACGGCGAGCGAGTATGAAAATATCGACAGCCGTATTTTACTTCGCCATGTTGTAGGCCTTGCTAAAGAACAAGGTTATGTATTGGGTAACGGCGATGTCACTATTGTTGCACAGGCGCCAAAAATGCTGCCGCACATCCACGCTATGCGCACTAATTTAGCCAGCGATTTAAATTGCGAACTTAGCCAAATTAACGTTAAAGCCACCACCACCGAAAAGCTTGGGTTTGAAGGGCGCAAAGAAGGTATTTCTAGCCATGCGGTGGTTATTATGAATAAAGCGCTTACGAGTAACACCAACGCATGAGCGATTTAAACTATTTATACGGCGCACCGCTTTCTAAAGGCGACTTTAAAACCATTGCTGAAGATTTTATGGTTGATGAAGACCTTGGTATAGAGTTTACCGGCAGTGGTGAGCATGTATGCTTGCAAGTGGTAAAAAAAGGCGAAAACACGCAATACGTTGCTAAGTTAATTGCACAAAAGGCTGGAGTGTCGCCGCGTGAAGTAAGCTATGCCGGTATGAAAGACCGCCACGGCGTGTGTAGCCAATGGTTTAGCGTAAAAGTGCCCATTAAAAAGCATATTGATTTTAGTGAGCTAAATAGCGACAGCATTTTTGTGGTTTCGCAACAGCGCCACGAGCGCAAGTTACGCACTGGTTGCCATAAAGGAAACCGATTCACTATTACCCTTCGTAATGTTACCGAGCCGCTTGATATATTATGTCGTATTAATGCCGTGCGTGCTGGTGTGCCTAACTACTTTGGCGAGCAACGATTTGGTCGCGATGGGCATAATTTAGTAATGGCCGAAAAAATGTTTGCCGGGGAGCGTATTCGCGATAAAAAACTGCGCGGTATTATTATTTCCGCCGCCCGTTCTCATATATTCAATCAAATAGTGAGCTTGCGTGTTAAAGAGCATGGCTTAGCCAAAACCATGCACCGTGAAGTATTTATGCTCAGCGGTAGTAACGCATTTTTTGAAGATGCAATAAGCGATGAAAACATAGCACGTTTAGCCTCTGGCGATATTATGATGTCGGCCCCTATGGTGGGAAAAAGTGAAAAAGGTTTAACTGAACAAGAAAAAATATGGTTAAAACCGTACCAAGCATGGTGTGAAGGCTTAGGCGAATTAGGCCTTAAAAATGAGCGCCGTATGCTGCGCCTCATTCCGCAAAATTTAACCATAGAAACACTAGACGAAACGACTTTAAAATTAAGCTTTGGATTGCCTAGAGGGTGTTTTGCTACCGCACTTTTACGTGAGCTGGTGGATTACACCGATGCAAGCCCTAATGAGCGAAAAGAAAAGGACAGTCAAAATGAAGATACTGCTTAGTAACGACGATGGTGTAAATGCCAAAGGGATTGCGGTTTTATACCAAGCCCTTACGCAAATTGCCGATGTAACTCTTGTTGCTCCAGACCGCAACTGTAGTGGCGCCAGTAACTCGTTAACGCTCATCAACCCATTACGTTCAACCACCCTTGAAAACGGTTTTATATCTGTGAATGGCACGCCGACGGATTGTGTACATTTAGGGGTTAATCAGTTAGTTGATGAAATCCCAGATTTAGTAGTGGCAGGTATTAACCACGGCGCTAACTTGGGCGATGACACGCTTTATTCAGGTACTGTTGCAGCGGCAACTGAAGGGCGCCATTTGGGTTTACCAGCAATTGCTGTATCACTTTGCTCGCACCATGGTGAGCATTTTGAGACCGCAGCTGCTGTAACCGTAAACATAATTAAAGGGCTTGCCTCGCACCCACTACCTAAAGATCAAATTATCAATGTTAATGTACCTGATGTTCCTTTAAGTGAATTAAAAGGCGTACAAGTAACACGATTAGGTGCTCGTCATAAAGCGGAAACCATGACCAAACAAACAGACCCATGGGGGCGCGATATTTTTTGGTATGGTTCGCTTGGTATTGAAAGTGATGCTGGTGAGGGTACTGATTTTTACGCTATTAATAATGGCTTTGCATCAGTAACGCCATTAAGTGTAGATATGACAGCAAAAGAGAGTATTGAAGCGGTTGGACAGTGGTTGGCAGAAATGGAGATAAACCGTGCTGGCTAATTACTCGCGCAGTGCTAATGCGCTTTCTAAGCTTTTAGAGCAAGAAGGGGTAGAAGATAAACAGGTATTAAAAGCCATTGCCGATATACCACGCCATGCCTTTATTGATGATGTGCTAAAGCACAAAGCATATGAAAACACGGCCTTGCCTATAGGGCAAGGGCAAACTATTTCGCAACCTTATATTGTGGCGCGCATGACCGAGCTGCTTTATTTAGCGGGTGTGCGCGACAAAGTATTAGAAATTGGCACAGGCTCTGGTTATCAAACCGCGGTGTTAGCCAAATGTTTTAATAAAGTATTTTCGGTTGAGCGGATTAAGACGCTGCAATGGCAAGCTAAACGCCGTTTACATCAACTTGATTTATACAATGTAACCATGAAACATGGAGATGGTTGGCAAGGCTGGCAATCTCAAGCTCCGTTTGATGGTATTATAGTTACTGCCGCCGCTTCAAAAGTGCCTCAGGACTTGCTCGGGCAGTTAGCTGATGGTGGTGTATTGCTTGCCCCTATTGGAGAGCAAGAACAAAAATTAACCATGATTATTCGCCAAGGCAATGACTTCGCAGAGCATGTTATTGCACCCGTACGGTTTGTCCCCCTCGTCCCTGGTGATATTGAATAGGAATTCACGTTGAAATTGTTTACTAAGTTATACGATATGGCCCTCGTGTGGGCAAAACACCGTTTTGCTGAGCGCTACTTAGCAGCCATGAGCTTTGCAGAGTCGGTTTTTTTTCCGGTGCCCCCTGATGTCATGCTTGCCCCTATGTCGCTTGCACAGCCAAGTAAAGCGTGGCGTTTTGCAAGCTTTGCAACGGTTGCCTCAGTGCTTGGTGGTATTGTAGGTTATTTTTTAGGGTACTGGTTATTTGAGCCGGTTGTTCAGCCGTTAATAGAGCAAATGCATTGGCAAGAAAAGTTTGAAACAGCGCTTACGTGGTTTAAAGAGTATGGTGTGTGGGTGGTATTTTTAGCAGGGTTTTCACCGATACCTTATAAGGTATTTACCATAGGTGCAGGGGTATTACAGATGGCCTTTTTGCCATTTTTAATCGCTTCAGCAATTGGCCGTGGTGCGCGTTTCTTCTTAGTTTCTGCTTTAATGAAGTGGGGCGGAGTTAAAATGGAGCAAAAATTACGTCAGTATGTTGAGGTACTTGGCTGGGGTTTAGTTGTATTAATAGTAATAGCGTACTTTTTTCTACGTTAACTGTTTAAAATAACACTTTTATAGTTTTGGAGTTAAATCTGTTGAATAAGCGATTGTCATTTTATTTGATTGTATTTGCAGCAGTTTTACTCCATGGTTGCTCATCTCGAAACGCGCCTGCTCCTGTAAGTAGTTTAAATAGTAATGTTAACGGTTTTCAAAAATCTGTTAACATTTATGGTGATAAATACAGGGTGCAAAAAGGTGACACACTTTATTCGATTGCCTTTAGCGCAGGAAAAGATTTTAGAGCGCTTGCAAAAAACAATTTAATTCCATCACCTTATGTTATCTACCCTGGCCAGGTTATTGACCTAACCGCCAATGATAAAAATAGTATTGCTAAAAACTCTTCTAATAAGAGTAAAAGCACTAAAAATAAAACACAGAAAAAAAGTAACAAAAAATTAAAGAAAAGTCTTGATCAGCCGAAACAACGAGAGTATGTTCGAAAACAAGCCAATGAAATAGTTAGTAATGCTAAACCTTCGTCGAGCAGTAAAGTAAAGTGGTTTTGGCCTGCAAAGGGCAAAGTGACTAAACGCTTTTCTAATAAGGAAAACGGTTACAAGGGTTTACAGATTACTGGCCGTACAGGGGCTTCAGTTTTAGCCGCAGCACAAGGAACGGTGGTGTATGCGGGTAATGCGCTTCGAGGATACGGTAATTTAATCATTTTGAAACATAATGATGATTACCTAAGTGCTTATGCACACAACTCGAAACTACTTGTTAAAGAAAAGCAGAAAGTTAAGGCAGGACAAAAAATAGCAGAAATGGGCAAGTCAGAATCTTCGGTCACTGCGCTTCGTTTTGAAATTCGCTACCGTGGGCAAGCTGTCAATCCTGCTAAATACCTTCCCTAATTTCTAGGTATTGATAATTGCTCGGGAGAAGGCTTATGGCTAACGCAGCAAAACTTGACAAAAACACCACCGACGAAAAATTTGATGACACCGCAGTAGAGGAAACTGCAGCCCTACTTGAAGAGGTAGAGAACGAAGAAGAGATATTTGCAAAAGAGGAAGTAACTAAAAACCTCGATGCGACCCAACTATATTTAGGAGAAATTGGTTTCTCTCCCCTGCTTAGCGCTGAAGAAGAAGTCTTTTTTGCCCGCAAATCACTACGTGGATGTGAAGCATCTCGCAAGCGTATGATTGAAAGTAATCTACGTTTAGTTGTAAAAATTGCCCGCCGTTATAATAACCGAGGTTTAGCACTTTTAGATTTAATTGAAGAAGGTAACCTAGGTTTAATTCGCGCTGTTGAAAAGTTTGACCCTGAACGCGGGTTTAGATTTTCAACTTATGCAACTTGGTGGATACGCCAAACAATTGAACGCGCTATTATGAATCAAACGCGCACTATTCGATTACCAATCCATGTAGTTAAAGAATTAAATGTTTACTTGCGTACAGCACGTGAGCTAACTCAAAAGCTAGACCATGAGCCTACCGCTGAAGAAATTGCTGAGTGCCTAGGTAGACCCGTAGAAGACGTAACTAAAATGCTACGCTTAAACGAAAAAATAGCCTCAGTTGATATGCCAATTGGTGGTGAAAACGACAGCGCTCTTTTAGATATCATTGCCGATGAAAAAAGCGCAGGTCCTGAAGGTGAAGTACAAAACAACGATATTAACAAACATATTGTTGATTGGTTAGGTGAGTTAAACCCTAAACAACGTGAAGTATTAGCGCGCCGCTTTGGTTTACTAGGCTACGAGCCATCAACACTTGAAGATGTTGGCCGTGAAATTGGCTTAACGCGAGAGCGCGTAAGACAAATTCAGGTAGAAGCATTACGTCGTTTAAAAGATATTTTACAACAAGAGGGGTTAAGCACAGAAAGTTTGTTTGACCAGTTCTCGTAACTCATACTTAGACTGTCTATGTGTTTAAAGGCTGAAGGATAAAACCTTCAGCTTTTTTTATGCCAAATTAAATTTAAAGCAGCGCTTTTAATTTATAAAGTAATTCGTGTGCTTGACGCGGCGATAGATTATCAGGGTCAATGGCACTGAGTTGCTCCTCAACCTCTGATGGCTGTGGCGCAGGTAACTCATTAGCAAAAGAAAACGCTTGCTGATCTGAATTTGGAGCAGTCACGCTTTGGTGGTTTTCGAGCATTTTAAGCTTTTGCTTTGCTTGAGCTATTACGGCCTTTGGCACACCAGCAAGCGCTGCAACCTGTAACCCAAAGCTTTTACTTGCTGCACCATCAAGTACAGTATGCATAAATGCAATGGTGTCGTTGTGCTCTATGGCATCTAAGTGCACATTCACTAACCCCGCTTTTTGCTCTGCAAGTTCTGTTAATTCAAAATAATGCGTAGCAAATAATGTTTTAGCAGATATTTTTTGTGCCAGATGATCAGCGGTTGCATAAGCAAGTGATAAGCCATCGTAGGTACTGGTGCCTCTGCCTATTTCATCCATTAATACTAAAGATTGCGCAGTTGCATTATTTAATATTGTGGCGGTTTCTGTCATCTCTACCATAAAAGTAGAGCGACCAGAGGCTAAGTCGTCGCTTGCGCCAATGCGAGTAAATATTCGGTCAATATTACCAATTTTTGCACTATCAGCAGGGACATAACAGCCAATATGCGCCATCAATACGATAAGTGCTGTTTGACGCATATAGGTTGATTTACCACCCATGTTAGGACCAGTAATAATCAACATTTTACGCTGGCTATTTAGCTCCACAGGGTTAGCAATAAAAGGTTCTTTCATTACTTGCTCAACCACAGGGTGGCGACCTTGCTTAATACTTATATTATCATCATCGCATAGTTGTGGTTTTGCATAATTAAGCGTTTGTGCTCGCTCTGCTAGGTTATTGAGTACATCTAAATCGGCCAATGCACTAGCCATCATTTGCAGCTGTTCAATATGCGGTGCTATAAATTCAAATAGCTCTTCGTATAACTGTTTTTCAAGTGCGAGCGCTTTTGATTGGCTGCCTAGTACTTTATCTTCATGCTCTTTTAGTTCAGGTATTATATAGCGCTCATTATTTTTAAGCGTTTGGCGGCGAATATAATCAGCAGGTACTAAGTGCGAATTAGCACGACTTACTTCGATAAAAAAGCCATGTACCTTGTTATAGCCAATTTTTAATGTGCTGATCCCCGTGCGCTCGCGCTCTCTAAGCTCTAGTTGCTCAAGTATATCAGTAGCGCCTTTACTCAAGTTTCGCCATTCATCGAGCTCGCTGTTGTAGCCTGGTGCAATAACGCCCCCATCGCGAATGAGTACTGGTGGGTTATCAATTACAGCGCGCTCAAGTAAAGCTTGTAGTTCAGGTAGCTCTGGAGAATGGCGAACAATGCTGGCGATACGCTCATCATTAGCATCGTTTAATAATGCGTGCAGTGGTGCGAGTGCTTGTAAGGCATTGCGTAGCCGAGTTAAATCGCGCGGGCGTGCGGTGCATAAAGCAAGACGTGCTATTACGCGTTCAATATCACCCATTTCTTTTAATGAGTCGTGTAGCTCGCCATATAACTGCGCATCTAAAATAGCGCTAATAGCATTTAAACGTGAGTTAAGTTCATTTTTATTGCGCACAGGTGTATGAATACGGCGTTTAAGTAAACGTGATCCCATGGCTGTGGCAGTCTTATCGAGTACCTGAGCTAAGGTGTTTTCAAAGCCACCTGATAAATTAACAGTTAACTCTAAATTTTTGCGTGTTGCAGCATCTAATATAACGGCATGCTCATTATGCTCAAGTGTAATAGCACGAATGTGAGGCAGGGCAATACGTTGTGTATCTTTTACGTATTGCATTAAACAACCCGCAGCGACCAAAGCAGCATGCGCTTTATCTACACCAAAGCCTACTAAATCTTTGGTGCCAAACTGCTCGCACAGTAAGTGTTGAGCGGTATCTAAGTCAAACTCCCATTCAGGGCGTCGGCGTGCCCCTTTTATATGTTCAATTAAATGTGTGCTTTCAAAGCTTTCACAGTATAAAAGCTCAGCAGGAGCTAAACGCTGTAGGGTTGAAGTAAACGCTTCGTCGGTGTTCACTTCAACTATATTGAAACGCCCTGAATTTATATCAAGGTAGGCAATACCATACAGGCCTTTTTTATTTTGCCATACGCTGGTAAGCAGGTTGTCTTGTCGCTCTTGTAAAAGCGCCTCATCTGAAATAGTGCCTGGTGTTACAATACGCACTACTTTGCGCTCAACAGGCCCTTTACTGGTTGCGGGGTCACCAACTTGCTCACATATAGCGACTGATTCGCCCATTTGCACTAAACGTGCTAAATAGTTTTCTACTGCGTGATAAGGAACACCCGCCATAGGGATAGGATCGCCACCGGCTTTACCACGATGCGTTTGCGAAATATCAAGTAATTGGGCCGCGCGTTTAGCATCGTCAAAAAAGAGTTCATAAAAATCCCCCATACGATAAAACAATAAAATATCGCGATGCTCAGATTTAATTTTTAGATACTGCTGCATCATAGGGGTTTGTTGTTTTATAGTGTGCGGTGCATAAAGATCAAACGACATGTATTTACCCAAAGGCTGAATATGGAATTACATCAAGAGATTAAAACACTTGCTGCGCAATTGGGCGTTATTTTAACGGATAAACGCTTATGGATCACTACCGCTGAATCATGTACTGGTGGTGGGGTGAGTTATGCGCTGACAGATACACCTGGCAGCTCTGCTTATTTGGGCCGCGCATTTGTTACTTATAGTAATGAAGCTAAGCATGAGCTGCTTAATGTGGCTAATACTACGCTTGAGCAATTTGGTGCCGTAAGTGAGCAAACCGTAAAAGAGATGGCTTTTGGTGCCGCAAGCGCTGCCAAAGCTGATATTGCAATTGCTATTTCGGGTATCGCAGGGCCAGGCGGAGCAATGCCTAATAAACCGGTAGGCTTTGTGTGGTTTTGCATACAAATTGCCAATGAACAATTTACGTTTAAGCAAATATTTAAGGGAGATAGAGCACAAGTTAGAATGCAAGCTATTGAATTTGCATTAAAAAGCACTATCGATAAGATAAAGTTATAAATTTAACTTGATACTGTGATTTCATACAGTATACTTGTTCGCATTAGCCGGATTTGGAGAACAGAATGAACGATAATAAACAAAAAGCGCTGGACGCTGCACTATCACAAATTGAGCGTCAATTTGGTAAAGGCTCAATTATGAAGTTGGGCGATAACAAAGCCCTAAACATAGATGCTGTATCTACAGGCTCACTTGGGATTGATATTGCTTTAGGCATAGGTGGTTTGCCTATGGGGCGTATTGTTGAAGTGTATGGCCCTGAGTCATCTGGTAAAACAACGCTTACTTTGCAAGTTATCGCACAAGCACAAAAAGAGGGCAAAACATGTGCCTTTGTTGATGCTGAGCATGCTCTAGATCCGGTATACGCGCAAAAGTTAGGTGTTAACATTGATGAGCTATTAGTTTCTCAGCCAGATACCGGCGAGCAAGCTCTTGAGATTTGTGACATGTTAGTACGTTCAAGTGCTGTAGATGTTGTTATTGTCGATTCTGTTGCTGCACTTACACCTAAAGCTGAAATTGAAGGCGATATGGGTGATTCGCACATGGGCTTACAAGCACGTTTAATGTCGCAAGCATTACGTAAGCTTACAGGTAATATTAAACGCTCAAATACGCTATGTATTTTCATTAACCAAATTCGTATGAAAATTGGTGTAATGTTTGGTAACCCTGAAACCACAACTGGTGGTAATGCACTTAAGTTTTACGCGTCAGTTCGTATTGATATTCGCCGTATTGGCTCTGTAAAAGAAGGCGATGAGGTAGTTGGTAACGAAACCCGTGTTAAAGTGGTTAAAAACAAGGTTGCACCACCATTTAAGCAAGCTGAGTTCATCATTATGTATGGTGAAGGTATTTCTAAACAAGGTGAGTTAATTGATTTAGGTGTTAAGCATAAAATTGTTGAAAAAGCAGGTGCTTGGTACAGCTACAATGGCAATAAAGTAGGCCAAGGTAAATCAAACTCTATTAAGTTTTTGAAAGAAAACCCAGAAATTGCTGATGAGATTGAAGGTAAATTACGCGATATGTTGCTATTAAAAGCAACCGTTGAGCCAGAAGATGGCGAAGACGTACTAGGTGATGAGCCTGATCTTTAAGTGTTAAATGTTCTCTAAGCTTGATTTGACCCGAGCTTTAAAAGGCGCTAACCAGCAATGGTTAGCGCCTTTTTGTATTGTAACTTTAAAAAAACGGCACTAAAAAGTGCCGTTAAATTTAAAAGCTGTGCTTTAAAAGTGCCTCATATCATAGAGGGTATTATAGCTGCCAGTTTACTGATAGCGCGTAATTACGCGGGGCACCGTAGTAACCTTGAGCCCAGTAAAGGCTGTGTAGGTACTTTTCGTCTGTGGTGTTATTTACGTTAAAAGTAACACCTACGTTTTCTGTGATTTTGTAGTTAGCCATCAGATCAAGAATACCGTAAGCATCTTGATTAGTGGTTACAAGGGCGGCACCGGTTGCATCTTCAACTTGTACGCGGCTAACAGAATCTTGCCAGCGGTAGTTAGCACCAAATGTTAAGCCTTCAACAAACGGAACTTGATAAGTTGCAGCAAGTTTTAACTGGTTCTCTGGTGTGTAATCTTCAACTAAATCATCACCTTCAATACTTAAATTACTAAAGCTGATGCTTGCACTTAAATCGTCGGTTACTTTACCACTTAGTTCTATTTCAAACCCATCACTGTTGATACCATCAGCACCATAATAACGAGTATCGCCTGGTAATGAATCAGGTAATGCAACGGCTAGGTTTTCTTGCTTTGCATCAAAGTAGGCAAAGGTGACAAATACTTGGTCATCTAAAAGCTGTGCTTTTAAACCAATTTCGCTACTTTTACCTGTAATAGGCGCCAATTGCTCAGCATTAATATCTAGCTCTTTTTGCGGTACGAACGTTTCAGTGTAACTTGCATAAGCTGAAAGTGATTCATTGAAATCGTATACAGCTCCAACATATGGAATAACTTCACTATCGTCACGGGTTTGCTCAACACCATAAGCTGTTCCTGATGTTTCCCAATCTGTGTAACGTACACCCGCAAGTACACTTAACGGTGCGCTTAATTTTATGCGAGTAGATATATAGGCAGATTGCTGTTTGTTTTCTATCTCACTGCCGTTTAAACCATCAGCAAGGGTTGCTTCAGGTATTACACCATCCCACGTGTCAAGCGAAGGCATTGCTGGGAAGCCATTACCCGTGGTGTAATCATAAAGTGACTGCTCATTGTAATCCATTTTTGCTTGGCTAACACCAAATGATAGGTCGTGCTCTTGGCCAAATAAATCAAATTTACCGCTGGCGTATAAATCAAACAAATCGTGCTTGTCTTCGTAGTCGTAACGGCTTGCGTAACCTGTTAAACCAAGGCCAGTTTCGCTATCGGGTGTGCCATATACGTAAAATAGCTCTGAGTCTTGCTCATTTTCTATGTGTGCATAACGCGCCGTTGCAACCCATGTAGCAGATAAGTTTTGCTCAAGTGTTACGTAGACTTGCTCTGCGCTATTATCCCAGTATGACCAATCAGCTGCAGTGCTTGTAGATACGTCGTAATCTGTTGCTGTGCCATCGGTATAGTAAAGAGGCAATGCTCCCCAAAGAGGGCTGTCGGCATCTTTTTGTTGGTTAACATAGTTGATGCTTAACGTTGTATCGTCAGTTAACTTACCTTCGTAGGCAAGGTAACCAATTGTTTTATCTGTTTCGTAACGATCAAGGTATGACTCAGATTTTTGCTTTGTGAAAACTGCACGCACAGCGTGGTCATCATTAATCGGTGTAGAATAATCGAGCTCTAAGCGCTTGTTATCCCATGAGCCGTAAGATAAAGATGCGTGAGCTTGTGTTATGTAGGTTGGTTTTTTTAGCACCATATTTACAGTGGCAGAAGGATTACCTGCACCTGTCATTAGGCCGTTTGCGCCTCGTACAATTTCTACACGGTCGTAAATAGAAGTATCTAAAGTGCCTTGAATAGAGCCTGAACTTTGTGGGATACCTAAACCATCAACCTGAAAGTTTGTGATTTCAAAGCCGCGGGCTTTAAAATAAGTACGGTCTGTTTCTATTTGCTCTACAGTTACGCCAGGCGTGCTTTCTAGCACTGAGTTAATATCATCTAGTGAAAAATCATCCATTAAAGCGCGAGAAACAACAGAAATACTTTGAGGAGTTTCTTTGATTGTTAGGCCTAGTTTTGTAGCAGATTGCGCATCTTCAGTGATGTAGTTTTTATGATGCTGGCCGTATACCGCTATTTTTTCTAATGAATCATCTGTATTTGTTGTAGTTTCTTGTGCAAATGCATGACCAGATAAAACAAGTGAAGTAATAAGGCTAAGCTTAGATAAACGCAAAATTTGTTGGGACGACATGTGTTTTTCCAATAGGTTCAAAAAAGAAGTGCATAACATAATCTAAATGAGAGTGATTTTCAATAACAAGGTTGTTATATAAACAAAATAATTAGGGCTTACCAGAAATTATTGATAGTTTGGGAATTTTAGCGCCTTAATAGCTACTTAGTTTGATGTTAAGGCAACAATTATATTAAGTGGGATAGGGGATTGAATTACAAGTTCTACTGAGCTTTTAGCTAAATCGTTATTTAGACGATTTAATATGTTAGTCAATTAGTTACTTTAAAATTTGCTACTAAACATTTTTAATGCCTCACGTTAGCAGACGATTTAACAGCTAATCACTCTACTACAACTGATGTAAACGTTGCTAAAGTACAGTTTACGCTGATTAATAGTAAATAGCGCTGGTTCAGTCTTTTTTCAAAGACTAAAAAAAGCGGCCTAAGCCGCTTTGGTGTTATTAATATGCTTAATTAAAAGTTGTACTTAACAGAAAACTGTAAACGGTCTAAATCTCCGTCAATACCACTTTCAGTTTCACGCTCGGCATGCTTAAACTCAGCACCAAATGTCAAACGTTTAACGGGTGAGTATAAAATGTTTGCACTGAAGCTTTGACTTGATTCAACAGGGTCACCCGAAATGGTTAATAAATCAGTGTTGTTATCAGCACTAAAGAAAGAATATAAGAAAGTTGAGCGCCACTGGCTTGTCCACTTATGCTGATAAGCAACAAAGCCCGAGGTTGAGTCAATTGCATCTAACTCATCACCATCAAGTACTGCACCGTGTGCTACATTTAAGCCCACGTAACGGCCAAGGCCTTTACCTTGAGTAAGCATAAATTTAAGGTAGTCTTCACCAAAATTTACACGGCCCGAAGCGCTAATACCAAATGAAGTTTCATCAGCGTCCACATCGCCTACTTTATAAGTAAGTTGGCGAGCAAGTGCTGCAACTACAAAGTTACCCCAGTCGGCGTTATGTGTGTAACGTGCAGTAAAATCAGGAAGTGATGCATCGTCTGTTTCTACACGCGCGCCACCTTGAGTGGTAATAGTGCTCTCTGGGTTCTCTAAAGAGAACGACCATGCGCCTGTTGTGTATTTAATTTGTGTTTGGCGAACAAAAACAGTGCCCTCGGCTGGGCCGACAAAATCAAGCGTTTCAGCAAGTGCACCTACGTTTTGAAAGTTTGACCATGTTTGGCCAAATAACCAACCGTCGTAAGTTACAAATGCATGACGAATACGTGGAGCATAAGAATTTGATACACGCTCGTTACCGCCAGGGGCAGAAGCTAAAAAGTCTAGCTCAATTTTAGTTTTAACTGTTTTACCGTTATCCATTAATGTGGAAGTACCAAAGTTAAAGCGTGACTCACGTGCATGCATATCAAATACAGCATCTGAATCAGCATCATCGCCTACGGGCACTGTGCTTGGTACATAGAAGTCACGCCCTACACTTGAACCAGAAGGGGCTCCTGCAGAGTAGTCACTCCACATAGTATCAAGCTTAATGTATCCGCCGTAAGTAAATTCTGTGTTGCCTACTTTAGCTGCAGTTGCCGCACAAGCTGTGCTTGTTAAGGCACATAACACAGCGCTCGCTGCAAGAGTTTTTAATGGGGTAAATTTCATTGTGGTGTCCTTTAAAGGCTACTTGTTGTTTGTTGCTTTTTATACGTTCAAATGTATTACTTGCTACTGGTATTACTTACGAATAAAACTTTTACTTATTTTGCTTCACGCTATGAATTCATCCGTTAAATAAAGGTTTGAGTAGCATGGTCACATTATTTTAATGCTCGAAACCACTTTTAAATATGTGCAAAATTTACTCAATTACCTATTGGTCTATAAGACGAAGGTTTAAGGGTAATTTAGTGACCACTTACTTATATTTAACATATTGTATTTCTATGTAAAAAAGTCATGAGCCGCGTGATTATAAACCACAAAACGGCAATTAGAAGGGTTGTACAACTAAGGTCTAATACTTAATAAAGTACTGCTGAGTAATCCTTAATTCATGGCAAGTTATTAAAATGGAGACTGAGATGTCACAAAGTATCTATCCTGTTCCTGCACATATTGAAAAAACGACGTTAGTTGATAACGATAAATATAAAACACTCTACAAACAGTCGATTGATGACCCACAAGGGTTTTGGCGTGAACATGGCCAGCGCTTAGATTGGTTTACTCCTTATACCAAAGTTAAAAACACCTCATTTGATAAAGGCCATATAGATATTAAATGGTATGAAGACGGCGTTTTAAATGCTTCTTACAATTGTATTGATCGCCATTTAAAAACCAAAGCTGATAAAGTGGCGCTTATTTGGGAGGGGGACAACCCAAACCAAAGTGAAAACATTACCTACCAACAATTACATGATGAAGTGGCGCGCTTTGCCAACGGTTTAAAAAAACTAGGCGTACAAAAAGGTGATCGAGTAGCTATTTACATGCCAATGACACCGCAGGCAATTTACGCCATGCAAGCTTGTGCGCGTATTGGCGCCATACACTCGGTTGTATTTGGTGGTTTTTCTCCTTCAGCTATTGCTGACCGTATTAAAGACTCAGGCGCTAAAGTGGTGATCACATCTGATGAAGGGCGCAGAGCGGGCAATTGTGTACCATTAAAAGCTAATGTAGATGAGGCGGTAGCCCAAGAATCTGTTACAACAATTGAACATGTTGTTGTACACCAGCTAACCGGTGGCGAAGTTGATTGGAACGAGCATGACATTTGGTGGCACGATCTCGTTGCTGATTTACCTGCGCAGTGCGAACCAGAGCCCATGAATGCAGAAGATCCACTCTTTATTTTGTATACGTCGGGCTCTACCGGTCAACCAAAAGGGGTTGTGCATACTACAGGTGGTTACTTAGTTTACTCATCAATGACCCACGAGTACGTGTTTGATTTACAAGAGGATGACGTATATTGGTGTAGCGCCGATGTGGGTTGGATCACAGGGCACAGCTATATTGCTTATGGTCCATTGGTTAATGGTTGTACACAAGTAGTATTTGAAGGGGTGCCTACCTATCCAACAGCAGGGCGTATGGGTGAGGTGATTGATAAGCACGGCGTCACCATTTTATACACTGCACCAACGGCTATTCGTGCGTTAATGGCCAAAGGTGATGAGCCAACCGCGTCTTCAAAGCGTGAAAGCTTACGTATTTTAGGCTCGGTGGGTGAACCTATCAACCCAGAAGCATGGGCTTGGTATTACGAAAATATTGGTAACGCTAGTTGCCCAATTGTAGATACGTGGTGGCAAACTGAAACAGGCGGCATTATGATCACCCCACTGCCGGGTGCAACCCAAACAAAACCTGGCTCAGCAACCCATCCATTTTTTGGTATTGCACCCGCGTTATTTGATGCAGAGGGTAATACGCTTGAAGGTGCGGTTGACGGTAATTTAGTTATATTAGATAGCTGGCCATCACAAGCGCGTACTGTTTATGGCGATCACGAACGCTTTGAACAAACCTATTTTAGTGCTTACCCTGGTGTTTATTTTACAGGTGACGGTTGTCGTCGTGATGAAGATGGCTATTACTGGATCACAGGGCGAGTAGACGATGTGCTTAATGTATCAGGGCATCGCTTAGGCACCGCTGAAATAGAAAGCGCGCTGGTAGCCCACGAAGCAGTAGCAGAGGCTGCAGTAGTAGGTTACCCGCATGATATTAAAGGCCAAGGTATTTATGTTTACATTACGCCAAACGAAGGCGTTACTGTCAGTGACGAGCTCACAACGCAAGTGCGTAATTGGGTACGTAAAGAACTAAGCCCGATTGCCTCCCCTGATATGATTCAATGGTCGCCAGGTTTACCGAAAACGCGTTCAGGTAAGATTATGCGTCGAATTTTACGTAAAATAGCCGCAAATGAGCACCAACAGCTAGGGGATACATCAACCCTTGCAGACCCAACCGTGGTAGATGAGCTCATAGAAAACCGATTAAATCGTTAAATGCGCGTTAAAAACTTGATTACAAGTTGATTCTAAACGTAGTATATCGGCTGTCAGTAAGTATGTTATACCTTATTGGCGGCCGAATTTATTAGGAGCGAACCATGAGTCAGTTTTTAATAGCGGATGATCATCCGTTATTTCGTGAGGCACTAAAGGGAGCATTAAGTGCTAAGTTTGACGATTTAGAGGTATTTGAATCATCAGATTTTGACAGCACATTGCAAGTACTCAGCGAACAAGAAGATCTTGATATATTACTGCTAGATTTACACATGCCAGGCAATGGTGATTTATATGGCCTGATCCGCATTCGCGAAGACTACCCAAGTTTACCCATAGCGGTTGTCTCAGGGAGTGAAGACATCAACATAGTCTCTAAGGTAATGGGTTATGGTGCAATGGGTTTTATTCCTAAGTCATCGTCTTCAGATGATATTGCCAATGCTATTAACCAAATACTTGAAGGCGATACGTGGCTACCAAACGAATTAAAAAATAAAGTAGCTGAAATAGAAGGAGAGGACAGAGAAATTGCCGCACAAGTCGCCTCGCTCACGCCGCAGCAATACCGTGTATTGCAATACCTGCATGAAGGGTTACTAAACAAACAAATAGCTTACGAATTGCATATTTCAGAGGCAACCGTAAAAGCACACATTACTGCTATTTTTAGAAAGCTTGGGGTCTATAACCGTACACAGGCTGTTTTAATTGCCGCTAAACTACAGTTAGAGCCAATAGAGCAAGCATAAATATAATATAAAAGTGAGGGCGTTTTATTTTCAGCTATTAAATCGCCCTAGCTTGTAAAACGTTTAATTAAAAAGCCTGCTCGTCTCTACACAACTTAATTTTACACTTAAAATGTACACGTCATTTACCTTTTATACATGATCTCTTTTGCAAACAATGCTAGGTTAGCGCAATTTTGTAATTTATAGAGCTAAGTATGACAGACTCCACACACTCACCTAATAATCAACCTAAAGACAATAACGGCTTGTTTAATCGCTTCTTAGCAACCGTTGAGTTTTTAGGAAATATGCTTCCGCATCCCATTACTTTATTTGCGATATTTGCAGTTTCAATTGTGTTGATAAGTGGTATAGCAGATTGGTTCGGATTAAGCGCCGTAGACCCAAGGCCTGTTGGCGCAGCAGGGCGTGCACCTGATGGCGTGATTGAGGTCGTTAGCTTACTCAGTGCTGAGGGGCTTCAGCGTATTATGGCTGGCCTGGTTACTAATTTTACCGGTTTTGCTCCCTTAGGCACCGTACTAGTGGCACTACTTGGGGTAAGTGTTGCTGAGCACTCAGGTTTACTCTCTGCTGCGATGCGAGGCATGGTTATGGGCGCGTCAAAGCGCTTAGTTACCTTTATGGTGGTGTTTGCAGCCATTATGTCTAACACGGCTTCAGAGCTTGGTTATGTGGTTTTAATACCGCTTGCAGCGATGATATTTCATAGTTTAGGGCGCCACCCTTTAGCTGGCTTAGCGGCTGCATTTGCTGGTGTGTCTGGTGGTTATAGCGCTAATTTACTACTCGGTACAATAGACCCACTATTAGCGGGTATCACAACACCTGCCGCACAAATGATTGACCCAAATTACGAGGTTGGGGCTGAGGCTAACTGGTATTTCATGATGATATCGGTATTACTTATAGCCGCCCTTGGTACACTGGTTACCGAAAAAATAGTTGAGCCACGTTTAGGTAAATACAACCCAGATGAAGCCAGCATCGACTTATCACAAAACAATATTGATACACTTACCGCGCTTGAAAAAACCGGTTTAAAGTGGGCGGGCGTCGCGCTATTAGTAGTGCTATCTCTATTTGCTTGGACGATTATTCCCGCCGATGGCATTTTACGCCATCCAGAAACAGGCCAGGTAGCAGGCTCACCATTTTTAAAAGGCATAGTTGCCATAATATTTGTCACATTTAGTGTGCCAGGCTTTGTTTACGGGCGTGTTGTTGGCAGTATGAAAAACGATAAAGACATTATTAACGCAATGAGTAAAAGCATGAGCTCAATGGGTTTATATATTGTTTTAGTGTTCTTTGCCGCACAGTTTGTGGCCTTTTTTAAATGGACTAATTTAGGCACTATTTTGGCAATTAACGGTGCAGCCCTGTTACAGGCCTTAAACCTAACTGGTCCAGAAGTATTTGTATTGTTTATATTAATGTGTGCATTGGTGAACTTGAGTTTAGGCTCATCATCGGCGCAGTGGGCGATTACAGCACCTATTTTTGTGCCTATGCTTATGCTTATTGGTTACGCGCCAGAAACTATTCAAGCGGCTTATCGTATTGGTGACTCTGTAACTAACTTAATCACCCCAATGATGAGCTACTTTGGACTTATTTTAGCGGTGGCGGTTAAATATAAAAAAGACATGGGCATAGGAACGTTAGTAGCCACCATGTTGCCATACAGCATCGTGTTTTTTATTGGCTGGGTTATTTTATTTTACGTATGGGTATTTGCTTTAGGGCTGCCAGTAGGGCCTGAATCACCTATTTACTATACGCCTTAACACGTTAATTGGCATAAAAAAGCCAGCAAAAGGGAAGAGCCCTTTTGCTGGCTTTATAGTATGTAAAAGGGGTTTTATACAAATCCGCAATAATACTTAATCATTTTCAGGGGTTAAACGTGTCGCTATCTGCGTTAAAAAATTCTCATTTACGACTGCATGGATGCAGAAGGTAGAGCAATGCAGGAGCAATTGCCGAGAGCAACTAAATAGCGAATTTTTTGCCTTGCTATCAACACGTTTATCCATCCTCAAAATAGAACACTTAATTATGCGGATTGGTATTAGCTAAATACCACGGTTTTATTACCGTTAATAAATAGCTTGTGTTCAGAGGCAAGCTGAAGCGCTTTGCTAAATACAGTCTTTTCTACGTCTTTACCCATTTTAGCCATCATTTCAGCAGTGTTAGCGTGCGTTACGCTAGTGACGTCTTGTAAAATAATAGGGCCCTCATCTAGCTCATTATTTACAAAGTGAGCTGTGGCACCAATAATTTTTACGCCGCGCTCAAATGCTTGATGATACGGTTTAGCGCCAATAAAGGCCGGTAAAAATGAGTGGTGAATATTAATAATTTTGTTCTCAAACCGGCCCACAAATTCTGGGCTTAGTATGCGCATGTATTTTGCCAAGCCAATAATGTCTGGGTTATAAGAGGCAATTAAATCACCTACTTTTTTATCATGCTCTGCACGGCTTAGGCCTACGTGTGAGACAACATGAAAAGGCACATTAAAGCCTTTTGCTAGTGGTTCTAAATCTGGGTAATTGGCGATTACAGCCAATACTTCAATATTTAACGCTTGCTCAAATTGCTTGAGTAGTACAGTCCCTAAACAATGCGCTTCTTTTGTTGCAAGCAGCACCACTTTAGTTTTTGTATCATCATGCAGAGCAAGTTGTGCACCCTCAGGTAATAATGCGCGTAATTGCGATAAAAAGTCGTTTTGTGGTTCGCCCGTTAGCTCAGTGCGCATAAAAAAACGTTTGGCGTCTTTATCTACAAACTCGTTATTACGTGTAATATTTAAATTGTGCGCGTGGCAAAGCCCAGTAATTTTGGCAATTAGACCTACATCATCGTCACATTGGGTGGTTAGTATATAGCTCATTTTCCTCATTCTTACCCAGATTATAATTGCTTCATTATTTGGTTTTTAGCGCATAAAGCAAGGAGTTTATGCGTAAATTCAGAATTAATTAGTCAAATAGGTATAAATGATTCAATAAAGTGAAGAACAATTAAAAATACGTTAACAGCATGGCACATACACACCCAATTTTTAACAAGGTGGTGTTTACAAAAAGGGTTAAACAGTTAGTAGGTGGTGCGCGGTTTGTAACCTTGTTGGTTAGGCTACAAACCGCGAAGCCGGTTAGCGCTTACAAATATAACAAAGCGATTGTTAAGCTTTGGGCTCTGGCGTTGAGTTTTCTTCTTGCCTTAAATAGCCTGCAGCCTCTTCATCCTCTTTCGTTATAGCTTGCTGAGTAGGGATTGCACGGGTCTGTTGGTTTAGCTGATGTATTTGTGATGCATTGCCTAAATCGCGTTCACTGGTAATTGAAGCGATTGATTCGCGGTCTTTTAGAAAGGCTATCACATCATTTTTAATCGCTTGTAATTGACCTTCGTCTTTATGCATTTCCATAATATGGCGAGGGTGCTCAAGGTTTTTCATGCCAGTAGCTGCAAATGTGCTCGAAATAACACGAGAGACAATGACCCAAGGCGTTATACTGCTACGCACTAAGGTGTTTTCAGAGCGAGTGCTATCGTGAATACCGGTTCCTGTTGAAATTTTTGACTCAGTAAATGTGCCTTCGCATTTGAAGTAAACTAGTAATGATTCAAACTGCATTTCAGCAAAAAATAAGTGTGCGCAGTTAGCCAGTAAGCGCGCAAAAGCTTTAATTATCACTGCTATTATTAAAATATGAACACTGCTCATTAGTAAGCTACTAAACTGTGTAACATTTTGATTATTAAACGCTTGTTGTAGATTGTTAATGTTAGCGCTATCTATATAGTAATAAATATCTATTAATGAATAGGCTAACAATACCGTTAATACTAACGCCACAATATAAAGTAAATTAGCACTTATGAGTGAAACTAATCTTGCGAGGGTAAAGTTTTTTCCAAGCTCCACAGTGTGAAGTTTAGGTTGTACCTCTTGAATCATTTCGCCTCTAAAACCGCCTTTGCCTTCAATTTGCTCTTGCAGTTTTGGGTCTAACTCGCGGTAAACTCTATTTGGCACTTCTTTGTAGCGCCTATTTGCCATAACAAGGTTATCAAGGTTTATAAATACTTCATCAGGGTGAACAGACTCTTGCCAGTTTTCACGTAATTCTGATACTTCTGCGCTAGGGGTTACAGTATTTAAGCGTGCTTTAACCATTGTAAATACAAGTGTGCAGCTTAACGTTGCTAATATAATAATAGCAATCAGGTACAAGCCAGCATGTAAGTTTGGCAGCTGCGCCAGCCATGTGTCTATTTCTTGCTTGCTGATATGCTGCTCTTGCATCAACCACGACATAGACAGACCAATAACAATAGGCAAAATAAACGACAACGAAATAATTTTAGCTAATGTCCCGCCTCCCAGCGCTTCAATGTTTCTTTCAGCATTGCGAGAAATCGGCTTGCTACTCGAACGCCAAGAAAAAAGCACATAAAACATCAAAATAGCACTGTAAACCGGAAAGGCTAATTCGCCGGCTTCGCCGGTAAAGCCCGACAACGAAACAAAGGCAACAAGCCCATAAGCAACGAGTGCAACAAGCGTACTCACCCACGAGCCAAATAACCGCTGTGCGACATTGCGTATAGGATAAGGTAAAAATAATAGTTTGGGGATTAAGCTGTGTAACAAACGAGATAAAAAGCCGTTTGGTTCTTTAAAAGTACTGTTTTTACGACCAACCAGCATTTCTTCAAGTGATTGAGCATTATAGGCAACCTCATTTTTTTCTTCCTGCGCTGTAGAGCTTTCTGACTTACTAAAGTTGTACGCAAGCGAAGTGGGGTGATTCCTGCCAACAAAGTATTTTAAGGTAGCATAAATACCCGTTGATAAAGAGCGAATACCCAGCGCTAAAATGAACATGCCAAACAGCATTAAAACCCAGCCTGCGGTGGTATCTTCTTTCACCGAGCTTGCAGCTATAACAAGTAAACTGATGCCTGTAATTGACTCAACAAGACCTCTTGCTGCAGTTACTTTACCCTCTAGTTTAAAGGGGTTTTTTAATCCTAGATCAATAGAACCATAATCAAATGCCATTGTATGCTCCTTTTAAACAGCACATTTTTGAAGGGGAGGTTATTATTTGCGTGTATTTTGACCAGATTTAAGCATGGCTAAACTGAGCCACAAGGTGCTGTTTATATGCTGAACCAGGCAATTAAACGCGAGCTTTTTTATATTATTATTGAATTTTTGATTATATATCAATTACGTTGTTCAGTTTAAGGTTATTTTACAGTGATACATTTGTTAAAAATGGTTTAAGTTGCTTGGAGCGCAAATGAAACTGATTTACGTAGATGATAATTTACCCGGTATAACTCGTAAGCGCAAAAACAAAACGTGGCTGTACTTTGACCCTATAGGCAAGCAAATTAACGAGCAAAAAGTGATTGATCGTTTAAATGCGTTAGCGTTTCCGCCCGCTTATAAAAATGTCTGGTTTTGCCCTGAAGAAAATGGCCATATTTTAGCTACCGGGTTTGATAGCAAAGGTCGCAAGCAGTATCGTTATCACCCTGAGTTTAGAGCCCAGCAGGAGGCTAAAAAATATCAATCATGCGGTATATTTGGCAACAAGCTCCCCCTTTTACGTGCCCGTTTAGAAAACGATTTACAAGGAGATGAGCTCAGTGTAGAGCGAACCCTGGCTGCGGTAGTTAGACTTATGGACCTAGGCGCTTTGAGAGTTGGGAATGAGCGAAATGTAAAGCAGAACAAAAGCTTTGGCGCCACCACATTGCGTACACGCCATGCCAAGCTGACGGGTAAAAATATACAGCTACGGTATCGGGCTAAATCGGGCAAAGAGCGCGAGGTAAACATAACCGACAGAATGCTTAGTCATGTAATTAAAGATCTTCAAGATTTGCCCGGCCAGCATTTATTTCAATATATTAGCGATGGAGAGCGCACAAACGTAACCTCTAGTGAAATTAACCAGTATATTCAACAAATAATGGGCGAGGACTTTAGCGCTAAGCACTTTAGAACTTGGCGAGCCAGTGTTATTGCCTTTAAGCAACTAGTAAAAGCAAAAGGTGCACTTAGCTTAAAAAGTATGCTCGAGAGCGTGTCTGAACAGCTAGGTAACACGCCAGCTATTGCCCGTAAATCGTATGTTCATCCTGATTTAATTGCCTTGTGTAAAGAGGATGAGCAAACCCAAACTGCGTGGCGAGAGTCATTATCTTTACCACGAAAAACAAAATATTTAAGCCGCTATGAACGTGGTTTTTTAGCCTTTTTAAAGGATTAATTGCTGTGGCAACTTTACACACTACAGCAAATTAATTACACAATGCGATACACTAAACCTGCTTGTATTAAAAATGGAATATATTAAAACTTGTTTAATATCAATTGATTAAAGTTATATTTAAGTTTGGCACTGGCGTTGCACCTTCTTGTTACTGATTAGCAGTAAGTACAAAAGCATTTATCAACGATATTTAGCGAGGAGGTACACAATGAAGGGGTTATTTTCAAACCAAGTGTCTAAAAAGGTAAAAAGCATCACATTAAGCACCGCTTTTATAGGGGGAGCTTGCATAAGCTCTTTACCTGCTTTGGCCGCCTCTGAGCTTGAAAGTACTGCATTAGCAGGCTCTTCATTAATCACCTATAGCTCGCAGCAGCACCTTAAAAGTAACCAAAACTACTACTTTGATCAAAATGCAGCACAACTAATAGAACGTACTGAAAAAGCAATTAACTGGTATAAAGAAATTGTCAGCAATGGTGGTTTTATTCCGCTGCAAATAAGTGAACTGCTTGAATTAGGCAGTACAGGTAAAGAGGTAAACTTGCTTGCAGAGCGTTTATACCAGGAGCGTGATTTAAAAAATAATGCATGTACCGATGCGGAGTGTACTTTTGATCAACAAATTGAACAGGCCGTAAAGCAATTTCAGCGCCGCCATGGCTTAAAGGTTGATGGACGCGTTGGCAAACGCACTGTTGCTAAATTAAATGTACCTGCAAAGGTGAAGCTAAATAAGTTAAAGCTAAATTTTTATCGTATTACTAATTTTGCTGGCTCAAGCGATGAACAATATGTTTATGTAAACATACCTGAGTACACATTACGGTATGTAAAAGCGGGCGAGGTAAAACTACAAAATAACGTCATCGTCGGCAAACCAAGTTGGAAAACACCAGCCTTTAGTGACGAAATCGAAAAGTTTGTTGTAAATCCCGAGTGGCGCATACCTACCTCTATTGCAACCAAAGAAATAGCGCCAAAGGTGGCAAAAGATCCTCACTACCTTGCTAAAAATGACATCGAAGTTAGAAAAAATAGCTACTTAGACTCTAAAACAGTAAACCCCAGTAATATAGATTGGCAGGCTATTAAACCCTATCAGTTTGATCATTTTTTAGTTAAGCGTGCAGGGGATGAAAACCCACTTGGCGAAGTGAAGTATTTGTTTCCAAATCCTGAAGCCATTTATGTTCACGATACCCCAGCAAAGCAACGCTTTGGGCAAACACAGCGTGCGTTATCGCATGGCTGTATTCGAGTCGAAAAGCCATTTTCTTTAGCGCGTGAAATAATCAAGCACCAAGGTGAAACTCACACATTAAAACAAATGGATGAAGCTAGGGTAAACGACACCACGCAAACGTTTCATTTAGATGAGCCGTTACCTATTCATTTAGTGTATTGGACGGCCTGGGTTGATGAGGACATGCTCGTTAATTTTAGAGATGATATTTATCAGCACGACACAAAAGCATTACTTAATGACGAAGAGCAATCAGTTATTGCTGCATTAATAAAATAGATTATGAGGGGATTCATGCCGTTTATTCCATGTATTTTAGGGTGTGTACTAGCGCTTTGCGTAAGCCTAGGTGGTTATGCTGCAGAGCCTGTAAAAAAAGTGCACCCGAGCGTTAATATTCAAAATAAAGCAAATTTTGAAGATGCAGAATTTAGCCTAAAAATTAACGACATAGTAATGCCTTATTCGGTGTTTTCTGTTTTTGTGATGCCTAATGAAGCGGTTGAATTTGAAGTACTTTACGCACAATCAAAACGCAGCTATTCGTTTATTAATGACGACAGCAACGCCACCTTAACTGATACAAACCGATGGCAGTGGCGGGCACCTAAAAAGCCAGGTTTAACAAAGGTCATTATTGAATCCCCCGACAAAAAGCAGCGCATGACAATTAATGTGTTTGTAAAAGTGCCTGCAGGTGAAGTACAAGGTGGAAAGCTTAAATATTACCATATTGGTCATTACCCAAAACCTTCGCAAATTAAAGACAGTGAGCATTACATAGTGCCCAATGGCTTTGTAAAGGTGACACCTGAGAACGAAAATACAAAAATATCACCGCATTTTTCTCTTAAAGAATTTGTGAGTAAGCAACGAAGTAAACACCCTAAATACTTATTTTTACAAAACAAGTTGTTACTTAAACTTGAAAAAATACGCAAAGAGCTGATTTTAGAAAACATACCAGTTAAAAATATGGTGGTAATGAGCGGTTACCGCACCCCTTATTACAATAAAGCCATTGGTAATGTAAAGCTTAGCCGCCATGTGTTTGGCGACGCTGCGGATATATTTATAGATAACGATGGCGACTACCGTATGGATGACATAAACAACGACGGTAAGCACTCTATTGGCGATGCACAGGCGATGGCTGGTATAGTGGAGTCGCTTGCTAAGCGAGAGTCATTCAAAGGCTTATTAGGCGGTTTAGGTGTTTACGGGCCTAAGTCGCACCGCGGCGCATTTATACATGTTGATACACGGGGTTTTAAAGCGCGCTGGGTGAGTAAATAATATATGTTTAGTGGTCAGTTATTACGTTAGCAAAATAAGTATTGCTAAATGTTGATCACGTTTTATAGCTTACTCACAATTTAAGTGCAAAGCTTTAAATCAATACCAGCCATGTTATTAAAACACTTAAGGTATAAGACTCGTTAAAATGGATTAAGCGCAGGTTGAAAATATCAGAAATTAAACGGTTCCAAATTTCTTTAAACAGTGCTGACAAAATACAGGCGCTTATAATCCACATTGCTAGTAGTAGCGCCATTTTTACTGTGAACGAGTGTATATAAATATCAATAAGGCTATTCGTTTGATATGTATTTCCTACATCAAATGTCATTAACGTACACAACAAACTAATAGCCCACAAAGCTATACTCGCAAAGATATTAAAGCGCGTAGTAATTCCTTTTTTCATTAAAGTTAAGTCCTTTTTATTTATCGTTAGCTTTATTATTGTAAGTTACCTATAATGGTACTGGTAATCTACTGTAGCATAAAAGTTTCGTACTCAAGCTCTTCAAATTGTTTTGATAGCCAATACAGGCCAACGACCGAAGTAATTATAGTCGAGAGCGCAAAACCGTAACCATAAAACTGTGGCCCTAATGCAATTGAGGCAATCGTAAATACAATATTGATAAACAAAAACAGCCCAGATAAAAATAATACGGTGGCACGCTTATCTAGATAAAATAAAATATTTAAAATAGATAAAAATATTACCTGTACACCTACACCCACCACATCAATAAACAACAGTGTTTTGTAGTTAGGGTCTATACCAATAAAGCTCAGTATTTGTTCGCCCCACAATAATAAGCACGCAACGGTTATACCTTGGATTTTAAATATATCGTAAAGGCCGCCTTGCGCTGTTTGCACCATTTTATCTTTTAGGTAAAAAATTTCTTCAAGTGATGAGCCTCCTCTAATGGCGGTATAAAAACGGTCGTACTGTTCTACAAAGTCGGTTTCCATTCTGACTAAAAATACCGCCATGCCTGGAATAATGGTTAAATAGGCTAAGAATATAGGCAGGTCGTAAATAGGGCTTGCTCTTAATGTGCCAATAATTTGAATAGAGGTAGCGGGGGTATACCAAAAAATAATTTTATCGGCCCACACGCCTACATTGTAAAAGAGCCCACAAAAAAAGAGACTGTAATACACTTTTTTATTGTTTAAAAAATCAAAACTAATAAGTTCACCGCCGGGGTAGCGGCGAATAATCATAAACAAAAAGCTAAAAAACAGTAGCGCTTCACCGGCAAAAAACGCAAAAAACAACCCGTCTATTTGCCAGTCGCGCAGTAAAAATGCCAGTAACACCATAAAGCTGTAACCGCTTAACATGGTCACTAAAATAAGCCGGTATTCTTTCATTCCTGATAAAAATATAGCGCCAAGCCATTGGTTACATAAGCTTACAAATGCCCCCAATATGATTATTTTAGTGACTACGGGCAACGGTAGTATTGGCCAAACGGCTAAACCAATAAGCAAGGCCGCAACTGTTGTTACTAGTTGTGCCCCCAGTAAGTTAGGCAGTACTTGCTCATCCTTTTTTTGAAAAAACAGATCGGCAACAAAGCGTGTTAATAACAGCTGTAGTCCGCCAGTTAATATAAGAGACGCTGCCATCATGTAGGTAATGAGCGTTAAAAATTGAACAATTAATACTTTAGGCAGTACAACACCCAAGCTTAAAATACCAATGAGCATGAGCGCTATAATAGAAAGTAGCCAAGGCCCTGAGCCTATTAATCCTGCGTAACCGTAGGCTTCAAAAACAGAGAGTAGGGTATTTTTTTTGAGAATTTTACGTATCTCAAAACCTATTCCGGCCATGCGATTGTATCCTTGTAAAGTTTATCGTAACGGGCAAACATGTGGCTCTCGTCGTAGTATGTTTTAACACGTTTGAGGCCGCTTTGTTGGTACTGATACCATGTTTGCTCGTTTTGTAATATCGTGTTTATTTGCTGTGCGGTCTCGCTAGGTGAAGCAATAGACACTACTTCGCCAGCCTTACCAAGCGCCTTGTCTTCTTCGCTTCCTCCTTCTATTATTTCTCGGCACGATCCTACGTCACTTGCAAGCACAGGTACGCCTGCAGCCATTGCTTCAAGCAATACCAGAGGCTGTGCTTCAGAAATTGAAGTCAACGCCACAAGACCTAATTTGGGGAGTATTTCTGCAATGTTTTGCATGCCGGTAAACGTAATGTTTTTGCTCAAATCTAGGCTGCTTACCAGTAACTGACACTCTTTGTAATACTGTGGGTCTTCCTCAAAAGGGCCTATAATCCAGCCTTCTATTTCTGGCATGTTGGCTTGGACCTCTTTAATGGCACGGATAAAGGTTTTAATATCTTTAATTGGCACTACACGGCCAATTAACCCAACCACCCTCGGGACCGATTTAGGTCTTGCGTTAAGTGCATCAACAAAGCGTTTTGTTTTTATACCATTAGGGACTACCGAGGCTTTGCTTTCACTGGCGCCATCTTTAATTTGTCGTTGTCTGTTACCCTCATACAGAGAAATGATTTTGTCTGCCTGATGATAAGTAGTGCGGCCAATTTGCTCAAAGAAGCTGATCCACATTCGGCGAATAAAGCCCATTTCAGTATTTAGGTTTTTACCGAGACTTTGCTCAGACTCTTTTATCCAGCTAGCTTGTATTAAATCTATTTTACGTTCTTTAGTGTAAATACCGTGCTCGGTAAGCAAAAATGGCGTGTTGTGTATAACGCTTGCACCTGCGCCTAATATGCCCGCATAACCTGTCGAAATAGAATGAATCAGTTTAACATCGGGGAGGGAGCGAGCTATTTCGGCTATTTTAAACAGCGGTTTATATAAATTTCTGTACGACCAAAAAAAGTCGATAAATGAGGATTCATCGCAATAGGTTAAATAATAGTTTGCCAGTACTTGCCACGACGATTCGCTATATAAAAAATCGGTTTCGTTTATGCCACTTTTTTTAGCTAGGTTTTCAAAGGCAAACTTGACTAACTCTGTGGGGATAGGATCTTTACAGTCACGGAAATAGCTTTGCAGTTGCTGCCAAAAATCAAACAGCTCTTTTTTATATTTAACGCCATGTTTAGCGCTTATTTTTGCATTATGGGGCGTAACTAAATAATGTTCGTGCAGTTTTGTCACATTACTTGGTAACGTGTATTGAATATCGCTGTAGTGTTCGGGTGCGCCACCGACAAATACAAGTTCAAAGTTATAATGGGGTAGGCCTTCTATTATCTGGTGCACCCAGCTTGATACGCCGCCCCTAACATAGGGGTAAGTGCCTTCAAGTAAGAGTAGAATGTCAGCTTTTTTTTCACTCATGCCAATACTCCTGTAAATGGCGTAACTCAGAACCCTTGGGCTGTAGCGCTAATTCTTCGAGATAGCGCTGACAGTCAGTGTAATTATGTAATCCAAAGGCAACTTCGGCTTTATAAGGCAATACGTGGCGTCTGGCCATGCCCAATTGAGTGGCTAGATTTAAGTTTTGTTGTGCATCATTTAATTTACCCAGCGCTAGCTGAATACGCCCTAAAAACACATAGCTTGCTGGTTGAGGATCAAACTCTATACTTGTTAAAGTCAGTGTTTCTGCTTTCTCTAGTACGTATTTCTTTAGTGCGCCTTGTGCTAACCCTAAGTAACTAAGCTCCCAATAAAGCTCTGCTTGTTGGCGCTGCAGATTGCTTAATTTGGGTTGCTGAGTAGTATTGGCTATGTCTTGCTGGCACTGGCTTATTTTTTCGTTCAGTTTTGTTTCTTTGCTATCTAAAGTTGAATAGGCAAGTAAGCGAATATCATCTTCTAAGTCTTTTAAGGCCAGTTTGAGAATAGGAATAGCCTGGGCATCGCTCATGTGCCGAGCAGCCATTACTGCACTTAGGCGTTTATTGGGCTCACTGGCGTGTTTTAAAATAGCTTTTAATCCACCCATTGAGTAAATAGGCGTTGCTGAAACACTTCTTGCTTCAAAAGGCAGGGCAGGAACCTTGTGCTCTACAATATCAACGTCGCTGTTTTTAAGCGGTTTACTAAGGGCAAAAGTAATGGCAAATACCACCCCTAAAATACCAAACACTGGCAAGGTAAACAGCAGCAAAAATAACAGCGCTGAGCCACTTTTTAAGGTGGTTTTATATTTGTTAGGCATAAAAGCATGGCTAACAAAGGTAAAGCACAGGCTAGCAATGCCATGCAATAAAACAATCAATAGCCAGTTAGGCGCATCTAAAATATGCGCAAACGCAAAGTATTCACATAAACAGCCAATAAAAGCGGCAGCAATAATTTTAATCATGAGGTGCAACTAGCTTAGCGATGTGTTCGCTACTTATTGGTAAGGCCATTTGTTCTTCTATTTTAATATGCAGTTGCTCAATGGTTTTGCCAAAGTGTTCAATACACCATGTGTTAATGCGCGATATAAATCCGCTTTTATCCAGTTCATTTGCCATTGGCATAAGCAATAACAGAGTGTGGTTCTCACTGTCGTAAAGGTAAATATCTAGTCCCCGACGAGCCTCACTTAAATACTCTAACAACTGACGCGACTCCTCACTTGTTTGCACTGCTTTTAGTTTAAGCAGCTGCGAGGGAATGTTATAGCGTTTAGCTTCTTTGTTTGCTCTGCGTAGCTGCCTTACAAAATAAGGTGTTTCTTCTGGGGTCATTACCGGGTTGGTTATTTCATGGCGAAGTAAATCACCGATATTACCGGCCATAACCGCAAGCAAGGTGAGAGTGGTGTTTTTGAGCGCAAAAAATTGAATGTTTTGTACTAAAATAACCCCATAAATGGTGTTATTAATATCAACCAGTGGGATAGCAATGTGGTATTGGCTAAACGTATTTTTAATCTCTTTTACCGAAACCAATTCGCGCTCTTCAAACATAGCTTTTATAAGTGGGTCGTCCAGCTTTAGCTCCCCCATAGCACCTATACTTGCTAAGGGCGGCTCTATTATGGCGTTGTTTTCTACTTTATAAAGTGCGGCTTTTTCGAGTGAGCCATACTCAACAAATAAGTTTAAAATGCTTGTTGCTGCACTGTCTAAGCGTCTTTGTGTTAGTTGCCCGATAACGGCCCGAACCGCTTGAAGTGATTCGCGAAGGCTAAGAGTATGACCTGCCAGCATTTGCTCAATCCGGTCATGGGATGAGTTTATTAAATGATATTGGCGGGTAAAGGTCTCTAATCGGTTAGTGACATATTCAAGTTCAATGCTTTGCTGGTGATTGGTGCGCTCCCATACATCTCTGAATTCGCCAGCAATCATAATAACAATTAAATAACCAATCATAGCGTTGATATTAAACTCGCTAGGTTGCGCTAATACCTGGCTTTCACTTAACAATAACTGCCCAGCTAATAAACATAATATACTTATAAAACCTTTTGAAAAACCGTAGCGTAGAGCCACTAACAGCGGCCCTAGGACTGGCCACGAAAACCCATTTTCCGTCCAAAAGGGGTCTGCGGCGTTAAATATAACCGGCAGTACAATTGCAAGCGTGGTAAATATAATTACCTCAGCCCAAATTTGTAGCTCAGGGACCTCTCTTGGTCGAAAAAAATGTGTTTTCACTCACTAACCTCAATGTACGAAATTAAATCGGCAATAACATCTTGTGCTGTGGCGGCAATACTATCGCGTCCCCAGCCACTTTTGGCGATAGTACCGGTCCAAAGTGGTGTTGTTTGACCTGTAGCCGTTAAGCTGAGTGTTAGTGCTACTACAGGCTCACCATCGAGGCCTGCTTTATAACGCCATTCTTCAATGCTGCCTGATAATACATAGTCTGTTTGCTGCGTGTTTAGCCACTGCATAGCGTTATCAAGGCGGTATTGGTCATCAAGCGGCGGAAGCTCCTTGTTATTATTTCGCGGTGCACGTAATAACTTTGGTAGCTTATTTTGCTGCCAAATACTAGCCAGTATATCTTCTGCACGTTCACCAGCTAGTGGGGTTTGCGCATGATTTACCAAAGGCAGTAACGCCACGGTAGTTGATGGTCCCAGCTCTACATCATCAGCCACACGGCTGGTGGTACATGCGCTGAGCACTAATACCAAACACGGTATGATTAAACGAAACATATTCTCTCCTAACATTAAAAATGTACGTAATAGCCCAATTGTAATTGTGTATCTGAGTTGCCCACTTTATTACTACTTTGATAACCCAGTTGTAATTTAAATAAGTCATCCCCTAGCACAGACCAGCCTGCTCCACTTGATACTGACACATCAAGGGTATCATTTAACGTTTGATAACCCGTACTGATGTCAAATAACCATGAGGGACTTTCGCCTAAGTATGGCGGAGCTAAGTTTGTGTTTGACGAAAGCGAGGTACCCAGAGCAAAGCGCCTAAATGGTTGTATATCAATAAGTTGCGGTCGTGCTCTTTGGTCTACACCTAAAGGGGCGAGTGTGCGCTCAAAGTCTTGCCATTGCGCACTAAAATAGGTATTCCAAATAGGGCGGTCTTTTAAAATAGTGTATTGATAGCGGGCGTTGTATTCTTGGCCTTTTACAAGCGTTGAGCTATCGCTGCGGCGTTTAAACGCCATTGCAGCTGCCGAGAGCTGCACGTTTTGGCGACCATCAATGGCGTAATTAATATAAGCCGTGGTTTTATTTAATTTAGCAAAGCTAAGCAAGGTTTCTGACTGACGGTTTTCAACATTGTGCTCAAGTTTTACACCTACCTGCGTGCGAGAGTTCCATTGGTAACGCGCATCTAGGCTCAGGCCTTGGCGGCTCATTAATTTGCCCTGATGCGAGTCTACTTTTGCATCAAAGTACCAGCGGCCCCACGTCATTTTATCTTCAATGGCAAACAGTAACCCGTTGTTATTTAGATTTTGCTGATTACTAATACTTAGTTTCCATTGCCCTTTAGCATACGGAAAATAAACATTTACATCGTATTGGCTAGTGTTTAGACCTGCCTCGGGCGATAGATTAATCTCTAATGCTCTAAAGTAGCTGGTGCGGGCATTACGTAATAAAGACGTTTCGGCTAGTGTTGGCTCTTGTGTTAACTCCTCATACCAATGCTGCATAGTTGCATAAGGTTGCTTTAAATATAATAAAGCGCTGAGTTCATCTACTTTGCCTAACGTTTGTGTATTTACCAGCGCCTTCACTTTATTAAATTCGCCGTTGCTCATAGCTAATTGTAGCTTTTGCCATGGATCAAGCTTTTGTGCAGCCCGTCTTGCTAACCACCAGTTAGCGGTTGCGTTGTTTATAGCCTCAGGCGCTATGTCATCTAAGCTACTAAATTGGCGTAAGTGGGGCACGGCCATAGCACCTGCCCACTGGATCATTAAACCGCGGTATGCGTATTTGTCTTTTGGTAAATGGTTTAATAAATAATGTTTAAGTTCGCTGGCGTTAGCGTAGTAGCCTAATTGGTTCATCACATCGGCTAAATTTACTAAAGTGGTTAAATCCCGAGGATTACTAATAGCTAACTGGCGCAGATAAAAGTAAGCACTATTAAAGGCTTTTTGATGAATAGATAAACTCGCCAGTAATTGTGCCCAATCTCGGTTGGGCTCATTGCTTGAGTAGTTAGCTAAAATACGCTTAATCATAATGGTGTCGTGCATTTGTAATGCAAGCCAGCCTTGTGCCAGTACCACATCGGGATTGTATTCGCTTAGTTTTGCTGCACGGTTAAGTGTTGTGTACGCGTAGTTTAAGTCACTTTGGTTTTGGTACCAGTTTGATAAGATTAACCAGGCTGGGTAAAGCGCTTTATTATAACGCTGCTTTTCAAGTGCCTGATGAATACGTGTAACATGTTTTTCATCGCCAATTTGCGTACTTAATAAGGTGATTTGAATTAATTGTCTATCGGTCAATGGCGCTTGCTGCCATAGGTAATTTAATAAACCTTGTGGGTTGTCGGCAAATTTTAACTGCTGATAATGCAGCATATCACCTACACTCAAAGGGGTGATGTTTTTTAATTGCTCTAAGGCGTACAACTCTTCTTGTTTATCGTTCACACGCATAGCCATATCAACACGTGCACTCCAAAACTCATCATCGTTACTGTGCGCTTTTTGCTTTAGAATGGTCAAAGCAGTTGTAAAGTCATCATTCAACCAATGTGCTCTTGCAAGCCAGAGTAAATCTTCTTCGTTTTTTGGCCCTGCGTAGTGAGGCCACAAGGCTCTTAATCCAGCTAAATTACCGGTATCGTGTAACACCTTGGCTTTCCAAAATTGAGAAAGTGGTGTTTTACCGTTTATTTGTTCATAGCGCTCAATATGGTTAAGCTCTTGTTTTGCATTACCAATAAATTCGTTGGTTTGCATCCAATTTGCAAAGCCATTGCCTTTAAGTTGCCTGTTCTGGGCTTTATATTCGTAAATGTCGTTAGCGTCTTGGTACAAGTAAAGAGCGTTGGCGTCATTAATACTATCGGTCAGCATAGCCACATCAACGGCTTTGTGAGCCATTAACCATTTAAATTCTTTAAGCGCTTGCTTTGGTTTGTTTTGCCAGCGCATAATTTTCCAGTTTAAAAGCCTAAGCGCTTTATTATTTGGGGTTTTACGTAATAACTTTGCGATTAATTGCTCAGCCCCTGGTGCATCGCCATTAGCTAAGCGTAAATGCATGGCTTTGGTTAAATACTCGCTGTTATTAGGTTGTGCTTTTAGTAATATTTCAACCGCTTTCAAGGCGGCTGCATCATCACCTGCTAGGCTTGCATAATATAATGTACGCTCAGAATTTGCCGTATCACCGTATTTTTTCCACCATCGGTAGGCTTGCTTTGTGTTGTTAGCGCCAAGCGCAGTTTCAATTGCTTTTTGAGCTACATCAGCATTTATATGGGTTTTATAAATGGCCAAGGCCTTGGCTGGCTCTCCAGCGCTTAACCAAAAATCAGCGGCTAGTAATGGCTGAGCGTATCGCTCATAGTATTGGGCTACGCTTGTATTAAGCCCTGTTGCTTTGGCTATTTCTAATAATTGTTCATCCCAATGTGTGAATGCCGACAATTTAAGAGTTAATTCTTCAAAACGGTCATCTTTTTTAGCACCGCTATCAACCCATAGTGCGTATAAAAGTTTAATTTCTAGCTCAGTTTTTTTATCACTTTTAGGAAGCTTTTTAAGCTCGCTAGTTGCTTGTGAATATTCATTTAAACCAATATGAATGGCTATTTTTTTTGCACGTAGTTTTTCATTGTAGGGGTCTGTACTTAACGCGGCATTTAAGTAGGTTTTTTCAAAGGTATAATCTTGCGATAATGAGTCGTCTTCAAAAAAGAGGGTGTGTGGGAACAGCGCGTAAAGAGAAAAGCAGCTTACGGCTAAAATAATTAAAATAGTTTTAACAGACACTAAGTGAGGGCGTTTTTTATTATTCATCATTGAGCCCTTGTTGCGCAGTTTAAATAGCCATAAAATTCGCCAGCAGGTAATGTAAACTGCGTTTTATTACCAAACGTTTTTCCACTGTAACGCTCACCCATATGAGAGATAAACTGACAGTTTTGGGCATTTCTTAGCTCAATTTTAGCTTCAATCCACGCTTTAAAGCTGACAGGGCCGTTTACCTGCCAATGACTAAACGCTACATTGGCAGAAAGCAAATAAGGTTGGTTATCAGGGGTTGTATGATCAAAGTTGATTGTGGCTATTTCATCGCCCACGTGAATATAATTGCCTTTCGCCGTTACCCCTAAAATACCGTGGCTGTTAGTCATGTTAGGTACATCAAAAATAGCAGGCAAGCGTAGCGTTTTTATATATTTAGAGCTAAAGAGCCATTCGCCACGCGCATTTTTAGCAAGCGCAGAGAAATAAAAATCTTTGGCGATACGTGCATATTGGCTCAAATGCACAGGGGTGTTTTCTCTGGCTAATACATAATCCACATTGTAATGCAGCGCGTCAAGCCCCGCCGGCACCTCGCCAGAGTAAAAATGAAAGTAAATTGTGTAAGGTTTTAACCTGTATGGCTTCTCGGTTATTTCAAATGTCTCTACTAAACGCTTAAAGCCATAGTAAGGGCCATGCCATAAGTTAGTGTAAACATTTTCGTTTAAAATAGGGGCGTATATTTGATACAGCAAATCTCGCTCAGGGCGGCCAATAGGCGAAATATGCGACAAGCTTGGGTTATCAGCATTGACGTCGGTATTTCCTCCATTTACGTTAATTACTCCCGCATTTCGTGCAAGCTCAAGCGCTTTAGGCCCAGGGGTCGCATCACCTGACCATAGCATCATTACGGTTTTTTTGTTTTTTGGTGCGAGTCGCTCATTAATGTAATTTATTGAACCAGTTATTTCTTTGTTTAAGTCTATGGCGTCATAGCCGGGAACATCTAAATGAAACCCGTAGTCGGTATCGTCTTTATCTATTTCTTTTCTGCCAGATAAGGCTGTCCAAAAATAGGGGTGGCTGTAGGTGTGTGATGCAACCTCAACATAGGGAAGCGCAAATATTTCTTTGGCTATTTTTTCAAGCTTTGGGCTGTCAGCGCTATGCAATCCATTAGGTTCAATATCAGCTTGAATAATTGAAGAGGTTAATGGCAGCTTATATTTTTTTATAAATTCATCACGGATTATTTCTGCAGCATAAGGCTTACCTGCAAAGTGCGCAATGCTCGTGAAACCGTCGCCATCAATATGCAGTGTCAGCATCCGCCGGCCACTTAATGTGGTGGTATCAGGGGCAAGTATTGGTGCAAGTCCCATCGCATCAGTTAATAAAGCAACTGGGTCTACAACCCAGTTGCTGCCCTCCATAGGTAATGTATCTATTAGCCAGGGGGCCGCAATGAGTGCACCGTACTTTGTTTTGCTGGCCTGAGTTAGCGTGGTGCCATCGTCAGCGTGTATTGATATTAATGATTGCGCGTTCGTAGTAAGTGTTAATAAATACGGTTTTACAATAGCGGGCGCGCTGGAAGATTCACCCTTTAGCCAAGGTACCATCGTTGCAAGCTTATAAGGCCCATTTGAGGGAGTGTTAAGGGTTTCTACCCCTAAACTTTGTAATAATTTATTAGAGGGTGGAAGCTCGCCGAGAATCAGTTGTGGTACCACCCCCAAATTACCTTCGAGCCACTCAATAACTTGAGCATCATAAAACTGATCGCTCGTTGTCCACGAGATAATGCCAGCATGGAGGCTAGTATCTACTTTAGGTAAAGGCGTATTTGCTACATCAATGTAATCGGGGATGTAGCCTAAATACTCAATCATTGTGGCAAGTTTTAAATGGACAGTGGTGTATATCAGTGGCTTTACATTACTGTTATACGGAATGAGTATACGCCTAGGCACAGGCTGGATGCTTGATGTCCCCCAAGTTTGAAGGTGTCCATCAGTAACCCAAGGTGCATAGCCTTGATCGCTAATTTGTTTTGCCATTGCAAGGCGAGCCTGCGGTCTTGCATAGTCAATAACCTGCACATTAAAGCCAAGTTTTTGTGCTTTGTTAAGCTGTGCATTTAACCAGTTTTGATCATCCACAGTGGTGAGTTTGTAACTGTTATCGACTGGGTTAAAGTGGCTAAAGAGTCCTTCGGCAACTAAATCAGATGCGTAATTATTAAGCTTAGGCAATAACTCAAATCCTCTGTTGAGGATTAAGTGTTTGTTAAACGTACTCGACAAACCTTTAATTATATCAACAAGGCCCGCTTGTTGAGCTGCTTTATCGTAATCGGGTTTTAATAATTGGTAGCTGTCGAGCGTGTCTAAAAACAAACCGTTAAAGCCGCGTTGCTTTAACTGATTCGCTTGTTTTTGCAAGTGTTGTTGCCAATGCTCAGCGGTTAAATCAGCAATGTGGCTATCCCAATGTGGGTTTTGAGCTACTGAAGATTCATTCTCAGTATACGATTCTCCTACACTCAGATAAGCATATACACTAATATCACGCTCTTTTAGCCAATTCAGTTCGTGTTTAGTGATATTTTGTGGTTGCACAACAACCCGTGAATAAAAGGTCATTTCAGCCAGTGGCATGGGCGATGAATAGTAAAAAGCAATACTCTTACTGGCAGGTTGAGCGCACACGTTTAAACAAATTAACAACGTTAGATATAAGAAATACTTCATTATTTTTTAAAAACCACAGCCTAAGTTAACGTTGAACATTGTTCCGTTTTTCGTATAAGTATTTATTATTAGAATTGTGATGATTATATGTTAAATAAAAATGCCTGGCTACCTTAATGTGAGGTGAAGACCGGCTCTATTGCTTAAGTGTTAACTAAATAAAAGGTAATAAAAACGCGTTACTGCACAGTATTTTCGATTAAAATTACGACTAATGTCGAGTGATACTATATATCTAAAGCGCTGTAATCTAATTATAATGCGCCCACCTTGCCAGCCCTTGGCAAACCCCTATGCTATTTATAAATTGGTATAAATAGTGACATATTGAATGCTTACTTTATTACGTTGATTACTGCAAAGCAGACAGTGTTAACGTGTATAACTTATTTGTGGAGATTTAATGAGTAACTTAAGCTTGAGAAATAAACTTTTGTTACTGGCTATTTTACCGTTGAGCTTGTTATTAATTAGCTTAATGGCCAGCTCGTACTATTTAGAATCGCAAAACCAGCAACAAAATTTTGAAACAATTAAATCTAAACTCATTAAAGACAAACACACGCTACTTGCCACTGAAGTGGAAATCGCAAGCAAGTTGGTACGCCATCAGTTGGATAACGGATCTACACAAAGTGTTAAAAATGTCCTTAGGGAGCTTACTTTTGGTGACGACGGTTACTTTTTTATTTACGACACACGCGGCGTTAGCGTGTTCCATGCCCTGTTAGGAAGTGCTATTGAAGGGCAAAATAAAATAGGGATGACAGACCCAAATGGTAAAAAAATAATTATTGGATTATTAGAGCAAGCACGTAAAGGTGGCGGGGCATTTAATTACCATTTTCAAAAGCCAAATACCAATGGACTGGTAGAGAAAATAGGGTATGCCGTGATGATACCTGGTACCGATTGGATGATTGGCACCGGTGCCTATATGGATGATATACAAACAGAGCTTGCAAATTATAAACAGACTATGCAATCGCATACTCAAGAGAAAATCACCACCTTGTTATTAATTGCCTTATTTTGGGTTGTAGTTAGCGTTGTGGGCGCACTTTTAGCGTCTAACGCTATGGTTAAACCTATCCAAATAATGGGCCAAAGCTTAGATGATATTGCTAAAGGTGAAGGCGACTTAACAAAACGCCTAGCTATACATACGCATGATGAAATAGGGCAGTTGGGCGAATCGTTTAATGTGTTTGTTAGCAAGCTGCAAAGCATTATAAGTAATGTGGCTGATGTTACTAATGATGTAAAAAACGCTTCAAGCAATATTAATTCGCAAACAAAACTGTTTGAAAATAAACTACTTAATCATAACCACGAAACGGATTTGGTGGCCACAGCGATTACCGAAATGGCGGCCACTTCTCACGAAGTAGCTAAAAATACCACGCAAGTTGCTGAGTCTACTCAGACAGCAACACTAGAAGTGGCAAAAGCGCAAGAGTGCGTAGATATATCACTTAGTGAAGTTTCTAACCTTATGGGCGAAATTAACCTCGCTGCTGATCAGGTAAACTCTTTAAGTGAGCAATCTAAAAAAATTGACAGTGTACTTAGTGTAATAGGTGGCATTGCCGAGCAAACTAATTTGCTTGCCCTTAACGCGGCCATAGAAGCAGCACGTGCCGGTGAACAAGGTCGGGGTTTTGCCGTGGTGGCTGATGAGGTAAGAAGCTTAGCGAGTCGTACACAACTTAGCACCCATGAAATTAGTGAAATGCTAAGTGAGTTACATAACTTAGTGGGCGCCGCGGTAGATGCCATGCAGGCGAGCCAAGCAAGTTGTAATCGCTCAGTTGAGTCATCGCGCGATATATCGCAAAGTTTAGGTGCCGTGACTACGTCGGTTACCAGCATAAACGATATGAGTACGCAAATTGCGACCGCTGCAACAGAGCAAAGCTCAGTGACAGAAGAGATAAACCGTAATGTGTTTGCCATTCAAGAAATTGTCAATGAACTAACTCAAGCAAGTAAAGCCACTTCTGAGGTTAGTCGAGATTTAGCTGGGCGCGGCGAGAGCTTAGGGCAATTAATAGGGCAGTTTAAGGTTTAAAGTTTTAAACGGTATTGTTTAAATTACTAATAGCCGCGACTTACGTTGCGGCTTTTATTATTGAAAGTACGCTAACCCTAGGGAATTTTATTAATTATGTGTAGTCTATTACACGCATTTTAAATAAACTGAGTAACCCTTATATGCAACAAAGTATGCCTTCGATAAATAGCTGTAACCGAGCACAATTAATACCTGAGCAAGATTTAGGGCGAGTAATTTCGTTTTTACGTTCAAAGCTTTCTAGCCATATTGATACACAGCTTCAGTCAATGGGTTTAACGTCGGCCCAATATATTGTGGTGGTATTATTAGCAAAAGGCTCGGCAAATACATTAGCTGGGCTGTGTGAGCATATGGTTTACGATAAAGGGGCTATGAGCCGCTTGCTAAAGCGCCTAGAAGAAAAAGATCTTATAGCAAAAACTCAGTGCGAGTTCGATAAGCGCTCTACCATTTTAGGTTTAAGTGAAAAAGGCAAAGCCTTGTACCCGCAAATAATGCCTTTGGTAAATGAGGTATATGCTAAAGCGCTTAATGGATTCTCTGAAGATGAAAAACAGCAAGTTATAGATTTATTATTTAAAGCAATAACCAATTTAGACTCACCGACCGAATAGATTATCAACATTTTAGCGATACTGTTTCAATAAAAACTTAGCCTGCTAAGTACTAGTTCTCATTGTGCGGCAAATCCAATCTTGTTAATATAGTTGCCTAGGCAATTAAAGTTATCATCTTGTTAGGTTTGTTATGATTGAAAATAAGTTGTTATCACAATTACAGCAGCAGTTTCCTGAACATGTATTTATGCAACAGTATTTAAGTGTTGTTCATAAAGGGCGTTTTGCGAACGCAATTGTATACAGGTACAAAGATGATACGTTTGACTTAATAGTAAAAGACTTTAGCCAAAGCCCGTGGTTTATCCGTAAAACCTTTGCCAAGCTTTCTGTAAATCAAGAATTTAAAGGGTTGAGCCGCTTAGCACAGCTTGATGCAGTAGCTAATCGGTTTAGCCGTTTATCTCCGATAGCGGTGGCGTATGACTACATAGAAGGCACGCCGCTTAGCAGCTTAATACAGCAGGGTAAGACGTTGCCTGTTGAGTTTTTTATTGAGCTTGAACGCCAAGTTGCAAAAATGCACCGCCTAGGCATTGTGCATTTAGATTTACGTAATATGGGCAATATATTATGTGGTAGCGATGGCAAGCCTTATATCATTGATTTTCAGTCAACCATTAGCTTTTCGCGCTTTGCGCGTTGGTTGCAGCGTTTTATGCGCGGCTGCGACATGTCGGGCGTATACAAAGCGTGGGATAAGCTAAGTAGTACACCTTTGCCGCGTGCTAAGCAGCAGTATTTGCAGCGTTTTAACCATGTTCGTAAGCGATGGATATTCAAAGGCTACCCAATACAACGTGCATATGCATGGGGTGCTGCAATGGTCACGCAGTTTGTGGACTCTGACCTAATACGTAACTTAACCGATAGATTTTAATTCCTCTTTTTTCATTGTGTAACTTTGCCCGTAACCGCTTAGCGTTATGGGCTTTTTTTTGGCTAAAAATAAGGCCAATTACTTCTTTTTTAATTTTTAAAATAAACAGTAGTATCGCGGGTGTTTTTGCCCCTACAATGCGCAAAAAAATGAGTGCAGTTTCAAATGCTAAAGCTTAAAGTGCTTTAATAAGTTTAGGTTTTTTCTGCAATTTTTTATTGTTCAAGTAAACTATAAGCAATGTGCATTTTTAAATTTAAGGTTTCAAGATGATTGAGTATCCAGTCGACCAACTACCGCAGCTAATAAACGATTTATTACAATGCGAAACACACGCACAAAAAAGCCAGCTTTTAGCCGATGCACAGCTTAATTTATCTACTGAGCATTTATCACTACTTTTTGAAGCCATACCCAAAGAGCAGCGCCTAGAAATTTGGCAACTATTAGATAAAGACACGCAACACGAAATATTTGTCACCCTCAGTGATGACAGCTGTTTATGGTTACTACAAACCTTAGATGATAGCGAGGCGTACGCGTTATTAGATGAAGTAAATGTTGAGGAGTTACTTGAGCTTGAAGAGGTTATCCCTGAGCGCTTTGTTGATTATGCAAAAAAGCAACTCGATGAAGCACAAACCAAACAATACGATCTTGCTCAACAGTATTCGCCTGAGCAATTAGGCCACTGGGCTGGTTTCGACTTTTTAAAAATAACCGAAAAAGCAACAATAGCAGGTGTTAAAAAACTACTGCAAAAAGGGTTGCCGCAATACAGCGAAGTGGTGTATTTAGTTAGCCGCCAAGGCAGCCTAATAGGTGAACTTGCAATAAATGATTTAATAAAAGCCGATGAAGGCGATAACCTATTGGCGCTGGCAAACTATGACTTTTCATCATTACATGCAGATGATGATTTATACGAAGCGGCAGAAGTGGTTATTCACAGTGAAAAAATGGCGATGCCGGTGGTTAATAGTGATAATAAATTGGTAGGGCGTTTAACCATTAGCGCGGCATACGAATTACGCCAAGAAATTGCCGATGAAGCCGCGGCAAAAGCCGGTGGTTTACGTGAAGACGAAGACCTGTTTGCGAGTGTCAAAAAGAGTGCTAAAAACCGCGGAATTTGGTTGGGTATAAATTTAGCGACGGCGTTTTTAGCATCGTGGTTTATAGGTTTGTTTGGCGCAACAATAGAGCAAGTTGTGGCCTTGGCGGTGCTTATGCCTGTGGTGGCCTCTATGGGCGGAATTGCGGGTAGTCAAACGTTAACAGTAATAGTGCGCGGTTTAGCGCTTGGGCAAGTCACCGACTCTAACCGCAATGCACTTTTAAAAAAGGAGCTACGGGTAGGCGCTGTAAATGGTTTGGTGTGGGCCTTAGTGATTGGCGGGTTAACTTTTGCTTGGTTTAGCGACACCATGCTTAGCATTACAATTACCATTGCGATATTGCTCAACTTAGTTGCTGCGTCGTTAGCTGGGGTTGTTATACCGTCTATTTTAGACAAAATGAAAATAGACCCTGCGCTTTCTGGTTCGGTAATATTAACCACTGTGACCGATATAGTCGGGTTTGTGACCTTTTTAGGGTTAGGCAGTTTATTACTGCTTTAAGCTATAAAACAACAAAGCCGCATTAAGCGGCTTTGTTTGTTATTACAAATGCGCGTTGTTATTAATAGTCACTACGCGTTGCGGGAACGGTATTTCTATCTCAGCGCCATTAATGGCTTTATAAACACCAGCATTAATAGCTAGTTTGGTTTCTATAATTTTGGTTGTAGGTACCCAATAGCGATAACTAATGGTAACGCCGCTATCGGCAAAGCGTTCTATACCCACTTGTGATAGGGGATTTTGAGCGACCTGGTCATGGGCCTTTAACACTTCTTCAATAAGGCTAACAGCGGTATCAGCGCATGCAGTGTAGGCTATGTCTATTTCTCCTTTAACTAACGAGTAGCTAAAGGAGTTATGAATAATTTCACCCACTATGTGCTTATTAGGAATCGTGATCTCTACTTTCTCTTCATCAATTAAAATGGTGTAACCCAGCTCAATTGTTTTTACTTGGCCGCTGACCCCTTTTACTTCAATGGTATCGCCTACCACAAAGGGGCGCGTGGCAATAATAGCAAGGCCTGCGCCATAGTTTGAAAGCATTCCTTGTAAGGCTAAACCCGCACCTAGAGAGGCGGCACCTATAGCCGCTACAAAGGGGGTAACACTAATGCCTATTTTGCCAAGCGCTATAACGATGACCATCACAATAAGTAATACTTTTACCACGTTACTCACAAAACTGGTAAGTGTGACATCTACATTGTGACGAGCCATCAATTTTGCGACTAGGTTTGAGAGTTTTTTTGCAACCCACAAACCTAATATAAGTATAAGAATGGCGCCCACAATTTGCATGCTGTAGGTAACCAAATACTCAGTGAGCATGGTGTAGTATTTTTCAAATTGTTCTATTTCAGAACTGATCATAGTGGGCTCTTTATATTGCGTAATTATTTTTGCTAACTATAGCAAAGTGTTGATTAAAAATGGATATAGCACAGGGACGATAATTGCCGTTAGTAGTGCACTTAAGGCCATAGCAACTGAGGAAATTGCGCCTATTTTTGGGTGTTCAGCAAGAGCTGCCGCGGTGCCTATAGCATGGCAAGCGGTTCCCATAGCTACACCTTGAGCTTGGTGATTATAAACACCCATCCACTTAATGAGCATTAAGCCAAAGAGCGCACCGAGTAATCCAATAAAAATAACTAACGCGGCGGCAAGTGAGCTAATCCCCCCTAAAGACTCCGTAACTATTAACGAGATAGGCGTAGTTACACTTAATGCAGCTACGGATGCGCTTAAGTTAGCAGGAACATCAAATAAAATACTTAAAATAAAGGCCACAACCGTGGCGTTAATAATACCTAAACTGCATGTACTTACTATTAAAAGAAGATTTTTTCTGACATGAATAAATTGCTGGTATAAGGGTAAGGCTAGGGCCACTATAGCGGGCTCTAATAGCCAACTAAGTAGTTGGCTGTGAGCAAAAAAATCAGCATAAGGTAAGTTTAAATTAACCAGCACTAAGGCAATAATCGCAATACTTAAAAACACCGGGTTGGTGAGCGACTTCACTACACTGTGCTGCCAGCGTTGATTAAACGCTCTTAATAGTAAAAACAGCATAATAATAGCGGGGGTCGTTAAGTACCAAAGCGTTACGTGCTGTTCAGTCATTGTTATGTTTCCCTTTTTTGTAGCTAACAACGCTACTTACCAGTAATAGTGTACTGGTAGGAACGAGCAAAATAACGAACACTAAATACGGCCAATGCAGTTTTATAAGTGCTATGTGCTCGATAAAGCCCACGCCTGCAGGTATAAAAAATATTGGCATAATATTCAAAATAGGGGAGGCGCAGGGCTTAATATGGTGCTCTTTAACTACACCTAACAGTAGTAAACTTAGTAAGATAACCATGCCAAGGAGGGGGGCAGGAAAGCTGCCACCTATCAAATGCATTATTAATTTAGCACACCCTAAACACAGTAAAATAATTGCACTGCTAAGCAAGTACTTCATGATAATGGCTCATTAGTATATAAAAAAGCTAACGTTAGCAAATCCACCCCATTTTTAAATGCGAACTTAGTCTTACCAGCGTTTAGAGTTTGCATAGTTTATATCTGCTTTCCCTTTTGTTTTGGCGATCGCTTTTTTTGTGTTGGGGTTGAGTAGCAAACGAACTTGGCTAAACGTTTCTTTAGCTAATATTTTTCGTTGGTTTGTTGCATAGCTTTGCTGAGTAACGCGCTTTATAGCGGCCAGTGTGTCGGGGGAGCGCTCTAGTAATGTATTTAACATACGTTGGGTGGCTTGCTCTGTATTACTTGTTAGCTCTGTGACTAATCCAAGCTCGTAAGCTTTTTGCGCATTAATAGGGTTTGCGTGGCTTGCAAGCCAAAGCGCTTGGTCACGTTTTAATAAACCAGCTAGCACTGCATTGGCACCCATATCGGGGCATAATCCCCAGCGCGCTTCCATAATGGCCAGCTTTGCTTGAATATCAACAATTCTGTAATCGGCGCCTAGCGCTATTTGTAGCCCACCTCCTAAACAATTTCCATTTATTTGTGCAATAACTGGTACGCTTAAAGATTGCCATCCCAGCACCACTTTTTGCGCTAGGTTTTGATTGCCTGGCAACCATTTGAATAGCAGCCTTACAATATTTAAAGGTGAAGCCATAACGCCTGCAACATCAAGCCCTGAGCAAAAATGCTCACCGTCACCTTTTATCACTACAGCGCGAACACGCTTATCTTTTTTGATACGTTTAATTGTGTTGTTTAATTGCATAAACATATCAAAGCTAAGTGCATTTTGTTTTTCTGCGCGGCTTAGAGTAACGTTAGCAATGCCTTGTTGTATTTCTAGTTTTATCATTGCGCTCTCCTATTAGCGTGTGTTTGAGCTTATGACGTACGCAGTGCTAAGTAAAGTAACAGTTTGTTTTATAATACAAAATAAATTGAATTATTTTTAACTTTTTTAGTCAAAGTACGTTGAATCTTATTCAAGCTTAACCACACATGAGCTGGTAACAAAAAAGTCATTATTTTTTGGTGTTTTTTCTCAAATCACAGATGAGTTTTGGTATTATGTGTGCACTTAAAATGCATTGAGGTTTTACCCATGTCAGGCCCACGTTTATACAGCGAAGAAGAAGTTACCCATCAAGCGTACGATATTTTTTTAGAGCTGGCGCCAAATAATCTTAGCGAGCAAGATGTTGAAGACTTTAACGAATACCGAGAAGAACTTGGGTTTATTGAAGAGGGCGAACCTGATGCGCAATGGCAAGACTTTGTAGCACTTGAAATAGAGCCGGAGTTATTTGTACAGGTGTTAGTGGGGTTAGAGTTTGAAAACGAAGATGTGTTGTTTGCAAAAATTTTAATTAGCCGTGATAAAGACGCGCCGTTTTGTCATATTTTGTGGAAAGAAACAGAGCACGCTGAGTAAGCAGTTTTGTTTGTATGTGCCAGAGAGTTTACCGTGCATAAGTATTTACTATTCGTGTTTTTAATAATGTGCAGCCGTTGTTGGGCTGTTGACCCATTTGAAGACTTTCATGAATATGGACAACTCTCTGATGAAGAAATTCACGAGCTGCATAAAGGCGAAATGCTTTATGGCGATACTGAATTTGGCTTGATTTTAAGTAAAGGTAATACTAACTCCACTAGTTTTAAATTTAGAGGAAATTTATACCAAGACTTCGAAAACTGGCGCAATCAGTTTAAATTAGACACTTTATATAAACGCGATGAAAATGACGACACAGGGCAAACAGACGTAACAGCAGATCGTATTTTTGTCTCAGCCCAGGGTAACTACAAGGTGGGGGTTAAAAATTCTTCATTTTTTATTTACGGTGACTACGAAGAAGATAAATTTAGCGGTCTAGAATACAAAAGTACAGTCGCTACTGGTTATGGTGCCAGAGTATATCAAGGTGTAAAAAATAAAGTAGATATTGATATTGGCCCCGGTCTATATCGCTCAGTGGCTGATGATGAGTCAGAAGTAAGTGAAGAAGATGAAAACAAAACCGGTTATTTAGTACGTATTGCAATGCAGTGGGAACGTTTGGTATCAAAGCGTACGCGCTTTAATCAAGATGTGAGTATTGAACAGTCTTTATCGGGGTTAAATTCACGTTTGAAGTCAGAAACCGCTTTGATTAGTCAAGTCATAGGCGCGGTATCGTTAAAGTTTGCCTACATGTATCGTTATAACTCAAAACCTGAAGACGATAATCTTAAATACGACTCAGAATTAAGCGCCACGTTGGTGTACAGTTTTTAATAATAAAGAGAGCGTTATGTATCAGCATAAACAATATGCGGTGTTTATATTTTTTGTTTTAGCATGGATAGGCGGCTTTGTAGCCTTAGCCTGGAACTTAATGGGTGCAGATGCGCCATTAATGGTATTTGCCGGTGTACTCGTTTTAGTTGGCTTTTTGTTTCATGGTTTAACTGTAAAAGTTGACGAGCAAACAATTAGTTGGGCTTTTGGTCCTGGCGTTGCGGGGCAACGATTAGCGCTTGCAGACATAGTAGAGGCTAAAGCGGTGCAAAACTCCTACCGCCACGGTATTGGTATTCGTATTACACATGATGGGTGGGTGTATTCTGTATCAGGCTTTAGTGCAGTGCAGCTAACCTTAAAAGACGGTACTAATTACCGAGTAGGAACAAACGATCAGCAAGGCTTATTACGTGCGCTTGAGGGTAAAATAACACCTAATGAAACGCCTTTAGAGCAACCGGCGCCAATAAAAACCGCGACCTACAACAATATGTTATAAAAAAAAGCGCCTTAGGCGCTTTTTTATCAACGGCACTATGATTAGTGATCGTGACCACAACCGCCTTCACCGTGCACGTGGCCGTGCGCAAGCTCTTCTTCAGTTGCTTCGCGCACCTCTAAAATTTCTACATCAAAATTAAGAGTAATACCCGAAAGCGGGTGGTTGCCATCAACTATAACGTCTTCATCTTGAATCTCGATAATCATTACAGATTGATCACCATCATCAGTTGACGCTCTAAATTGCATACCTACTTCAATCTCCATGCCATCAAACATTGACTTAGGCACCGCTTGCATTAGGTTATCGTGACGTTCGCCGTAACCTTCTTCAGGTTCTACTTTTACATTTAATGTATCACCGGCTTGCTTGCCTTGGAGTGCATTTTCAAGCCCTGGGATTAAGTAGCCTGTGCCAATAATAAAAACCAGTGGCTCGCCATCAAAAGAGTTATCAATGGTATTGCCATCGTTATCCAGTACTGAATAATGCATTTTTACTACTGTGTTTGGTGCAACGATCATAGTCATTCCTATTTATTCATCTTCAAGAGAGTAAGGTAGAGGCAGAATGCTTAGCTCTACCTGAGGGGTGTGCTTTGCACGAAGTACGTGTGTACTTGGTGTATCGTTTGGCAGCACAACAAGGCCAAATAAGGTTTGGCTATTTTCGTTATAGCTTTGGGCAATTAGTTTACCAGCGCGGCGCCAGTTCTCGCCCACTTGGGTTTCAAGCTCTGGCTCTTCAAGTAGGCCATCACTTTTACCTGTAACAATATACATAGCGCGTTTGTTTTTACCTAGGTACTTCATACGGGCAACGGTTTCTTGGCCGGTGTAACAGCCTTTTTTAAAACTAATGCCGTTAATCGCCTGAAGATTCACCATTTGTGGTACGTATTCGCCAATGGCGTCACTATTTAGCTGTGGCTCGCCCGCTTTTATAGCGGCCTCTTGCCATAGCGCGCAGTTATCTAAAGTAGACACATCATCTGGCATACTAAATTGGCTATCAACCATTAATAAAACGCGATTTGGCGCTAATTTTAGTGCTTTACCGCTTGGAAAGTCACAGGCTGTTTGCTCGTCAGAAAAACGAATATCGAGCTTTTCAAGCACTGGGGCTAAATCGTCACTGATCAACCCAATTAGTCTATTCGTAGAGATATCTATATCTACTTTGGCAAACACAGCGTATTTTTTTAGCTCGATAAGCGATTGCTCTACCTCAGGCTGTGAGCCTGCTAGGTAATAACTATCTTGATGGGAAAATAATTTAAACACACCCCACAGCTTGCCTTTGGCACTGCAGTGGCCAGCCCATAAATAATTGCTGTTAGATAGTTTATTGAGATCTTGAGTAATTTGTCCGTGAAGATAAGACAATTTATCCGCACCGGTTAGGCTAATAAGCTGGTGAGATAACGGACATGCATAAACGCTCGACATAAAAACCTTCTGTGCAATACAAATGAGTAGACATAATAACGTAGTTATAACCAAGGGTACAGCAACGAAGCTGGGCAGTTTTTATTATTTGGCCAATGATTAATAGCTGCTAATTATGCAGGTATTTGTTAAACTCAGGGCAATTAAGTATGAGGTTTAAAATGACTGAAATTCATAGTAAAGCACGTATACGCTGGGCTTGTCGCCGCGGCATGTTAGAGTTAGATGTTTTGTTTATGCCATTTGTCGAGCAGGCATATGATTCATTAAATGCACAGCAACAGGCTGTATTTCAGCGTTTGCTAACCCAAGAAGACCCTGATTTGTTTGCATGGTTTATGGGCCATGAAGAATGTAAAGATGCTGAGCTTAATACTATGGTATCGCTAATTTTAGACCGAGTACGTGTATAGGTTTACAGTAGTAAATAACAAAGCAGAACATCGGCCTGTGGTGCAGTTTTTCTGCTTATTGAGTGTTGTAATAGGGCTTTACTTGAGCTCTTTTTTTAGCATTGTTGTCTGTTTAACTCTAAATGCAATTGCACTTTGCTGGGTATGGCAAAAAATACTCGCAATTCACCCAGATAGTGGCGTTATTATTTTAGAGCATAAACAAATACGCTTTGAAAACGAAAACGTAAAGATTCAAGGGCAAATCACCCCAAAAACTATCATATTAAATACCAGTGTATGGCTACATATTAAAGGCTTTAATAAACGTCAGTGGTTAATTATCTCAGCCAATAGTGTGAACAATCAAAGCTACGCGCGGTTAAAGCGCGCAGCTTTGATTGCTATTAATGGCGAGGAGGAGTCAAAATAGTAGGTGTTGGGTTTTCATTTTGCTCAGGGTAGTCAATTGTATAGTGTAAGCCTCGACTTTCTTTACGTTGCATTGCGCTTCTAATAATAAGTTCGGCTACTTGCACTAAATTACGAAGCTCCAATAAGTTATTACTGACTCTAAAGTTTGCGTAATAATCATGTATCTCTTGCTGCAATAATTCAACACGATGTAGTGCTCGCTCTAGGCGTTTAGTTGAGCGCACAATACCTACGTAATCCCACATAAATAATCGCAGCTCGTGCCAATTATGGGTAATAACAATTTCTTCATCAGAATTACTGACTCGGCTTTCATCCCAGCTTGGAAGTGCAAGAGGTTCAGGCGCCTTATCGAGCTTACTTAAAATATCTTTCGCAGCAGCATGGGCAAATACAATGCACTCTAATAGTGAATTGCTCGCCATACGGTTTGCACCGTGCAAACCCGTGTAGGCAACTTCGCCTACAGCGTATAAGTTATCTAAATCAGTTTTACCGTTAAAGTCACTCATTACACCGCCACAGGTGTAATGCGCAGCAGGTACAACCGGAATAGCCTCTTTGGTTATATCCAGCCCTACACTTAAACATTTTGCGTAAATAGTCGGGAAGTGCTCAATGATAAAGTCTTTATCTTTGTGGCTAATATCTAGGTACACACAATTTGCACCTAAACGTTTCATTTCAAAGTCGATAGCCCGAGCCACTATGTCGCGCGGAGCAAGCTCTTCTCTATCATCAAAGTCTTTCATAAAGCGGGTGCCGTCGGGGCGCTTTAAATACGCACCTTCGCCACGCATGGCTTCGGTAATTAAAAAGTTTTGCAGTTCAGGGTGATAAAGGCTGGTGGGATGAAATTGATTAAATTCCATATTGGCTACTCTACAACCTGCACGCCATGCCATGGCAATACCGTCACCGCTAGATACATCAGGGTTTGAAGTGTATAAATACACCTTGCTTGCTCCCCCTGTAGCGAGCGCTACAAACTTAGCGGAGATAGTTTCTACTTTTTTTGCTTTTTTATTCCACACGTACATGCCATGAATATGCGAACCTGGTTTACCTAAGCTTTTATCACTAATCAAATCGATGGCATTATATTGCTCGAGTAGGGTAATGTTTTTATGCGCTTTAACTTGGCTAATCAACGTGGTTTGTACAGCCTTACCAGTGGCATCGGCTGCATGTAAAATACGACGATGGCTGTGTCCGCCTTCGCGGGTTAAATGGAAGCGCTCTTTTCCTTTACTATCAAACTCCATATCAAAAGGAACGCCTTGCTCAATGAGCCATTGTAGACACTGGTGCGCATTACTTGCTGTATAATGCACCGCTTCTCGGTCACATAAACCGCCGCCGGCATCGAGAGTGTCTTCAACATGCGATTCTATGCTGTCGTTTTTTTTATCAAATACTGCGGCAATCCCGCCTTGTGCATACAGTGTCGAGCCTTCGGTGAGGGCCCCTTTACTGATCACAGTAACATTACAATAGTTAGCTAAAGACAATGCAAGCGATAAGCCGGCCGCGCCGCTACCGATAATAGCGACATCAGCAATATGATGTTTATTTTGGTTCATGTCAGAGGTACTTTGCGGTTACAATGCTCAAATTAGAGCAATATTTGTTTTTAATAATGTAGTTGTATCATATTTGTCATATTACTATGTAGTGATTTTAATGGCTTAGCGGCGTTATTTAAGACTATTTTATAAAAAAAGAATATTAAGCAGAACTTTTTATTCATAAAGAGGTCAGAGTATTTGTGAACAATGGCGACACTATGAATAACCAGCAAGAATCAAACAGAGGAGTACCGGCTCGAATGAGCGAGCAGGAATTAGATTTAGCGCTTGTAAAAAGGGTCCAGCAAGGAGATAAAAACGCCTTCAACCTATTAGTAAAGAAGTATCAGAACAAAATTGCAGGGTTGATTTCACGTTATGTGTCTAACCAAGGCGATATTGCAGATGTAGCACAAGAGGCATTTATTAAGGCCTACCGTGCACTTCCAAACTTTAGAGGTGATAGTGCCTTTTATACGTGGTTATACCGTATTGCCGTTAATTGTGCTAAAAATTATTTAGTAGCTCAGGGCCGTAAACCGCCAGCAAACGATATAGACGCTGAAGATGCCGAGTTTTATGACGGCGCGGATTCGATGCGTTCTAACGCATCGCCTGAGAACTTACTGTTAAGCGACGAAGTACGCGCTGTTATTTTTAATACGATTGATAGTTTGCCTGAAGACCTTAAAACCGCGATTACCCTAAGAGAAATCGAAGGGATGAGCTATGAAGAAATAGCCGTGGTAATGGATTGCCCTGTTGGGACAGTACGTTCGCGTATTTTTAGAGCCCGAGAAGCAATAGATAATAAATTAAACCCATTAATAGGCGAGTCTTAGTATGACAAAAGCACACGTTAACAAGTTGGATAGCGAAACGTTATCAGCATTACTTGACGGCGAACAACACCTTGCAGAGGGTAAAATTTCTGATCAGGATGTTGCTACGTTTGGTCGATATGCGCTAATTGGTGATGCGATGCGTGCTCAAAAAAATAACAACGACATACACATCGATATAAGCGATAACATCGCCTTAGCACTTGAAAGTGAGCCTGTGTATGCCGATTTCACCCAATCGACAGCAAACAAAACACCTGATACCGAGCATAGTGAAGCGCAGCAAGACAACAAAGTAGTGGCGTTTAATTGGCGCAAGCCGGTTGCACAACTTGCTATTGCTGCAAGCGTAGCTATGTTTGCCATTGTTGGCGTAAATACCTTGCCGCAAGGTGCGGGCGAGCAAGAAAGCGAAATTCCGCTTTTACAAACTACCCCATTAACAGGTATGGCATCACCGGTGAGTTATTCATCAGAACCTGCTCTTGAAAACGCTGAGCAAGGTTTACGCGAATTACAGCAACAACGCATTGGCGCGTTAGTTTTAGAGCATCAACGTCAAGCACGTGTTGCACACTCTTTGCAAACAGCGCAAAATAGTGACAAAGCGCAAGAGGAAAAAAACTAATTAAATGAAAGTAATCACTTTTGTTCTGTCGTTAGTAGTAAGCTTTAATGTTTTTGCTAACGACACAAATCCCGCCAAAGATTTATTACTAAACATGGCGAACGCAGTCCATACCCGTAATTTTGACGCCTCTTTTGTGGTGGTAAAGGGTAAAGCCATGGAACCTTACCGTTGGGTTCATGCAAAGCAAGGTGAAACAGAGCTTGAGCATTTAAGTTTACTTAATGGCGCGGGCTTAGAAATGGTGAGAATTAACGACCAAGTAACCTACTTTGAACCGCAATCGCAGCCATATTCTATAAATACAGACTCCATTGCTGGGCCAATACCTGAAGTATTATTTAAAGATATTGAAGCATTAAGCAGCCAATATGATTTTGTGCTAGGTGGTAAAGGCCGTATTGCAGGGCGAGCGGCGCAACTGGTGAGAATAGAATCAAAAGATGAATACAAATATAACTATTGGATTTGGCTTGATACAGAGTCATCGCTGTTATTAAAAGCCGCTTATGTTAACCACCAAGGTGAAGCATTAGAGCAGCTACAGTTAACCCATATTAGCGTAACAGAGCAACCAGCACCGATGATTTTAGAAGTGCTCAATCGTAATTTTCCAACGCCGTTACCAGGTAACGCGCTGGAAGGTGAAAAAAGTAATGCCACAAACTGGCGCATTGGTTGGTTACCTAATGGCTTTAAATTACTAAAATCAGACCGCCATAAACTTGATTTAAACAACGAACTTACTGACTATTATTTATATTCTGATGGGTTTGTGGAAATTTCTGTTTTTGTACAGCGCCCCCTACCAGGTCGCCGCTTAAGCGGATCATTAACTTCTGGCGCAACGACAATTTATGTGCATAATGGCGGAAACTTTGATGTATCTGTTGTTGGTAATGTGCCAAGCCAAACCGCAAAGGCAATTGCTGAGTCAGTGACTCGCGCATTATAAACAATTCGTAAGGGTTGTTATGATTGAACAAACACTTACAGTGGTTGCCCTAGATGGCACCACTGCCCACTTAGAAGCCCAGCAAAAAAAAGCCTGCGAAGGGTGTAATGGTCGCTGTGGCTCGCAAGTCTTTGCCAAACTCTTTGGTAGCGATAAAAAAACCTTTCCCTATCAATTTGATACTCCTGTAGAAGTGGGCCAAAAAGTAACGCTTTCATTAGATGATTCGCATTTAGTCAAACATGCTTTTGCTGTATACATGCTGCCTTTATTTTTAGGATTAACGCTTGCATTTATTAGTGCCGAATTACTACTTTTAGCGCAGGGATGGCAAATATTATTCGCCGCTTTGGGCGGTGTAGGTGGTTACTTTTTAGCTAAAAGCAAAGTAAAAACACTCAGGCATGATGTAAAAGTGATAAAAATTCATCCAATTAGCCTTCCTTTAACGCAAATAGATGGTGATTAAGGCCAATTAAATGTAAAATTGCCGTTTTATACCAGAGTAACTTGGAAATACAGGGTAAAAAGGCAATCAAAAATTTGATTATCTAAAGCGCATTTAGCCACTTATATAGCACTTATACCCAATAAGTATTTTCAAGTCACTCAGGTGTTCGTACTTAGCCTATTAAAATAGAAGTTTAGAATCCAGTTTATGAAGCATATCCGTAATTTTTCGATCATCGCCCATATTGACCATGGTAAATCGACCCTTTCAGATCGTTTGATCCAGGTTTGTGGTGGCTTAACAGACCGCGAAATGCAAAAGCAAGTGTTAGATTCAATGGACATCGAGCGTGAGCGCGGTATTACCATTAAAGCGCAAAGTGTAACGCTTAACTACACTGCTAACGATGGCGAAACCTACCAACTTAACTTTATCGATACACCAGGGCACGTTGACTTTACTTATGAAGTTTCTCGCTCTTTAGCGGCATGTGAAGGTGCGCTTTTAGTTGTTGATGCCGGACAAGGTGTTGAAGCACAAACGCTGGCAAACTGTTATACCGCCATTGAAATGGATTTAGAAGTAATCCCTGTTTTAAATAAAATAGATTTACCGCAAGCCGATCCGCTTCGTGTAGCAGAAGAAATTGAAGACATTATTGGTATTGATGCCCTAGACGCTGTGCAATGTAGTGCAAAAACAGGTGTTGGTATTGCTGAAGTACTTGAAATGATTGTAAAGGATATCCCACCACCGGTAGGTGAAAAAGATCAACCTTTACAGGCGCTTATTATTGACTCGTGGTTTGACCCATACCAAGGTGTTGTATCACTAGTGCGTATTAAGCACGGTGAACTACGTGCCGGCGACAAAATAAAAATAATGTCGAACGAGCAAGTACATACAGCTGATCACGTGGGTATTTTTACCCCTAAACAAACCAACACGGGTATTTTACGTACCGGCGAAGTAGGGTTTGTTATTGCCGGTATTAAAGAAATACACGGCGCCCCAGTGGGCGATACGATTACGCATCAAAAAAATGCGGCACCAGTGCGTTTACCAGGCTTTCAAAAAATTAAGCCGCAAGTATATGCAGGTATGTTCCCAATTGCCTCTGATGATTATGAATCGTTCCGCGATGCACTTAATAAACTAAGCTTAAATGATGCGTCGTTATTTTTTGAACCTGAAAATTCAACAGCACTGGGTTTTGGTTTCCGCTGTGGCTTTTTAGGTATGCTACACATGGAAATTATTCAAGAACGTTTAGAGCGTGAATACGATATTGATTTAATTACCACGGCACCTACTGTAATCTACGAAGTAGTAACCAAAGAAGGTACGAGTCAAATTGATAACCCGTCTGACTTACCGGCGGTAAATGATATTGTTGAAATACGCGAACCAGTAGTAGAGGCAAACATACTTGTACCGCAAGAGTTTTTAGGTAGCGTTATTACTCTGTGTGTAGAAAAGCGTGGTATGCAAACTAAAATGAGTTATCACGGCAAGCAAGTCGCTGTAACTTATGAGCTACCTATGGCTGAAGTGGTTATGGACTTTTTTGATAAATTAAAGTCAACCAGTCGTGGTTTTGCATCGCTTGATTACAACTTTAAGCACTTTCAAACATCAGACATGGTACGTGTTGATATACTTATCAATGGTGAACGTGTTGATGCGCTCGCTATAATTGTTCACCGCGACAGTGCACAATCACGCGGCCGCCAACTTGCTGATGCGTTAAAAGAGCTTATTCCGCGTCAAATGTTTGATATTGCGATTCAAGCTGCAATAGGACAACATGTTATTGCCCGCACCACAGTTAAGCAATTACGTAAAAATGTAATCGCTAAGTGTTACGGTGGTGACGTGAGTCGTAAGAAAAAGCTATTGCAAAAGCAAAAAGATGGTAAAAAACGAATGAAGCAATTGGGTAACGTAGAAGTACCGCAAGAAGCGTTTCTAGCTATTTTGAAAGTTGGTAAATAAAAACAAAGGATTATAGATGGCTGGTTATTTCTCAGTTTTATTGGTGTTATTAACGTTAGGCTCAGGTTTAATATGGTTAATTGACCACCTAATGTATGCGCCAAAAAGGCAAGAGCGTTTGGCGCTTGCCCAAACATCTGCCGGTGGCCAGCTTGATGAGGAAACAGCGGCGTTAATAGCACCTGAGCCGGCAATTACAGAAACTGCAAAATCGATTTTTCCGATGATTGCAGCTATTACTATTTTTAGGTCGTTTATTTTTGAGCCTTTTCAAATACCGTCAGGTTCAATGATGCCAACCCTGTTGGTGGGCGACTTTATTTTAGTACAAAAGTACTCGTACGGGATTAAAGACCCAGTATGGCGTAGCCAGCTTGTAGATGTAGGCGAGCCTGAACGCGGCGATATTGTTGTTTTTAAATACCCGTTAGATGAGCGAGTAGATTATATAAAACGTGCTATTGGTTTACCGGGCGATAAAATTGTTTATCGTGATAAACGTTTATATATTCAACCTAATTGTAAAGAAGGCGAGACCCAGCAGGGTGACCTACTTTGTAATGAGTTTAATAAAATTGATTTTAAATTAATTAACGATAATGAGTTTAAACAAGGCCAAATGTCGCTTGCCCGAGTAAATGAAGATTTAACGACACTCAAGCACGACATTTTAATCAACCCACGCGCACCTGAACGTAAAGGGCGTTACTATCAGCAACCAGGTACTCCTTCGGATGAATGGACTGTACCAGCTGATCATTATTTTATGATGGGTGATAACCGCGACAACAGCCAAGATAGTCGCTTTTGGGGCTTTGTACCAAAAGAAAACTTGGTGGGTAAAGCTGTCTTTATATGGATGAGTTTTGAATTTGAGAATGGCCCAGATGATGTTTTACCAGGATGGGTTCCAACTGGTGTTCGTTTTGAACGCCTAGGTAATATTCAGTAACAATGAAAAAAAATGTAACAGAATTATATAAACGAATTGGCTACGAATTTGCTGATCAAGGTTTACTTGAACAGGCAATGACGCACCGCAGTCATAAAGGTCAACACAACGAACGCTTAGAGTTTTTAGGCGATTCAATTTTGAGCTTTGTTATTGCCAATGCTTTGTACGACAAATTTCCAAAAGCGCGTGAAGGCGATTTAAGCCGTATGCGCTCTACGCTTGTGCGTGGCCAAACACTTGCTGAATTTGGGCTAGAGTTTGGTTTAGGTGACTACTTGCGCCTTGGGCCGGGTGAGTTAAAAAGCGGTGGTTTTCGTCGTGAATCAACATTAGCTGATGCTGTAGAAGCCATTATAGGGGCTGTGTTTTTAGACTCAAACATAGACCGCTGTGGCGAGCTGATTTTAGCGTGGTACGAATCTCGACTTGATGCTATTTCACCAGGGCTTAATCAAAAAGATCCTAAGACCTTGCTGCAAGAGTATCTACAAGCGCGTAAGTTATCTTTACCGGGCTACACCGTTGTTGATACCAAAGGTCAAGCGCACAATCAAACGTTCACGGTTGAATGTATAGTTGAAGGTATGGATAGCATTATTTCTGTTGGTAGCTCGCGTCGTAAAGCCGAACAAAAAGCTGCCGAAAAAGCATTGAAGATACTAAAAAATGAATCTTGATACCTTAATACAGCCTCATGAAGGTGATATTGATACGTTTTGTGGCATGGTTGCCATTGTTGGCCGCCCTAATGTAGGTAAATCAACATTGCTTAATGAAATCATTGAGCAAAAAGTAAGTATTACCTCGCGCAAGCCACAAACAACTCGCCACCGTATTATGGGTATTCATACCGAAGGGCAACACCAAGCTGTTTATATTGATACGCCGGGCTTACACGTTGAAGAAAAGCGCGCTATTAACCGCTTGATGAACCGTGCTGCATCGAGTTCAATTGGTGATGTCGAGCTTATTATTTTTGTTGTTGAGGGCACTCACTGGAATGCCGATGACGAAATGGTACTTAATAAAGTATCGCAAAGTGGTAAGCCTGTTTTACTTGTTATTAATAAAATTGACCAAGTAAAAGACCGCGATTTAGTATTACCGCATATGAAGATGCTTGGCGACAAATTTGATTTTGTGGGCATAATGCCGGTATCGGCAACACAAGGTAAAAACGTTGATTTAATTAAAGCCGAAGTAACTAAACGCTTACCACCGTGCGAATTTTACTTTCCTGATGACTATGTAACCGACCGCTCAATGCGTTTTATGGCGGCAGAAGTTATTCGTGAAAAGCTAATGCGCTTTATGGGCGAAGAGCTGCCGTATTCTGTTACTGTAGAAATTGAGCAGTTTAAATGGCAAGAAAACGGTGTTTGGCATATCAATGGGTTAATTCTTGTTGAGCGTGAAACCCAAAAACGCATGGTAATAGGTAACAAAGGCGAAAAGCTTAAAGTGATTGGCCGTGAAGCCCGTAAAGACCTTGAAGAAATGCTCGATAACAAAGTGTTTTTAGAGCTTTGGGTTAAAGTTAAATCGGGTTGGGCAGATGATGAACGTGCCTTAAGAAGTTTAGGCTATGGCGAAGATTAACCTGCATTTAACCAACTAATATGGATAGCGACTTCTACACAGCGTACCTATTACATCGGCGTCCTTATAGCGACTCCCAAGTAATGCTCGATATGCTGGTAGAAGGCGTAGGCCAGCTAAGAATGCTAGCCAGAGTGAGTGGTCGCCAGGCCACTAAACACAAAGCACAATTGCAGCCTTTTCAGGCACTGCTTGTTCATTACAGTGGCAAGTACGATTTAAAATACATTAATAAATTTGAGCTACATGGTAATCCTTTATATTTAACAAAGGATAAGCTTTACTGTGGCTTTTATTTAAATGAGCTGACTAACCGCATTGTGCCGGTAAACGAGCCACTTGAACAAGTGTTTGAGCTCTACAAAACTCACCTAGAGAACTTAAATAGCGATGTCGATTTACAATCGGTGCTGCGCTCATACGAATTTCAACTATTAGAGTTGTTGGGTTATGGCGTCGACTTTAGCTTTGATGCCAGTGGTGAGCCAATTGATGAAAGGCAAACGTATAGTTACTTTCCTGAGTTGGGTTTTTTGATGCAACAAGATACGCGCTCAGGGTTTAGCGGCGCGCAGCTCAAAGCGATTGCTAATCATGATTTTAGCCAAAGCGATGTACTCTATATGGCAAAACAATTAAGCCGTTATTTACTAAAACCTTTACTGGGTAATAAACCATTAAAAAGCCGTGAATTATTTATGGCCTCTCAATAAACATATTTTACAGGTAACAAAATGAAAGACATTCTTTTAGGCGTAAACGTTGATCATATTGCAACGCTTCGCCAAGCGCGTGGTACATCATACCCAGACCCAGCACATGCGGCCAGTGTGGCAGAGCACGCCGGTGCAGATGGTATTACTATTCACTTGCGTGAAGACCGTCGCCATATTCAAGACCGCGATGTATACGTAATGGCTAAAACGATTCAAACGCGTATGAATCTTGAAACAGCGGTTACAGATGAAATGATTAACATTGCCCTTGAAGTAAAGCCTGAGTACGTATGTTTAGTACCTGAAAAACGTGAAGAGCTTACGACCGAAGGCGGCCTAGATGTGGCTGGTAACGTAGATAAAATTAAAGCGGCCACTAAAACACTGACTGATGCGGGTATTAAAGTGTCATTATTTATTGATGCCGATAAAGCACAGTTAGATGCAGCTAAAGCGTGTGGTGCACCGTACGTAGAAATTCATACCGGCGCGTATGCAGATGCCACTAATGATGAAGATTTACACAAAGAGCTTGAGCACATACGAGAGGGTGTAAAATACGCGGCGAGCTTAGGCTTAATTGTAAATGCAGGACATGGCCTTCATTATCATAACGTAAAACCAATTGCTGCAATGCCTGAAATTTATGAGCTTAACATTGGCCACGCTATTATTGCGCGCGCAGCTATTGATGGCCTTGAAAAAGCAGTACGCGACATGAAACGCCTCATGATTGAGGCAAGGTTATAAATTTAACCCCACGGTGGCACCATTTCATAGCAATACTTAATTAAGTAAAATGGTATTAAAACCTGTTAAAAGCGCATTTACTGCGCTTTTTTATTACGTGTTTTTTAGCGTTGATGCTCGGTAGCACTTGCATCTGCCATGAGGTTTTCCAGCTCATCCTGAAGCTCAAATAGTTCAGGCTCAACGTTATCTAGCACGCAATCACTTTTAAGTGAGGTTTCTATGGTTTCTGCCAGTGATTTAAGCTTAGGCACACCGGTATAACAGCACGCGCCATGGAATTTGTGGATAACACTTAATACCGTTTGGCAATCGTTTTGCTCAATAGCTTCGTTGAGCTGCGAGAGCGTCTCTGGCACACTTTGTAATAGCATATTGAGCATTTCCAGCGCCAGCTCACCTTTACCCCCTGCACGTTGTAGCGCAAGCGACCAATCTAAGCAGTTACTTTCAAATGGAGCTGGGCTTTGTGACGTTACACTTTTAATTTTGTCGCGGCTTACGGGCGATTGCGGACTATGATCGCATATAATTTGGCTCAGCATGTCCTCATCAATAGGCTTAGTTAAATAGCCTTTAAAGCCATCTTTTAATAGCTGCTCTTTTTCGCTGTGCAGTGCATGCGCGGTTACCGCAATAATAGGTGTGTCTTCGTTTAAAGAAGACTCCTTAATCAGTTTACAGGCGGTAATGCCATCCATTATTGGCATTTGTATATCCATAAAAATAACATCGTACTTGTGGCTTTTACTTAAGCTGTAGGCTTGAGAGCCATTGTAGGCCGTGTCTATAAATTCAACCTGTTCTTTTAATAAAGTGCAAATAAGTTTTAAGTTTGCATCGTTATCATCTACCACCAGTACTTTTAATGGCAATAAGGTTTGATCGCTTGGCTCAATATTTAAGGTTGGGTGATCAAGTCGATAAGGTGCAGCGAGTACTTCACATAATTTACGATGATTGAGCGGCTTGCTTAAACAGGCATCGGCGCCGCTGCCAATAAATGCCTCGCGCATATTATGCGATACAGTATTAAGCATAAGGTATAAATAATCGCACGACTCGCGAACCATATTCACATAGCCTTTAAGGCGCTGCATATCATCTACCGATGCCATATCACCAATAATACAAATATCGTATTTAAGCATTTTATGCTTGATAGCATCTAAAAATGCGGCCTCATTAAAGCAGGCCGTTACAACCGCTTCCCATTCGTTTAATACAGAAAGTACTGAGTGATGCGTATGCTCGTGCGGCTCTAAGTATAATATGCGTTTACCAATAAGAGACTTAGAAGGTAGGTCGTTACTGAAGGTATGATCAGGCAACCTAAACACACCATTAAAGGTAAAACAGGTGCCGCTTCCAGGAGCTGAATTTAGCGTTATTCGGCCATTCATAGCCTCAACAATGTGTTTAGTAATGATTAAGCCTAAACCTGTGCCGCCAAACTTTCGAGTAATGGATGAATCAGCCTGGCCAAATGCGGTAAATAGTGCATCTTGTTTGTCCATTGGTATACCCACGCCAGTGTCGGTTACTGAGACTAAAATAGAGGCACGGTCTTCATCTAATAAACGGTAGCTTATATCAACTTTTATTGAGCCTTTTTCGGTAAACTTAATGGCATTACTTAACAAGTTAATAAGGACTTGTTTAAGACGTGTTGGGTCACCCGTTAAATCATCAGGTACCTGCGGGTTAATATATATAGATAGCTCAAGTTGTTTTTCATGCGCCGAAGGCGCTAATAATGTCATCACTTCGTTTACGCTATCGCGCAGTTGAAACTGGATGGATTCAAGCTCCATGGCGCCCGCTTCAAGCTTAGAAAAATCTAAAATATCGCTAATAATCGTCAATAAGCTGTTGGCAGAAAGCTCTATGGTATCGAGGTAGTCTTTTTGATGTTTATTTAAAGGTGTTTTATACAACTGCCGCGTAAAGCCAATAACCCCATTAAGCGGGGTGCGTAGCTCGTGACTCATTTTGGCTAAAAAGTCTGACTTAACGCGGTTCGCATCTTGCGCCTCTTTTTTGGCCATGGTTAGCTGAATATTTGAAGTTTCGTATTGCTCTAGGGTTTCGCGGTAATCACTGGTGGCCTGATCAATATTTTTCTGCATTTCGTCTTTTTGCATAACCATAGTGTGGGCAATGGTATTAAGCCCTTCACGCAACAGTTCAAATTCTCCCATCATGGTGTCGTTTAAACCTGTGTCTCTTTTGCCCTCTACTAACTTGTCGGTAGCAAGTACCAACTTATTAAGCGGGTTCATGAACATTCGGCTAAGCTTAAGGGCTAAAATAGAAGCCAATACTATTGAAAATAAAATAACAATGCCGCTAATTAACACTGCTCGTTGCTGGCCTATAATGGCTTGGTCTTTATTTAGTTGCAAAATAACGGTGCCAAGCGGGGTTTGAAAATCATTAATATCCCATTTTGATACCGGCGCGGAGTGATTAAAAATAGGGGTGTAAAAGGTGATTAATTCTTCAGTCTTATTAATTTTTGTTGTATTGAGGTTTTCAATTTGTGCTTTTTGGGTCAGTTCATCAAATGAGCGATGATAGTTACTGGTCATAATAAGCTGATTGTTAGTATCAAAAATAGCAATCGACTTAATGGTAGGAGAGTGCTTATTGTGTGTGTAACTAATAAGACGATTGAGCAGCTTTTTATTTTTTTCTAGTAAAGGTTGCTCTAATGCAATTGCTAAAGGCTCAGATATTGAGCTGCCTTGTTGATATAAAATTTCATCAAGCTCAATGTAACGATTTATTGTAAAATAGCCGCCAAGTAACAAACCAATGATCACTGTGGGGATCAAGGTTAAGGTTAAAACAGAATCACGTAAGCCTAATTTGGTCATAATGGAAGCGTTATTATCATTATTAGTATGCACCGAGTATATACGGTTCATCGGCTATTCTCAAAGCATCTGATTTGCTTATACGTAATACAAAATTTAAGGTAATGCCGCATGGCGCAAATTTTTAAAGCAAAGAAAAAACCACTTAAACAGCAAACACTCACACTTAATATTACGGCCATGGATCATCAGGGGCGAGGTGTTGCCAAACACAATAATAAAGTGTGCTTTGTAAGCGGCGCTTTAACGAATGAGAAAGTAACGGCAAGCCTAATAGAAGATAAAGCTAAGTACAGTAGTGCTAAGTTGGTTAAGGTTATTAATCCAAGCGATGCACGCACGCAACCATTTTGCCCGCATTATAATCACTGTGGTGGGTGTCAGTTACAGCACCTAGAAATAAATCAGCAAGTGGTTGAAAAGCAGACTGCAGTGACGCAATTATTTAAAAAGTTTGCCAAATTAAGCGAGTTAAATTGGCAAGCGCCTTTATTAAGTAAGCCCACTCATTACAGGCGCAGCGCCCGAATTGCTGTAATGTATGATAAAGCCGCTAAAAAAATGCGAGTTGGGTATCGTGCGCTTAGCTCTAAAAATGTGATTAGTATTGAGCAATGTGATGTGCTTAGTAAGGCATTTACTAACGTATTTAGTATTTTTGAAACGCTTATTAATCAATATAAAGCGCTACACAGTATAAGTCATTTACAGTTATGCCAAAACGAAGCTGGGAACTTTATTGTTATTCGTCATACTAAAGCGATAGCAGATGAAGCCAAACGCTATGTACAAGAGGCGGCAAATGCACAGCAATGGTTAATTACTTGGCAAGACTGCAGCGATGTTATAGAGCAAACTCATTTACCTACACCTTATTATTTTTTAGAAAAATTTAATTTAAAGTTCGAGTTTGGCCTTGGTAATTTTATTCAAGTAAATGATGAAGTTAACCAAGCAATGTTAACGCAGTCGGTAAATTGGCTTAACTTGCAAGGAAACGAGCAGGTATTGGATTTATTTTGTGGGATTGGTAACTTTTCATTAGTGCTTGCTCAGCATGCTAAATCGGTTATTGGCGTAGAAGGGGTTGCATCGGCGGTTGCAATGGCGACACAAAATGCGCACACTAACTCTATTACTAATGCGCACTTTCATTGTTTTGATTTAACGCAAAAAATTGAAACAGCACAATGGTTTAATAAGGCGCTAGACGTATTAGTATTAGACCCTTCTCGTACCGGTGCTATGGCTGTTTTAGAGCAACTTTCTTTAAAGCAGTTTAAAACCATTTTATACGTTTCTTGCGATCCTGTTACTTTAGCCCGTGACAGTGCAATTATTTCGCAAGCAGGTTTTGAAGTTACTAAAATTGGGCTAATGAATATGTTTCCGCATACAGGACACATAGAAACAATGGCGTTATTTCAACGGAGGTAAAGCGTTTTATGGTCGCTACACGTCAATCACATCAGCAGGACGACACAGGTGACTTTGCTACTAGCCTAAAACAGTTAGCGTTATCGCAAGATAAAATAACGCTACTAAACAAAGCGCAAGCATTGTGTGTTACATGTGACAACCAAGCACGGCAAAACACGGCTATCGAAATGGTCGAGATTTTAGCCGAGCTTAATTTAGATGCAGAATCTCTCGCAACTGCGTACCTCACGCATTATTACTTAAATGACTTAGTAGATCTTGAAACCGTAGAAGCACAACTTGGCAAAAATGTAGCCATGCTTCTAACGGGGGTTGCACAAATGGCGGCTATTAGTACTTTATCTCACCAAGGTAAAGGAACAATGCAGGTAGATAACATTCGTAAAATGTTACTTACTATGGTTGAAGATGTGCGCGCGGTTGTAATTAAACTTGCCGAGCAAGTGTGCCATTTACGTAATGTAAAAAATGGCGATGAAGAAGAGCGTGTTATTGCTGCTAAAGAAACCGCCGATATTTTTGCCCCGTTAGCAAACAGGTTAGGTATAGGGCAGCTTAAGTGGGAACTTGAAGATTTATCGTTTAGGTATTTACACCCCGACACTTATAAAAGCATTGCTAAGCAACTTGATGACAAACGCCTTGCCCGTGAAGCCTATATGGAAGATATGGTTGAGCAAGTTAAAGCGCGCCTAAGCGAAGCCGGTATTGAGGCGCAAGTGTATGGCCGCCCTAAGCACATTTACAGCATTTATAAAAAAATGCAGCAAAAAAACTACGAGTTTGATCAGCTGTTTGATATTCGGGCGATGCGAATAGTGGTTGAGCGCCTGCAAGATTGTTACGGCGCCCTAGGTATTGTGCACACTAATTGGCGTCACTTAAATAAAGAGTTTGACGACTACGTGGCTACACCTAAACAAAACGGCTATCAGTCAATTCATACTGTGGTATTTGGCCCTGAAGGAAAAACCGTTGAAATACAAATACGTACCAGCGAAATGCATCAAGATGCTGAGCTAGGTGTAGCCGCGCACTGGATGTACAAAGAAGGCGCCTTACCAGGGCGTGGCTCAGGTTATGAGCAAAAAATTAGCTGGTTGCGTAAATTACTGCAATGGCAAGAAGAAGTGGTCGATGGAGGCGACTTAGCCGAAGAGCTGAAAAACCAAGTTGTAGAAGACCGCGTTTATATATTTACCCCAAGTGGCGACATTATTGACTTACCTGTTGGTGCTACACCGCTGGATTTTGCTTATTACATTCACTCAAATGTAGGGCATCGCTGCATAGGAGCGAAAGTATTTGGCAAAATAGTGCCGTTTACGCACCAGTTATCTACAGGCGATCAGGTCGAAATACTCACACAAAAGCAGCCTAATCCAAGCCGCGATTGGCTAAACCCATCGCTTGGCTATATTAAATCGTCGCGTGCGCGGGCTAAAATCCATCATTGGTTTAAACAGCTCGACCGTGATAAAAATTTAAGCGCCGGTAAAGAGATTCTTGATAACGAACTGCAAAAGCTAGATTTAACCTATAAAGATTTAGACCCCGCTATTAAGCGCTTTAACTTTAAAGAGTTAGATGACTTAATGGTTGCCATAGGCGCAGGCGATGTCCGTTTAAATCAAATGCTCAACTTTGTAAGCGACCGTACCGAAGAAGAGCCCGTTATTCGTTTTAAAGCGCCTAGTAAAGTAACAGGCGATAAAAACGGTATTGTGGTGGACGGCGTTGGCAGCCTAATGAGCCACGTTGCAAAATGTTGTCGCCCAGTCCCTGGCGATAAAATAATTGGCTATATTACACAAGGCCGAGGCATAGGCGTGCACCGCGAAGATTGCGATGCATTTAACAACTTAAAAGAGCAGCACCCAGAGCGCGTTATATCGGTGAGTTGGTCAGATGAAATAAATGGCTCTTATGCGCTGAGTATAAAAATTGAAGCAAGCGATCGCTCAGGTTTAATCCGCGATATTAGCTCTGTACTGGCTAATGAAAAAGTAAATGTGATCAACATGAACGTCAATACCGTTGGGGCCGATCAGTTGGCAGTATTTACTATGCAAATAGAAGTGCACGACCTATCGGGCACAAACCGGGTATTATCTAAGTTGCATCAAATTGAAGGTGTGCACAGTGCCAAACGAAACCAATAAAGTGGCTGATACCAACGCACTCGAGCAGCTTTTACATATAATGCAAACACTTCGCGATCCTGAGGACGGGTGCCCTTGGGATTTAAAACAAGACTTTAAATCTATTGTGCCGCATACATTAGAAGAAGCTTATGAAGTTGCAGATTGTATTGAATCGGGTAATTTAAACGATCTTAAAAATGAGCTCGGTGACTTACTGTTTCAAATAGTGTTTTACGCCCAACTTGCCAAAGAGCAGGAATTATTTGATTTTAACGACGTGGTTAGTGAGCTAAATAGTAAACTTACCCGCCGTCACCCTCATGTTTTTAACACTAAGCAAGCGTTAACCGACGAGCAATTAGCAACGCAATGGCAAGCAATTAAAGCACAAGAGCGTGCAGCAAAAGTACAGCCGAGCAACGCCTCGCTTTGGCAAGATATACCCACTAATATGCCAAGCTTAGCTAAAGCTAAAAAAATTCAGCAGCGGGTCGCCGCACTTGGTTTTGACTGGCCTAATTATCATGGTGCACTTGATAAAGTAAGCGAGGAAGTACTTGAAGTAAAAGAAGCGCTTGAGCACGACCCTTTATCTGATCACACCGCAGAAGAAATAGGCGACTTATTATTTGCTACGGTCAATGTGGCTCGCCATGTTAAACGCGACCCGGAGCAGTTACTCAGACAAGCCAACGATAAGTTCTCGGCGCGCTTTGAAAAAGTGCAAGGTTATTTAATTGCAAAAGGAAAAAGTTTAGAGAGCGCAACGCTTGATGAAATGGAAGAAGCATGGGAAGCCATTAAAAAAGTGAAATGAGATGAGCTCAGCACAAACTAATGTTAATCAAAGAACATTTTTTGTGCGGGTAAACGCTATTTTTAGCTGGATTGCTCAACGCTGTTTTGGTATAATTTCGCCCCGTCTTGATGATATACCCAGAGTCTCTTTCTCGGGTGTTATATTCCTTTTAATTCCTGATATTCTAGGGTTCGCATGAGTACAAAATTTATCTTCGTTACTGGCGGGGTGGTTTCTTCGTTGGGTAAAGGTATTGCAGCAGCGTCATTGGCAGCTATTTTAGAGGCCCGCGGTTTAGATGTTACCATTTTAAAGCTGGATCCTTACATAAACGTTGACCCAGGCACAATGAGCCCAATTCAACACGGTGAAGTATACGTTACAGAAGACGGCGCCGAAACGGATCTTGATTTAGGTCACTACGAGCGTTTTATTCGCACCAAAATGACCAGCCGCAACAACTTCACACAAGGGCGTGTATACGAAGACGTGTTACGCCGTGAGCGCCGTGGTGAATACTTAGGTGCAACCATTCAGGTTATTCCACACATCACAAACGACATTAAGCAACGTGTATACGACGGTGCTGAAGGTCATGACATTGCGATTGTAGAAATTGGTGGCACAGTAGGCGATATTGAATCACAACCGTTTATTGAAGCAATTCGTCAGTTAGGTACTGAAATTGGCCGCGAACGAGCGCTATTTATTCACCTAACGCTAGTGCCATTCTTAGGCCCTGCAGGCGAAGTTAAAACAAAGCCAACACAGCACTCAGTTAAAGAGTTACGCTCTGTAGGTATTCAGCCTGATATTCTTATCTGTCGCTCAGACCGTAAATTGCCTAACAACGAACGTGCAAAAATTGCATTGTTCACTAATGTTGAAGAAAAAGCGGTTATTTCGCTTCCTGACGTAGATAGCATTTACAAAATTCCTGCGTTATTAAAGTCACAAGAGCTGGATAACTTTGTGTGTCGTCGTTTCCACCTTGACGCACCAGAAGCTGATTTAGTTGAATGGGAACAGGTGCTTTATCAAGAGTCTAACCCAACTGGCGAAGTAACGATTGGTATGGTTGGTAAGTACATTGAACTACCAGATGCATACAAATCAGTTAACGAAGCGCTAAAACATGCAGGTCTTAAGAACCGTTTAACTATTAATATTGAATACGTTGACTCGCAAGACTTAGAAAGCAAAGGGGTTGAATTGCTTTCTCATCTAGATGCTATTTTAGTACCAGGTGGTTTTGGTGGCCGTGGTGTTGAAGGTAAAATTTTAGCGGCTAAGTATGCCCGTGAAAACAAAGTACCTTACCTAGGCATTTGTTTAGGTATGCAAGTAGCCCTTATTGAATACGCACGTAACGTTGCTGGTTTAACCGATGCTAACTCAACTGAGTTTAATATTAACTCAAAAGCACCTGTTGTGGGCTTAATTACAGAGTGGCTAGATGCTGAAGGTAATATTGAAGTACGTGATGAAAAATCTGACTTAGGTGGCACAATGCGTCTAGGCGCACAAAAATGTCATTTAACGCCGGGTTCTAAGGTGCATGAAGTGTACGGCAATACAGAAATTGTTGAACGCCACCGTCATCGCTACGAAGTAAACAACAACTTTGTAGAGCAATTAGAGCAAGCTGGCTTAAGCTTTACTGGTTTATCAGAAGATAAAAAACTAGTCGAAATCATCGAAAACAAAGATCACCCATGGTTTATTGCTGCGCAATTCCACCCGGAATTTACGTCAACACCACGCGATGGTCATCCGTTATTTGAAGGGTTTGTAGCAGCCGCTCATACTCATCAAAAAACGTCTTCGTAATTAAAAAAAGCCGTGCATATTGCACGGCTTTTTTGTCTAAAGGGCTGACTAAAAGATATAAAACGTAGTAAAGTTAGCTGAACTCACCATTTTGGGAATATAGAGGAATCAAGATGTCAGAAATCGTAAAAGTAATTGGTCGCGAAATTATGGACTCGCGTGGTAACCCGACTGTTGAAGCTGATGTATATTTAGCTGATGGTTCTTGGGGCCGAGCTGCCGCTCCTTCAGGTGCATCAACAGGTACTCGCGAAGCGCTAGAGCTACGTGATGGTGACAAAGCCCGTTACTTAGGTAAAGGTGTATTAAACGCAGTTGGTTTTATTAACAACGAAATTGCGGATGCGCTAAAAGGCCAAAATGCATTAGAGCAAAGTGCTGTAGATAAAGTAATGCTAGATTTAGATGGCACTGAAAATAAAGAAAAACTAGGTGCAAATGCTATCTTAGCAGTGTCACTAGCGACTGCAAAAGCCGCTGCACAATTTAAAAAAGTTGAGCTTTACGAGCACATCGCAGACTTAAACGGTACACCAGGTGTTTACTCAATGCCGCTGCCTATGATGAACATCATCAATGGTGGTGAGCACGCAGATAACTCTGTAGATATTCAAGAATTTATGATCCAACCTGTTGGCGCTGCAAACTTCCGCGAAGGCCTACGTATGGGCGCTGAAGTATTCCACAGCCTTGCTAAAGTATTAAAAGCAGACGGTCATTCTACAGCGGTAGGTGATGAAGGTGGTTTTGCACCAAACCTTGAGTCAAACGAAGCCGCTCTTGCTGCTATTAAAACTGCTGTTGCAAACGCAGGTTATGAGCTAGGTAAAGATATTACACTGGCTATGGACTGTGCTGCATCAGAGTTTTACGACAAAGAAGCAAACATTTACGACCTTAAAGGTGAAGGTAAAAAATTCACTTCAGAAGAATTTAACTATTTCTTAAAAGAGCTAACTGAGCAATACCCAATTGTTTCAATTGAAGATGGCTTAGATGAGTCTGATTGGGATGGCTTTGCACACCAAACTAAGCTACTGGGTGATAAAATCCAGCTAGTAGGTGATGATTTATTCGTAACGAACACTAAGATTTTAAAACGTGGTATCGACAACGGTATTGCTAACTCAATCCTAATCAAATTTAACCAAATTGGTTCATTAACTGAAACGTTAGCAGCAATCAAAATGGCTAAAGATGCAGGCTTTACTGTTGTTATTTCTCACCGCTCCGGCGAAACAGAAGATGCAACAATTGCTGATTTAGCGGTAGGTACTGCTGCAGGTCAAATTAAAACGGGTTCACTGAGCCGTTCTGACCGTGTTGCAAAATACAACCAACTTCTTCGCATTGAAGAAGCGCTAGGCTCAAAAGCACCTTACAACGGTCTTAAAGAAGTTAAAGGTCAGTAATTACTGCTCTTTAATTTAAGATTATAAAATCCTCGCCCAGGCGGGGATTTTTTATGCCAGTTACTTTTCTAGTAGGAGACCTGAGTGAACCTTCTAAGGTGCCTATTTAGTAAAAACGAGCACACCTGAAGCGTTTAATAATTACGTGTAATTAAAGCTGAAACTGCTGCTTTAAAATCTCACCTGTAAAACTGGTTTTTAAATAAAAACCACGCGGTAGGGTTTTTATAATTTGACCATTTGGTCCAATAGCATCAGTAACCACTTTGCTGTTTGCCGCCTTAGGCCTTATTTGAATCGCATCCCCTAAATGACCTGATATTTCATCTACTCGCCCAAGTGCTATTAATTCCATTTGTTCTTCCCAGTCTCGTTGTAATAAGGCATCTTGCTCAGGTGTTGGTTGCCACAAAAAGCCGCTACCTATCGTTCTGTCAAATGGGGCTATATCTCGCTCACTTAGTATGGGTAACCATAAAACATGATTTAGCTTTTTACGCACAGCGCTTGTATGCCATGTCATACCGGTGACGTTTATTAAAGGTGTTACCGATACAAACGTAGTCTCTAGTGGCTTACCTTTGTAAGAAATGGGGAGTGTTTTTAGCTCTATCCCTAAATCTTCAAAGTCGGGGAGGGGTTTGGAGCCTGCAGTAGCGCCTAACACGTATTCAATAAGTTGCCCAGTCCAGCCTTTTTCGCGTAATAGGTCGTCAGGGGTTTTAAAACGGTATTGCGATGCCAATTGCCCTAATGTTAATCCGGCAATAGCGTTTACGCGTTGCATTAAGTCATTAATTGAATGGGGTCTAGTTGGTCGCATGCTATTGGTTTACCTTGAATAATTAACAGCGCCATGATAGCAAAAGCCTACTTAGGTGGATATCTTTGCTTTTGGTTGTTTTTTATACGTGCTGTGTTTGGCGTAATTTTGCTCACGCCAAAAAGTCACAATTTAACTGTAAGTGACTGACCAGCTTTAATATTTTTTCTTAACTTATTCAGTTTTAATTAAGTTGGCAAATTCTATATGGGATAAATACAACAATATAAACATGTTTATCCACAGAATCTGTGGAGAAAGCAAGTGTTTAGATCTTCTATTGTGGACTTGTTTGCAAAATAGCCGTGTTTATTAAAAGTTATTCACAAGCTGTGAGTAAATAGTACAAAACATATTAATCAAGGCATAGCTTAGTTTTTTTTGCTAAAAGTTACATGATTTAGGGGTTATTTTAGCCCTAGACTCATCAGGTGCTAATTTATCATTAAGTTGTTATGCACAGTGTAAATAGTAAACTTGTAACTAGGGCGTGGTGACTTTGGGGATAATAGTGTTTGCCGAATTGCAGCTAATGTGGAACAATCATTAAAAATCGACTTACAAATGAGGCACTAAGGTGATTGATGCCGAAGGTTTTCGTGCCAATGTCGGAATTGTAATTTGCAATAATCAGGGGCAAGTTTTTTGGGCTAGACGTTACGGTCAACACTCTTGGCAATTTCCCCAAGGTGGTGTTGATGACGGAGAAACACCCGAACAAACTATGTACCGTGAATTACACGAAGAAGTAGGTTTGCGACCAGAAGACGTAGAAATAGTCGCAAGCTCAAAACATTGGTTACGCTATAAATTACCCAAACGATTAATTCGCCGCGACTCAAGTCCGGTGTGTATTGGGCAAAAACAAAAATGGTTTTTATTAAAACTGCGTTGCAAAGATGAAGATGTAAATTTGCTTAAAACTCATCATCCCGAATTTGATGATTGGCGCTGGGTAAGCTATTGGTATCCAGTGAGGCAAGTGGTGTCGTTTAAGCGCGATGTATACAGACGGGTGATGAAAGAGTTTGCACCGTTTGCAATGCCTTTTAATAAAAGAGAACATCATAAAGAGCAGTGGCGACACAAAAGGTAGTAGTATAATTATAAAATAAGGAGCAGGTAATGCTGGCAACACTAAGAACTATTGCTGAGTCTGTGTCGCAACAAGCGAACTTAGACAGTGCCCTAGTGTGCTTTGTGAAAATGGTGAAAGAAGCCATGAAAACCCAGTGCTGCTCTATTTATTTTGCCGACTACAGTCAAGATAACTTTGTACTTATGGCAACCGAAGGCCTAAACCCTGATGCCGTAGGTAAGTTTAGAATTGGTTTTACCGAAGGACTTGTTGGTTTAGTTGCTCAGCGTGAAGAGCCTATTAATATTGCTTTTGCAAAATCTCACCCACGTTTTAAGCTCTCCCCCGAAGTAAACGAAGAAGGTTACAATGCCTTTTTGTCTGTACCTGTGGTGCATCAAAAAAAGGTATTGGGCGTTATTGTTGTACAACAAAAAATGGCGCGGGTTTTTAGCCAAGACGAAGAGTCGTTTTTAATTACGCTTTCGGCGCAGCTAGCCTCGCAACTTGCGCATGCTGAAATAAAAGAGCTTTTACGCCAAGACGAATCATCACATCAAACCTCAGTGCTAAAAGGGGTGTCGAGTGCGCCGGGCATAGGAATTGGCCAAGCCTTTGTGGTGCTCCCTAAGCTTGATTTTAAATCTATAGAGCTTAAAAAAGACTCTGATAGTGCTGAGCAGAAACGTTTATTTACACAAGCCGTTGCTGCCACCCGCAAAGAATTTAATACCCTGTCTATGACTTTGAGTGACTCAATACCCCGTGAAGCACTCGCGGTATTTGATGTATACCAACAATTACTTGATGCCAAAAGTTTAGGCCACAACGTTGAGGTACAGTTACAAGAGGGCTGGTGTGCAAAAAGCGCCTTAAAAATTGTTATTGAGCGGCTTATTTCACAGTTTAATGCCATGCAAGACCCTTACATTAAAGAGCGGGCCGTTGATGTAAAAGACATTGGACTAAGAGTATTGCACCATCTTGTAAACACTGAGCACGCAGTAAAAGATTATCCGCCGAATACTATATTAATTGCGAATACCTTAACGCCCGCCATGCTAGCTGAAGTACCCAACGGGCATTTAGCAGGTGTAGTGAGTGTAAATGGCTCAGCCAATAGCCATGCCTCTATATTAACCCGCGCTATGGGAATACCAGCTATTTGGGGTATTGAAGATTTACCCTTATTGCAATTTGATGGTAAACCAATGATTTTAGATGCCTTTTCTGGGCGTTTATATATTTCTCCTTCGCAAGTGTTACTCGATGAATACGCACAGTTAAAGCACCAAGATAAATTACTCAATAACCGCTTTTTAGCAGAGCAAAGTGCACAGTCGGTTACTTTAGATGGTGAGCAAATCAATTTAATGCTCAATGCAGGGCTTGAGCTTAATACTGAACAAAGCAGTACACATATTTGCGATGGGGTAGGGCTTTATCGTACCGAAGCATGGTTTATGCAAAAGGGACAATTTCCTTCACAGGCCGAGCAAGAAAACTGGTATAGGGAGGTACTAAAAAGTTATCACCCAGCGCCAGTGGTTATGCGAACGCTCGACATTGGTGGCGACAAAGTTTTAGATTACTTTAATATCACCGAAGAAAATCCCTTTTTAGGTTGGCGTGGTATACGCATAAGCCTTGACCATCCAGAACTGTTTTTAGATCAACTCAAAGCCATGTTAAAAGCAAATATGGGCTTAGGTAATTTAAAAATAATGCTACCAATGATCAGTGGCTCAGAAGAAGTAGACGAAGCGCTCGCGTTATTTGAACAAGCTTATTTTGAATTAAGCGAAAAGTGCCCAGAGCAAAACTTGGAGCGCCCACAAGTGGGTATTATGCTTGAAGTACCCTCCAGTATATTTATGCTCGACGAGTGGGCTAAAAAGGTCGACTTTTGCTCAGTAGGCAGTAACGATTTAACGCAATACTTACTTGCTGTAGATAGAGCAAATGCGAGGGTAGCTCAGTTATTTAACCCATATCATCCCGGTGTGTTAAGGGTATTAAATAAAGTGGCTAATGAATGCAGCAAACACAGCTTACCTTTTAGTTTATGTGGCGAGCTGGGCGGCGAGCCAGAGGGCGCAATTTTACTTATTGCCATGGGCTATAGGCGTTTAAGTATGAACATGTCGTCATTGACTAAAGTAAAGTGGATTTTAAGACGCTTAAACATTAACGATATGCAGCAGTTACTTGCAGAGTGCCTAATGCAGTCGAACGCTAAACAGGTACTGCGTCTAACGCGCAATTTTATGATTGAGCACCAATTAGGCGATCTATTCTACACCGCTAAATAATGCAGCGCTTAAAGATGCTATTAACGTAATAATCCTTTAATATAGGCGCACGAAAAGGTATTTGAGAACACTATGTATGACTTAGCTTTACTCGTGGCCAGTTGTGCGCTACTTGGCTGTGTAGTTGGCTTTTTAGCGGGGCTATTAGGGATAGGCGGCGGTTTAATTATTGTGCCTGTTTTAAGTAGTTTATTGCTGATGTTTAATGTTACTTCACCTGATCACGTTTTGGTTATTTCTATTGCAACATCGCTTGCCTCTATTTTATTCACGTCTACTTCTTCAGTATTGGCTCATCATAAAAATGATAATGTACCGTGGCAAATTGCGCCTTGGGTAATGTCGGGTGTAGGCCTAGGCGCTTTAATAAGTGGCTTTGCCGCCAGTTTAATACCAGAACAAGCGTTACGCAGCGTGTTTGCTGTGAGTGTTGTGTTTATTGCAGGCAGAATGGTATTGGCATCACGCAGTAAATCGCTTAATGAAAAACCGTTACCAAAAGGGCCAATTTTAGGGAGCATTTCTGCCCTTATGGGGGCGCTTTCTGGTTTAATAGGTATTGGCGGCGGCGCGCTTATTGCCCCTATGCTTAACTACTTCTCGGTTGATATAAAAAAAGCGATAGGGTGCGCATCAGCATGCGGCATTGTTATCGCGTTATTTGGCTCTATTGGTTATATAAGCGCAGGTTGGAACGTAACTGATTTAGCCCACGGGTTCGCAGGGTTTGTATACTTACCTGCATTATTTGGTATTGTAATAACATCGTGGTTTGTGGCGCCCTTAGGGGCTAAAGCAACTCATTATTTACCTGTTACTATAATAAAGAAAATTTTCGCGGTGTTGCTTGTGCTCATCGCACTTAAAATGGTTTTTAGCTAAAGGTTTATTTATGGCACTTGAGTTTCCTCAAATCGATCCAATCATTTTTTCTGTTGGACCGCTAAGCGTACGTTGGTACGGTTTAATGTATTTAATTGGTTTTGCGTTTGCAATGTGGTTTGCTAATCGTCAAGCCGCAAAACCTAACTCTGGTTGGACTAAAGAGCAAGTAAGTGACTTGCTTTTTTACGGCATGCTTGGGGTTATTTTAGGTGGCAGAATTGGCTATGTATTGTTTTATCAGTTTAGCTACTTTTTAGAAAATCCATTCTATTTATTTAGAATTGACCAAGGCGGAATGTCGTTCCACGGCGGAACTTTAGGGGTTATTACCGCTATTATTCTATTTGCAAAAACCCGTAAAAAATCACTGTTTGCAGTGGGTGACTTTGTCGTGCCGCTTGTACCAGTGGGTTTATTAGCAGGGCGTATTGGTAACTTTATAAATGGCGAATTATGGGGCCGCGTAAGCGATGTGCCATGGGCCATGGTATTTCCAACGGGTGGGCCGCTTGCGCGTCACCCATCGCAGTTATACGAAGCCTTTTTTGAAGGGTTAGTCCTGTTTTTAATTTTATTATGGTTTATTAAAAAGCCTCGCCCTGCAGGCAGTGTAGCCGGTGTATTTTTATTAGGGTATGGCGTATTTAGATTTTGTATTGAATATTTCCGCCAACCTGATGCGCAGCTTGGCCTATTTGCCAACTTTATCTCAATGGGGCAAATACTCTCGTTGCCTATGATTATTGGTGGCCTTGGGCTATTAATTTGGGCATATAAAAAACCGCAACCTGTAACAGCAGCAAAGGCATAGTAAAACATAACATGAAACAATATTTGAATTTATGTCAGCGCATCGTTGACGAAGGTGTATGGGTAGAAAATAAACGCACAGGCACGCGCTGCCTAACTGTTATTAATGCCGACTTAGAATACGATGTAGGTAATAATAAATTTCCTATGATCACCACGCGTAAAAGTTATTACAAAGCCGCTATAGCAGAGCTTTTAGGTTACTTACGCGGGTACGATAGCGCAGCGCAATTTCGCGATATAGGTTGTAAAACCTGGGATGCAAACGCAAACGATAATAACGCATGGCTAAATAACCCTAACCGCAAAGGCGAGGACGACATGGGCCGCGTTTATGGTGTGCAAGGACGTAATTGGCAACGCCCAGATGGCTCAACGCTCGATCAGCTTGCTAAAGTAGTAAATAACTTAAAAAACGGCATTGATGACAGAGGTGAAATAATTACCTTTTATAATCCTGGTGAGTTTGAGCTTGGTTGTTTGCGCCCATGTATGCACACACATACGTTTTCGCTGCTTGGTGACAAGCTGTATTTAACATCATATCAGCGCAGTTGCGATGTGCCGCTTTTATTACCCTATAATAGAAATGCACAGTATGAGAATGAGGAATTGAAAGATTCCTTTTTTTTATACTATAGTAAACGGAATTCGATACATTAGTTATTCGCATATTACGCTATGGATATTGTGATTTAGGGTGAAATAAGTATTAAATGAGATTTAAAATAGTAGAAGGAGAGCAAATTGATTTAAAGGAATCAGAAGCAGTAATGTCGCTTCCTAAGCATGACCGTCCAAATGAAGAAGTAACAGTAACTGGAGTTGCTGTATTTAACTCAAAACATCAAGTTCTTCCACATGTCTCTAATTGGTTGTCAGAAGCATTACGGCATGGAAAAACGCCATTAACAACAATATCAACTTACGCAAAAAACCTTTCGTATTTATTTGATTACTTGAACGAGCAAAGTACATTTAAGTATCAGGAGCTCGACAATGCAATACTAGATATTCAAGAGTATAATTTTAATGAATATTTTGCTTATTTAAGTCAAATAAAACGTCTCGCTTCAACGACTATCAGTAACAGAGACGCTACTTTCCAATCCTTCTTTAATGACTATCTTTGTAAGGCTCGAAATAACGGTAAAGCACTTCGTGATGATAATCCATATGATAATGGTTTAATTTATGGGTCTTCAAAGTCTAAGTTAGTTGAAATGTGTAGTTTAGATGAATTAGCTGCACTGATGATGTGTACAAATCACGAGCGAGAAAAAGTTTTACTGCAATTCATGTATGACACTGGTCTTAGGCGTTCCGAAATCCCTAGAGTTAAGAAAGAACACATTGATACTGCGTTATCTACTGACAAGCAAATGTATATATTAGATGCTCAAACTATTGTAATTCCTTCTGAGTACAAACAAGTATTTGTTGCGGGTTCAAAAGGAAAAAAGCGTCAAATTAATGAAAGATATACACTAACAAGCATTCATACTTTAGCTAGATTGCGACGATATTTTTCAACACCTGAATATAGGATCAGAGCTAAAAAGTTTGGCTTAGATGCACCCGCATTTCTAAATTCTCATGGTGCACCATACAATTCGGGATCGGTAAGTAAATTTTTAAGCCGTGTATCTGAACGTGCGTTAAGAAATGGGCTGATAAAGAGAGCGATTCATCCACATATGTTGAGACACGGCTTCGCTGGTTCTGTATTAAGATCTCCGGATTTAGGCGATCATGCTGTTGATAAACTAGTATTGCTTCAGATATGTCTTGGACACGCATATTTGAAAACAACTCAAATCTATACTCAATTACCTTATGAAACCTACGGTAAAATTGCTGGCAATAACGGTGAAATATTAACTCGTTCTCATTTGATGGAGCAGTTGAATGCCCAGACGAAGACTAAAAGGAAGTAGTTATTAATTATGCAAGATCCAAAAGTTAAAATTTTAGAGAATTTCGTAAACGAAATAGATAAAAACCGCGATAAAGTTTGGGGTGTTCCAGTATCTCATATTTCAAAAAAAAATGGATATCTAGCATCCGCATCTTATGCTGAGTTAAGTCGAAATCTTGGTTTATCCCAACAGGGGATCAATTTTGATTTATATAAAGTTAGCGGATACAGTCCTCACCTCGAGAAATTGAATAATATTCTTAAAGAAGAAGGTGTAATCTTAAAAGGTCATATAGCGTCAGCACTGGAAGTCCGCAGAACAACGAAACATTGGTGGAATAACCTAACTACAAAAGAAAAGCTTAACGTTAAAACTTTCGGAAATGCAATTCGCTTTAAGGCGTATATTAAGAATTGGCGCGGAGGTAAAGGATACGAAATTGTTAAAGATTGTGGTAAAGAGTTGAACGCTGAACTTTTACAGTTAGGTGGGCTTGATAGCAATTACTTTGCTGTAAAAGACAGAGGTACTCTTCGTGATCAAGAATATAGAAACAAACAGCATCAGGCAGTTCAACGCTGGGACGATCTAGCCAAAAAATCACTCAATTCATATAGAGAATTCGTTAATGTTGATAGTTCTGATGAACCATTCGTACAATTAAAACAGTTAGCTGCACTAGTAAGAAAAGGAGCAGCGTCAGTTTCTAGTAAAAAGAAACCAAAAGAAGCATTTGTTCATTTATGTAGATTTTTGGAACAAAATAATATTGATCCTAAATCTACCCTACAAGATATTTTAAGTGAGTTTTTGTTAGTTAGATTCCATCAAGACTATGTTATCCCTAAAATGCATAACGGAAATATTGCTCCTAGCAATGCCCCTACAATCATTAGTTCGGTTCGGAAGATGTTGAAACGAGCAACTAAACTAAAAGAGATCAGTTTTCACAGTTTTCATGACGTGGAAGTAAAAACTTTAGGTCGTGTTACAGACACTTATAAGCCTTATTTAAAAAGCGAGCGTCAGGCTGTTACACGCGCTATTCAAACCTCTATTGATGACACAATGGCTTTATTTGAACCATACCAAAAGTCAGGAGTTGGTGAGTATTCTTTAGGCGACAATGGTTTCATTAAACCGGGTTTTTCTAATATTGAAAATGCAAGATACTTGTTTGAAAATCATTTAAATTGCATACCAACTTCTTTTAATGGTGCTCAAACTCTAGAAGAAAAGGGGTTCTTAAAAATAATAGAGAAGCTAGACATGGGGTTGCACGAAGTGTATAGAAGTTGGGGTGTACCTTCCGTTATAGATGCAGACACTATTGCTCCTTTCGTCTATAGACTTGCGCAAATTACAGGAATGAATGCAGACCCATTGTTTGATATTTATGTTGATGATTTTGTGATTTCACACGAAACAACGCAAAAGCCATGTTTGAGATATTGGAAAGAAAGAAGCTCTGGAGGTAAACAACTCCATCTTGATCTTTTTGAAGCTAAGCTTCAGTGGTTATCAAAAAAGCAAAGCGAAGAAGTAAAGGAAGTATTCGAGAACGTCATTAGAATTACTGATAGCATCCGCAAAGATGCTCCGGAACATGTTAAAGATAAGTTGTTTATGTATAAGAGTACAGGTCAAACAACTCACGGTGAAATTAAATCTTTTTCCGATTTAAAAGGAAAAACCACCTCTATTTATTCTAACTTCGTAGCAAAACATGATTTAAAGTCTGAAAGTGGTGAGCCACTGGTATTCACTATTAGTCGATTTAGACCAACATTCGTTAGTGAATTATTGGAAGCAGGTGTCAGTATTAGAGAAATCCAATTAATGCTGGGCCATTCAAACATTGAAACAACTATGAATTATTTGGACAAGTTAGACTTTAATCGCATAGCTAGAGAAAAGTTAACTGATGCAATTAGCAAAATTCATAATCGTATTTTTGTTAAAGCTGATGATGAAGCTTCTAATAAATTTTTAGACAATCCGGATAAAGTAATTTTCACAACCCCACTTGGGGGCTGCTCAAATATATTCTCGCCACCAGATTTTGTTAAGAAAGTGTCAGGATTTAAGAAGGGAAGCCCTTGCTCTCAATACAATAAATGCCTGTCATGTGAAAATGTAATGATAACTGTCGATAAGCTACCTATGCTTTTTGCAATGAAGAGAGATTACATGCTCTTGATGCAAAGAAATCGAATTATGGATACTCCTCATGGTTATGTAATTGAAGAAAACTTATGTCTGTTAGATGAGATTCTTAATCCTAAGAAGTCTGACTTTGATGCAGAAGTTCTGTTTAGAGCGGAGAAACTCGCACAATTTGAAGAAACAGCAGTCATTGATGGAGTAACAGTATAATGGAAAATTACAACATCGACGCAAGCGTGTCATTAGTTAAAAGCTTCGCTCAAAATAAAACTGTTTTGATTCCAATTATTGAACAATTCAATGAACTTAAAAATGATATGGAATTGCCAGCAACCGTCAGTTGGTTGCCTAGTTTGCTAAATTTACAAGTCACAAAGAAAAGTCAGTTTCATGAGAATGTCTGGGACTATAACGAGGACTACCTTAATCCTCCTAAATCAGTTCAGGGGGCTAAGCTTCGAATTAACTTTAATGATTATCCCTGCATTCCTAATTTTGTTATGACAGAGATCAAGTGCCTTCTTCACATGTGCGTCTTAACTCCTATGGCCTTTAAGAAAACGAAGGTCAAGAAACAAGACCGAATTTCAACTAGACCAAATACAGTGATAGCTCATTTCGAGGCTGGCTTAAGGTATATCGATAAAGTCTTTCAAGACTTAAGCTCTTTAGGCCAAGAATTCATAAATGAGCGTTTTCAAAGTCTGACTGATGTTTTGGATAACGACTTTAGAACAACTGCAAAATGTTTCGAGTATGTTGCAGGCAATGAATTGAGAAAGTTTCTCTATTATTTGACTCATCCATATACTAAAAATATATTAGGTTCCTGCATTGAAGTTGATTTTGAGTCAATGGAGTGGCCTGAACATAAACAAAAAAAGAGAGAAGCTAAGCGATATTTTGCAAACGAAGATTTTGAAAAATTGGCTCTTCATTCCACTTTTACAGTGATTGATTTTTTAACTCGATTATCTAAGGATGTTGAAGATAAAACCGCGTTAAAACATTTTAATGCTTTCAATAAGAGGCGCGATTTAAACTTTAATTTTAATGAAAGCACTCTTAATGATTATATTTTATTAAGATTATGGTCTAAAGGTTACTCTCAAGGCTTCATTGCTTCTAAATGTCATGTCCCTAGAGAATTTTGTGATCCCTTTGGTAAATTATATCCGCACAGAGAAGTCCGAAATATTATGAATGGTAAGCATAATATTCGGCACTTCGATCATGTTAGAAACTATATTAACCAAGTCTATTACTCTTCGGCAATTATAACTGCTCTGTTGACTGGTATGAGACCTGAAGAGTTGAGTGAAATCAGAATTAGTAGTTGTTTGGTTGTGCATGAGGGCTATGACGTTTTAGTTTCAAATGTTAAAAAAAATGATTTTGAGAACTTAAAATTATTTGATGATAAATGGGTTGCGATAGCGATCATTAAAGATGCTATCAAAGCAGCTTCAATGATTTCATCCTTAAAAAATAACGACTTCCTATTTAGTAACGTGGATACAGTTTCACCAACAAAAGCTGCAACCAACATGAGTTCATCGGGAATTAAGCACTTTATTGATAACTACTTAAATGTTGTTTTAGGAAAAGAACGAACTAAGTCAATTAAATTCAATTCTTATATGTTTCGACATTCTTTAGCATATCAACTACACCGAATAGAGCTTGGGTTGCCGTTTATTTCTTTTCAATTGAAACACGTAGTTGATAGGGTTGGCAAGTACACAAGTTTTGGAAGTTCAAGTGGCACGACATTGGGCTATGGTGAAATAGCTGAAAATATAATTGCTAATAAGTCGATGAATAAATCAATTAGACGTGATGCTGAAGTTGAGCGAATTAAAACGGTTATGGACCCCGATGGGGTTTATGTTGGCCCCAACGCTAAAGAACACAAAGTCAGATTAAATAAGGTTTTTCAAGGTTATATGGAAGTAGGGTATACCAAGGATGAAATTTTTGACGCTATGGCCGATCAAGGAATGGCAGTTATTAATGTTGGAACCGGATTTTGTTTTGGTGGAATGGAAGACTATGACGAAAGTATCCCTTGTATTGGCTCCCTTAGGTGCAACCCAATAAGATGTAAAAATGCCATAGTGGGAAAAGCAAATATCCCTAAATGGAAAGAGGTTTACGCGTCTAATACCGCCTTACTTGGTAAAGATGGATACGAAGATAGAAAGAGCCAGCTTCTCGAAGCTATAGAAGAAGCTAAACAGGTTTTAATTTATCTCGGAGAGGCTGTAGATTGATGAGCACACAAGCCTATGATGAGAAAAATCAGCTCGATTATGATGAGTACACTCGTAGATTAAATAATGCCCTCGATGAAATAAGTAAAAACACTAAATTGAAGGCTACGATCAGTGAAGTTGCTCGACTGTCGGGGGTAGGTAGAAATACAGTTGCTGATAGAGAGTTTCCAAAAGAAAGACTTAAGGAAATAAAAGATCAAAGGAAACGAAAGACCCTCGACGATAAAAAACAAAAACGAACTGAACTGGAAATTATTACAGAAGAACGTGATAAACTAGCAACAGAAGTTGTTCTTTGGTTTTCTAAATACTCAAAAGCTAAAAGGGACAGTGATTCCTATGAAATACAGTTAAAACGAGCATTAGAGTCAGGCGAATTTTACAAGCGAGAATTCGATAGACAGAAAAATCTAATAAATGCTCTAGAAGCTAAAAATGAACAACTTAATGAATTAATAAGAGACTTAAATAAATGAAATCATACTTAGATTTACTTAAAGATGTACTGGAAAGTGGCACGCAAAAAGGTGACAGAACTGGTACTGGAACAACTTCTGTTTTTGGCCGCCAAATTAGACATGATCTTTCAAAAGGTTTTCCGCTACTAACTACCAAGAAACTCCACTTTAAAAGTATAGCTAATGAACTAATTTGGTTTTTGAATGGTGACACAAACAATAATTGGTTAAATGAACATGGCGTGAAAATTTGGGATGAGTGGGCCTTAGAAGATGGTTCATTAGGACCAATCTATGGTGCACAGTGGACAGCTTGGCCTACAAAAGAAGGTGGTACAATAAATCAAATTGACTACGTAATTGATACGCTTAAAAACAATCCAAATAGTCGAAGAATACTATTTCACGGGTGGAATGTTGAATATTTACCAGATGAGACTGTCAGCCCACACGAAAATGTACAGAACGGAAAGATGGCGCTTCCACCTTGCCATTTATTATATCAATTCTATGTAGCTAACGGAAAGCTCTCAGGTCAGCTTTATATCAGAAGTTCAGACATATTTTTAGGTCTTCCATATAATATTGCTAGTCTATCATTGCTCGTACATATGCTCTGCCAACAATGTGATCTTGAGCCAGGTGAAGTGATTGTAAGCTTTGGTGACTTACATGCCTATTCTAATCACATGGAGCAAATTCAAGAGCAAATGTCTCGTGAGGCTAAACCTCTACCCGAACTTAAGATAATTAGAAAACCTGACTCTATTTATGATTATAAGTTTGAAGACTTTGAAATCGTCGGTTATGACGCACATCCAAATATTAAAGCGCCTGTGGCTATTTAATGTCTTAATTTTGGTAAATCATCATGGACAAAATTTTGAGTTTACTTTTGTCCATGAACATAAGTCTAATATCAGCCTTATCTTCAGCTCTTAAGCAAGGTGAACAAATATTAATACTGATGCCTTCTTACCTAACAATGACGGTGGTCAATTAAAAGTCTTGCTAAATAAGGCTTAGATAAGATTACGTTTTTTTCTGGACAACATAAAAGCAATTTTTTTTTGTTAAACCCTTTTGTTTTATCTAAGTGGCATGGAGCTCCTTACTTTCCCACAAAATAATGTGATGTTTTCGATATATAGCGATAGTTGTCAAAGCTAGTAATTTTAATTGGTGGTGACGAATTAGGTAGCTGCGCTTTCTCCATGCTTGGGTCCCCAAGTTATTGACCACTACACAAGGGCTTATTTAATTTCTCAAGTTATCTTTGTTAGTAGCTTTCTAGCGAAAGCTGGGAAGTCCACACATCCTCTAACGCTCAAATATACGATTTAACTTTAAAGTTTCTAAATGAACAATCTATTCAATTGCTCTAACTTCGCATGTGCTTCATCTGAAATATCAAAGAGTAATAATTCATCCAACCCTTCAGGTTTAATAGGTCGATGATTAAAATCACCATCTAGGGTTAGGTTGTTTGCAACTTTAGCCAAAGGTGCTTTTGAATTGTTTTTGAGGTTTGTTTTAGCCGTCTTTTCATTGTTAATTAATCTATCTATATTAATATCAAACAAATCCCCTTCCTCTGCTAAAACTTTAGGTGGGCTATCAATCGGTTCGAGCACAATGCTTTTTTCACTCTCAATTTCAACATCAAAAATTTTAACTTTGCCTAGTTCACCAGGGACGTCCTCTGCAACACGTAATGCAAAATCAATTAAGTTAGGCTCAGCTGGCATAAACATAAATGCATCTTGGTTAACTGAATCAGTCATGCGCAGAATGCGTCCTAATATTTGCCTAAAATAAAGCTCAGTGCGGTAATTTGTTAAATTACAGCATACTTGTAACCGAGGAATATTAGTGCCTTCACTTACCATTCCAACGCTAATAAGCCACTCACTATCGTTTTGCCTAAATTGCTTTATGATTTTGTCTGGCTCATTTTCGCTGCTAGTAACAATAATTGCGCTGCTGTAGAACTTGCTACGCATTATCCTATTAATTACATGAGCATGTGAGATTGATGAAGCCACAATTAGCCCTCCAGCTTCAGGGTTAATACTTCTAATCTCATTTAGTTTATTAGTAGCTCTAAGGAGCAAATTTTCAATAACTAATTCGTTAGTAACAAGCTCAGAGTATGAAATAACTTTTGCCTTAAGCAATTCAAAAAAATTAGTAAAGGTCGTTGTTTCTTCGGATTTTGTTAAAGTAATTTTATTATTATCTAACGCAATTATTTGCGGCACTCGGCATACTTTATCTGATATAGCTTCTTTTAACCCATACACATAATCACAGTTTATTTGGCCAGACTCATTACAGTAATTTGATAGTGCTATTGGCAAGGAATCAGATCGCCAAGGCGTGCCGGTCAGCGAGAGTGTAAATACAGCTTTTTCTTTAATTAAATTGAGGATAGGGCTTCCCCAAGAGTTTGCATCCTCAATTGAAGAACCCGCACAGTGGTGTATTTCATCAAATATTACAAAAACTCTATATTGCTCAAATAACTGCCAAACATTTTCATTTAATGTGCTTAGTGCTTGATATGTGTATGAATCACCTAGCGCACCTATAGAACCATCAAATCGAGCATTAAATTGCAGAGATAATTCATCGGCAAAATCAGCAGAAACAACAGACGAAGGAGAAAAGCAGAGTATGATATCTACAAGCTTTTCATCATATAGTCTTTTTGCTAATACCGAGGCCATTACTGTTTTTCCAGCACCAGGTGTAGCTAATGTTAAAAATTGCTTAACGTTGCTTTTGTACTTTGCTAGCGCTATTTTTACACACTTTTGTTGCCAATCACGTAGCCGCATTTAGAGTGCCTTGTTCAGTTATATTTTCTAAAAGTATATTTAAAGCGGCAATTCGGCCTTTTAAATTTTGTTGTCGTTCTTGGGCAATTAAATATTGCCGTTTAAATAGCGTTTGATGTTGTGGGTGTTTATTCCAAAGATTTATATAAGTTTCGAGCGTGCCTATACATTGCAATAACTCGTTATTGCAATCACTTAGCTCCTTTTGGCAATCAGCTTTAAAATTACTGACATTTGGCACAGAGGATTGAGTAGGGATAATTTTATTTGGCTCAAAATAACGTGTTTTTGTGTAAGTCGTTATTTTTCTATTTAATGATGTCGATGAGTGTAACCAACCTTTGCATACAAGTTTATTAAGCTGTGCGTAAACAAGCTTTCTAATTTTTACAGGATCAAGTGTTTGATCTTGATGTAGAGCTATGTACGCAGTTCTAACTTCTACAACAGTAAAGCGATCAATATTACGCTTGCATATAATGATTTTAATTAAGGGATCTAGCTTCATCGACAACTTAAACAAATTTAATTGATAGAAAGGTTCATTTATTGATATATATGTAAATAAGTTTCATTATATGTCATGGGTTGGCAGGCTGCAATATGGGAATATTTACACTTTGCCTGTGGATATTAGCAATGCAGCCTATACAAACGCTGATTGGTATGAATATAAAATTAGCGCGAACAAAATGCTCAATACCTCAAGCTGAGCTAGCTAATAAACTCGGTATTGAGGCAAGCTACTTAAGCCGTATTGAAAAAGGCCGAGTGCCTGTTTCTTGTGAGCGAATTTATCAAATAATTAAAATACTAAACTGTGGACTAGAAGAGATTTTCCCAGACCCATCAGAAGTAGATATACAGCTAAGCAAAAATAAGTAATTGCAGTATTAATCAAAGCTTTTCATTTAATCGCTTAATGACGGAATTTAAGCAATAAATACAAACGGAATAAAAACCAACATGACTCAAATTACTCTCCAACAATTAGAATCTTTCCTATGGGAAACTGCCGATATTTTACGTGGCAACATGGATGCTTCAGAATTTAAAGATTACATATTCGGGATGATGTTTTTAAAACGTCTTTCAGACTCGTTTGATGAAGCACAAGAAACCGTAATCCAGCATTATTTATCCACCGGTAAAACAGAGGCACAAGCAAAAGAGCTATCGCAAGATGAAGACGAATACGACAGCACCTTTTATATCCCTGAAAACGCGCGTTGGAGCGTTTTAAAGGACTTAAAGCACGACATAGGTGCAATGCTTAATAAAGCGACAGAAGCCATTGAGGAGCACAACAGCTCGCTTGAAGGCGTGTTAGTAAGCATCGATTTTAATATAAAAAACAAACTGTCTGATGCCAAACTACGTGACTTGCTCTCTCACTTTAGTAAACACCGCTTGCGTAACAGTGATTTTGAACGTCCTGATTTATTAGGTACGGCTTACGAGTACTTAATTAAAATGTTTGCTGATTCGTCTGGTAAAAAAGGCGGCGAATTTTATACTCCAAGCGAGGTGGTGCAATTACTTGTATCACTATTAGAGCCAAAAGCGGGTATGCGTGTATACGACCCTACGGCAGGCTCTGGCGGCATGTTGGTGCAAACACGTAATTACTTAGCGTCTCACGGTCAAAACCCATCAAACTTATCCCTTGCTGGGCAAGAGATGAACCTAAATACGTGGGCTATTTGTAAAATGAATATGTTTTTACATGGCGTATTTAGTGCCGATATTCGTAAAGGCGATACTCTACGAGACCCACAACATACTGAGCAGGGTCAACTCATGACCTTCGACCGCGTTATTGCAAACCCACCATTCAGTTTAAAAAAGTGGGGCAAAGAAGAATGTGATAACGACGGCTATGGGCGCTTTCCATACGGTACACCACCAAAAGACGCGGGCGATTTAGCGTTTGTACAACACATGATTGCCTCATTAAACGATGAAGGCATGGCAGGCATTGTCATGCCACATGGTGTGTTATTTCGTGGTTCAAGTGAAAAAGCAGTTCGCCAAGGCATACTAGAAGACGATTTATTAGAAGCTGTTGTAGGCCTACCATCAGGCTTATTTTACGGCACGGGTATACCTGCCTGTTTATTAATTATTAATAAAAACAAAATCGCGATACGTAAAAACAAAGTGTTATTTATTAACTCAGAACTAGAGTTTGAAGAAGGTAAAAACCAAAATAAACTACGCCCACAAGACATTAAAAAAATAATAGCTACATTTCATGATTATCAAGATATAAAACGTTACGCCAAAGTAGTCGATATTAGCGAAATTAAAGAAAACGACTTTAACTTAAACATTAGGCGCTACGCAGATACCTCACCACCACCTGAGATATTCGACGTACGCGCCATACTGCACGGCGGTATACCAGTACGCGAAGTTGAAAGTGAATACATTCGTGAAGAAATACTACAAGACTTTGACGTAACAAAGGTATTCGATAAGCGCGATGAAAACTACTTTATATTTAAACCAGAGCTTACTTCTAAAGAACTAATTAGAGCTTTTATTGCTGAGAATATTGGCGATGAAGTTGAAGCAGCTGTAATTACTCAACTAGAGCGTTGGTGGGATAAATACCAATTATCGTTATTTGAGCTAGATGAACAAGTGACTAGCGCAGAAGTTGAAATGAAAGGTTACCTAAAGGAATTAGGTTATGAGTAATGCTATTTTTCAACCTTTTGGTGAGCTACCTATTGACTGGAAATATGGGTTAGTTGAAAAAAATGTTAATTATTTGACCGGACCTGCTTTTGACAGTGATAAATTTAACACAGAAGGCCGTGGCGTAAGGTTAGTTCGAGGAATAAATCTAACTAAAGGGGCTACCCGCTGGCAATCAGAAAAAACAAAGTATTGGGACTCGGATCTAGAGAAGTTAATCAAGTATGAATTGATTGAGAATGATATTTTAATAGGTATGGATGGTTCATTAGTCGGAAAAAACTACGCTTACTTAAGAAGCGTTGATTTGCCTGCATTGCTAGTTCAGCGAGTAGCAAGGTTGAGAACTAAAGAATACTTTAGTTCGAAATTTTTATATTTTTTGTTTGGTACTGATGAATGGTTAACATACGTTGAAACTGTAAAAACAAGCTCTGGTATACCCCATATTTCGAATGGAGATATCAAGGCATTCCATATCCCAACCCCCCCATTCCCTGAACAACAAAAAATAGCCAAAATTCTAACTTCTGTTGATGAAGTAATTGAAAAAACACAAGCGCAAATTAATAAGTTAAAAGATCTAAAAACAGGCATGATGCAAGAGTTGCTGACCAACGGCATCGGACACACCGAATTTAAAGGCTCACCCGTTGGCAGAATCCCTGCTGAGTGGGAGATTAAAAAGTTTGGTGATATTACTCTTGAGCATAAACAGGGTTATTACTCTAAAGATAAATATACTCTTGATGGTACTTATCTAATTAGAATAACAGATATGCAAAACCCTTTTATTTCTTTTGCTGAAATGCCTAAGATGCTAATTTCAGAAAAGGACAAAAAAGCATACAAGGTCCTAAACGGTGATTTTCTCTTTGCTAGAAGTGGTGCTATTGGTCGCTACGGAATTTTTGATTCAAACAATGAGGCCACTTTTGCGTCGTATTTAATTAGGTTTCGATTTGATTTAGAAATGATATTGAATGAATTTGTAGGTTTTTGGTACGAATCTGATGTTTGTCAAAAACAGTTAGGTACTATTACTCAAGGTAGCTCTAATATAAATATTAATGCGCAAAATATTAAAGAACTACGGATACCTATCCCAGCGCTAAATGAGCAGAAAAAAATCACTCAAGCGATTTTATCTATTGTAAAAAAAATAAATTTCGCGAAGTTGAAGTTGAATAGCTTAAAAAATCAGAAGAAAGCCCTAATGCAAGATTTACTCACCGGCAAAGTACGCGTCAAGGTAGATAGTGAATAGCAATAAAACAGTCAAGGACGACAATTAATGAATACCACTGATATTAAGAAATTCAAAGGTAATGACATCGTTTTAGATCAGTTTCATCAAGATTTAAAAAACACGGCGGATGAAAATAATAAAGTTAAATTTATACAGCAGGTGTCGCCGTCTTTTTATTTACCGCCAGTAAGCAAGGTATTCGCTTTAGTTGGCTTTATTAAAAACCAAAAGCAGTTGTTTGAGTATTTTGAAACGTCTTACCGAACGCCTTTAAAGCTATCGGAGAGTAGTCGATATGATTTATTTAATAAAGGAGTTGGTTTAAGGAGTATTGGCAAAATAGTTGATTGGCTTAAATTAATTCCCTTTCCTTTGGAAAAGCTATTAAACAAAAGACTATTAGTTAAAACTAGACGCAGTGATCAGGCCGGCTCTAATGCAAGTGAGTGGTATTCTGCGCTTAATGGGTATAAATGTAGCTCATTTTACGATAGCGAAGTTAATGAAAATGAATACGATTTATTAGTTAACTTTATTGAGCGGCGTTGTAATTCAGAAGTGGCTTTTTTATTGGATATTAAAAAAGAGATTAAAGCGGGTAAATTAAAACCGGACGACGTAGAGGCCGCATGGAATGCTCAGTATTCTTTATGGGGAGACAACCCACATATACCTAAAGGCACTATTAAAGAGCTAGCTAATTTAGCATTGCTACACTCTCAAAAAAAGAAATTAAGCGAGGAGCAAAAGCTTACTTTTTTGGAAGGCTATTTTTACTTAATTTTTGATTTTTACCTAGAAGCAATAACACACTATGAAATTGGTTACCGTTTAGCATTAGGTGCAAACATGGATAAAGTTAAAAACGAAATCGGTATGATTTCAGGTGCAATATACTTGTACGCAACTGATGAAAATATAAAAACCTGCTTTGCAGGTATGCTAAAAATGTTAAAAGATACACTATCAAAGTTAATGGGAGAGGTAAGCTACAGGAAGCTTGCAAGCTTTATTGAAATAGAAAAAGTCGATTCGGAACAGCCAGATGACCCATTAGAAAGCAGGCACTATAATCAGCTTAAAGACTGGCGCAAAGGTATTAATTTACCTAGTAATAAAAAGCTAATTGCTTTTATCAGCAATTTAAATTTATTTGCTGAAGAGTCTAGCAATGATTTAATTTTTGATATGTGTAAAGTAGTTATGGCAGTCGATAAGTTAATTGCTGAAAAGCTTACTGAGGCAAAAAATGAAACCGCTACTCAAGAAGAGATAGAAGTAATAATAAAAAAGGTACTTGCTAATATCCCTAGTTATTACAGAGCTAATTTAAAGACCAAGATCGAGAACAGCAACCAGTAACATAATTGATCTAAGTTACTGGTTGATAGCTTCGCTGGTAGTCCATATTGATTAAAGGCATATTTACTGGTGCTACCACTCGTAAGGAAATTAAGCTTAGATAACTCAATAAAGAGGTATTCACTAAGTAATCTTTGTATCTAGGTTAAGTTAATTCTCAATTTAGAAACGTAAAAAGCATTGTAATCAATAGCATCTGCGAGTAAATTATTAATAATAAGATTACCAAAATGCGCACACTATATTTTTACTAGAAGCTTTATAACAAGGGGTAACTTTCAGTAATGCGCTGCCTTAATTTATCTAGGGCAAGACAATGTATAAATTTTGGGAGAAAATTTAGGGCAGCACGCACTGCGGAGCAGAGTCTTAGCGACATTAACAGTAAAACGGAGGTGGCGCCTATGGAAAAACAACTGCAACTAACCGGATTTAAATCCGCCCTGGTCATCCTCGGATGGCTCGCATTTTTTAGCTCTTACTTGTTCCCTGAGTCCATACTTATAGCAATTAGTCTTCAAACTGTCGCCAGGGTTCTGCCCTAAATTATCTCTTATTTTATTCTGTAAAATTAACAACGTATTTTTAGTACTAGACTCATTACCACTTTTCGATCGTTTTTAATCAAGGTAGCTCTCAGGTTTATGAATAAAACATTGATAGAATCAAGTAAAACCACTATGTATCATGGGGAATTTACAGACCGTAAAAAAGAGTTCCAAGAAGCATGTAAGTGGTTATCTGAAGAAATGGGATTCCCATACAAAAGCACTAGAATCGGAGATTACGAAAGGCTGTTAAAAACGTTTTTTAATTCAGGAGCTAAAGTACCTACAGACGGTGCTCTGATCAATGATTTTTATCTGTTCATGCAAGCCGCAACTGAAGCTTGCCAGATAATTCGGTTATGGAATACATTTAAAGACAAAGAGCACGAAGGATTAAAAGGCCGTATTCAGCATGTAATGTCTGGTAAAAGTATGCGTGCAGAGGCAATCAAAAAGAATAAAAGGGGGCAAAATGATGACCCTGCAAGAGATTTTGCATTTGAGTTAAATATTGCCTCTAGATTTCTCAAAGGCGGTTATGAAGTTGACTTAACAGATGATTGTGATGTAGTTGTCACCATTGACAAACACAAACTGTATGTAGAATGTAAACGATTAAAATCTCTACAAAAATTAGGGCATCGTATAAAAAAAGCTTCTAGTCAGATCGATACACGTATTGGTGGAAATCGCAAAAACAAGTTTGGCTTGATAGCTCTGGACGTAACTGATGTCATTTTACCTGAGGGGACTGTGACAGCAACTAGTGATGTGCGTTTGTATGATATGGATATACAAAAAGCAATCACAGGCTTCGCTATAGAGCAACAGGATATTTCAACAAAAAATACGGGACGTAATGTTGCAGGAATTCTATTCGAATTTAGTTCAAGTGCTTTCCTTTCTCAAGAAGAAAAAGAACCTGTTTTAGGTTTTGGTCGTGCCGCATGCATGTATAGGCAAGCAAATCAAAATAAAAAATCATTAGCACTTGTTACAGGTTTTATAGATAAAATTGCAAATCAAAACCTATAGATTTAATCAATTCATCGAATGTTTCCACCATCCGTTTCAAGCATATAACTGCCAGATTTTATTAAACGATTAATCAAATCTGACAGTTCAAGCTAAGACTCAATGACTTTATTCATCATCTAGTTGTTCTTGCCAGTCATCTGGGCGTTCATCTTCACCACGGCTTTGCCAATAAGCATCGTTTTCAGGGTCTAGCTGGCGCGAGTAGTTGTCTAAATCATGTTGTTCCATAATTATATTACTCCGTTATTTTTGTTTTTTGCTGCCGCGCGCTGTGCTTTTGCTGCAAAGCTGCCTTTTTCAATTTTACCACCATTCGCTTTTGCTTCTTGGCTTGTAATTCTGCGGGCTGCGTCAGTTGTCATTGGGGTTTTGTTTGTGCTCATGTGCACACTCCTTATATAGTTAATGATTATTAGCAGAAGCCTCTGCTAACGAAATGGATTATGCATTGATAAAAATCGCCCAAAAAGGGGGGGAAACTGTCCAAAATCATTTTTTATTAAAATAGCTATTAATTTTTATAAGTAGCTTTAATATAAGGGGATATTAGCTATATCAAATTTTATAAGTATTTATAACGAGTAAACGCACTGAGAAAAGTATGAATCAGGATGAATTAAATAAGGTAGAACTTCCGGCAATAGCGCAGTTACAGCAACTGGGTTGGAAGTACATTAATGGATTAAACCTTTCTCCAGAGGCGGGGGTTAGGCCTTATAACCGTGATGTTGTGCTTGTAGGGCAATTAAACGCGGCCATAAAGCGCATTAACCCGTGGATAAGTGATGAGAACTTAAAAAAAGTATCACGCGAAGTCACTCACCCTTTATTTGCTGGTTTAATGGAATATAACCATGCCTTTTACAAAACGTTGGTGAGCTACCAATCAGTAGAGCAAGATTTAGGTAAAGGCCGTAAAGGACAAACTGTTAAAATTATTGATTTTGATAATATAGATAACAATGAGTTTGTTTGTACTAATCAGTTTAAGGTTGAGGGTGTTAACCAAAATATAATCCCAGATATTGTGTGTTTTGTTAATGGTATTCCGCTTGCGGTTATTGAGTGTAAATCCCCTTATATAACAAGCCCCATGAGCGATGGGATTAACCAGTTAAGACGGTATGCTAACTTACGCCACCCCAACGATGACGAAGGCGCTGAGAAGCTATTTTGGTATAACCAACTTATGGTATCTACCTGTAGAGACCAAGCTAAAGTAGGTACTATTAGCTCAAGCTCTCAGCACTATGGTGACTGGAAAGACGCTTACCCGTTTACAGATAAAGAACTTATTGTAGAAAATGGCACTGAAGGTGTTACTGCACAACAGCGTTTATTAGCCGGCATGTTTAACCGAGAAGGTTTTTTAGACCTATTACAAAACTTTGTTATTTACGAAACAGTTGACGGCCGTTTAATTAAAAAAGTTGCACGTTATCAGCAATACAGAGCCGTAAATAAAGTAATTGAACGCCTTAAAAATGGTGAAACCCGTAGAGATAAATCGGGCGTAGTTTGGCATACACAAGGCTCTGGTAAGTCACTTACAATGGTTATGCTTGCAGTTAAAATGCGAAGAGACGCAGAGCTTCAGCAATACAAGCTTGTATTTGTTACTGACCGAACTCAATTAGACGAGCAGCTTTCATCTACGTTCAGAGACGCACAAGGCGAAACGGTTTATAACGCATCATCGGTTGCTAAACTAAGAGAGCTTTTGAAAAAAGATTCATCTGATTTAGTAACTGCAATGGTACAAAAATTTCAGGAAGCTGAAAAAGAAGCTGCTAACGGCGACCCCGATAAAACATTTACAGATTTAAACACCAGCGAAAAAATTATAGTACTTGCCGATGAGGCACACCGTACACAATTTGGCGGGTTAGCAATGGTGATTAATGCAGCTTTACCTAATGCACCTAAAATTGGCTTTACGGGAACACCCCTGCTTAAAACTCAAAAAATGGGGCAAGCGTTTGGTGGGTATATTGACCAATATAAAATTAATGAAGCGGTTGAAGATGGCGCTACAGTAAGAATACTTTACGAAGGCAGAGAGGTAATAACTGATGTGTCGGGTAAGTCTCTCGATAAGCTTTTTGAAGAGTACTTTGGTGATTATACTAAAGAAGAACAACGCGAAATTAAGAAGAAATATGGTGTTGAGCGAGCTGTACGTGAAGCCCCCGCACGCATTCGATGGGTATGTATAGATTTACTTAAGCATTACCGGGAGCACATTCAGCCAGATGGCTTTAAAGCTATGATAGTAACGGGTAGCCGCCATGCCGCTGCGCTTTATAAAAGAACCCTAGATGAGTTAGGTGCTCCACCATCTGAAGTGATTATTTCAGGCGATCATAATGATGAAGCTTACATATCGCAGTACACAGATAAAGTTAAACAAAAAAAAGCGATTGATGACTTTCCCAAGCCATTAAATGAAAACCCGACTGCGTTTTTAATTGTTAAAGATATGCTATTAACGGGCTTTGACGCGCCAATAGCACAAGTAATGTATATAGACCGCAAACTACAAGACCATACTTTAATGCAGGCTATAGCGCGCGTTAACAGAACATATAAAGGTAAAACCTGTGGCTTTGTGGTTGACTACTATGGGCTTTCGCAGCATTTAACCGATGCGCTGGATATGTTTACCAGCGATGATGTAGACGGTACTTTTCAGTCATTAAAAGATGAAATTCCTAAACTAAAAGCCGCCCATACTGTTGCTATGAGCTTTTTTAAAGGTGTACTTGTAAATGGCAAACCAAGTACTGACGTTGATGACTATGTACTGGTTTTAAAAGACGAAACGATAAGATCGCAATTTGAAATGGCGTTTAAGCGTTTTGCTAAACAGATGAACGTTATTTTACCTGATAAGGCCGCGTCTCCTTTTATTAAAGATTTAACCTTTTTAGGTAAAGTGCTGAATGCAGCAAGGGTACGTTACCGTGAAGAAGGGCTTGATTTATCGGGCGTTGGCGAAAAGGTAAGGCAGCTAGTTGATGAGCACATTATTAGCACTGGAGTTGACCCTAAAATACCACCAGTAGATTTATTAGCTGCCAACTTTAAAGATAAACTTAAAGAAGTTAAGTCAACCGAATCAAAAGCCTCAGAAGTTGAAAGTGCTATTAAGCACCACATTACCGTGAACCTTGAAGAAGACCCTGAATACTATAAATCACTAAGCTTAAGGTTGAGAGATATAATAGTGAAGAATGCAGGCAACTGGGAACGCCAGTTAGAGTTGCTACTGGATATGGTTGATAACATTGAGAGCGAACATCAAAAAGCAGCTCAGGATATTGGTTTATCAGAAACCGAATACGCCTTTTATAATATTTTAACCGCTGAAGTATCGCAGGTAGCTGAGAATAAAGGCGGCTATGTTATTGATGAAACTGTGATGGAAGAAGTAAAAGCGACAACACAAACATTGGTTAATACCTTTGACGAAGCGACTCAAATTGTTGATTTTTTCAATAAGCAAGACGAAGTAAAACGAATGAAAAAAGAGATTAAACGCGCCATTATCGACCAATCTTTTGGTGAGCCAAGCTTAGTTAAAGTAGTACAGGAGCGCTTTATGGAACTAGGAAAAACCAAGTTTGATAAGCGTTAATTTATGACTAAGTCTTTAGCAGAAGAAAGCACACAAGAGTACTTAGAAAGTAATGGGTTTACCGCCCTTATAAAACGTACCAATCGCACTAAAACAGCTTCTATAACTGTTGAAAGCGGTGAAGTATGCGTTGTGGTGCCCCATGCTTTGGACAATGAAAGAATAATTAAGCTACTCAAAGATAAAAGGCAGTGGATAAAAGAAAAAATAGCCCTTCATTATGAAGCTCAGCCCAAGAGCAATAAAGAGTTTGTTTCTGGCGAGTGTTTTTCATACCTTGGCCGTAATTATCGTTTAAAAGTAAATCAAGGATATTACAAACCGGCTAAACTAATTAATGGCCGTTTTAGCGTAACCTTATTTGCTGGTACTGATAACGCTGATTTAATTAAAGAGTCATTACTTGCTTGGTACGAGAAGCATGCTGAGATTAAGTTTAACGAAAAAGTTAAACGTTACGCCGACATAATGAATGTTAAATATAACTCGGTGGGTATAAAGAATTATAAAAGCCGCTGGGGTAGCTGTACTGCTGAAGGTGATATTACCTTCAATTGGAAGGTGATAATGGCTCCTAATCGCATTGTAGACTATGTAGTGGTGCATGAGCTTTGCCATTTAATACACCATGACCACTCTCCAAAGTTTTGGCGCGAAGTAGAGCGCTTTATGCCTGATTATTTAGAGTGTAAAGAGTGGTTAAAGCACAATGGTGCAAGGTTAGAACTCTAAGGTGGTTTACTTAGTTCCTAATATAAAAAATTTTATACGCTGTAAGTACTTAATTTAAATATACAAAGAGATATAGTAACTATGAAACACAAACCAGAGGGCTGGGTAGTTTTAATATATCAATCAGCTGACGATGTAACGCGGTATGCCATTTTTTGCTCTTGGAAGGGTAATGATATTTGGAGAGTAAGCTCTGGCTCTAAGGCTTTACCTGATTTATCACCATGCGGAAAATACTGGATTTGGCCTCAAAAATCAGGCTCAATCTATGAACTGCCAATTGATGGGGAAAATGGTTACACATTTTATACCGGCGCAGTTTTAGATAACTTATTAGCAAATGGGTATAGCGACGGAACGAAAGTTAAGCGTATCGCTTTGAATGATATTTTGAATGTAGGCTAAGCCTGAGTTAGTACACAAGATTTTGTAATAGATTTATATTATCAACGTTAGCTTTTAGTGCATTCATTTATTAGCTTTTAGTGCATTCATTTATTAGCTTTTACCTGTGCTTACTTAAAGTTTTTAAATATGTGACGTTATGCAAAGCCCATTATCTTCAAAAGTAAAAAAATAGACTGAAGAATCCGTATTGAATCCAACTCAAATGACTAATGTACTAAACATAATACCTACTATTAAAAATAATTTTTTATACATAAACTTCAAGTAAATATATTAAGTCAAAACCATTGCTCTTCACTTTGGGTATCACATTAGTGAACGTGTGCTCTTGGCACTGAGCTCAACTTCGGCAAAGTGCGAGAAACAGGCGGTAGCTCAAGCACGTTTTTGGACAAAAACAATTTAGAGTCGTTGGACGGCTATGTGCCAGAAGCAAAGGATGGTTTATCAAATTTGAACGTCGGCTATCCAGTGATAAACAGCCGTTTATATGACTCAATTGGGTAAGCTAGAAGCGTACCCAACATTTTGATAGGCAAAATGTTGGGACTTACTTCGTTGGAATCAATCTACACAGGCTAAACGCTAAAGTGCTAGACTTTCGCCAATCACTGTTAAATTAAGTCTCTATTTTTCTTATCATTTTTTAAATTTATAGCTAAAGGTGATAAGCCAGATGTTTGATATTTATAGGATACATAATTCGCGATTCTACTTTCATGTGTAGACATTATAATTTGATAACCCTTAAACTCTTCCCTCAACAATTGAATAAATGATGCCATATTTATGTCATCCATACTTTGAATTGGGTCATCAATTAATAACGTTTTTAACCCTGTAGGAAACACTTTATTCATCGCCAGCATAAAAGCAATAATCACTCCAGCTAGTTGGCCTGAACTCATTGTACTCCAAGCGTCATGTTCAGATCCGATACTTGAACAAAAACGATAATAACCATTATTGTTCAATTTATCAGGTGCTTCCAAAATAACACCACTCGCCGGCATCCCTGATTCAAGTCTTGTTTGTAAGATTTTACTGCTAATATTGTAAAAAGGTATTTGAATTTTTTTGGCTATCTCTTTTTCATATCGAGTAATATTAGTTTTATATATTTTATGCCCGTCATTTAATGCGTTTAGTATATTTTTATAGTTTGATATACCTGTGTCATACTCTGTTATTTCATCTGTTAACTTACTGTATTGATTGTTATTTAATAGTTTAATTTGATTTTCTAAGTACTGAATATCGTTAGTAACATTTTCTAATGAAAAAGGCCAATCATTAACTTCTGTACTCGCATCTACACCAATATCATCTAATTTAGCTTTAATTGGCTCAAATTCGTCCCCAACTTTGACTGAAAGCTTACTGTCTAAAGTTTCCAACAGAGTCTTAATTTCAGTATATTTTTCTTCTACAGAATAATCTGCAGAGAATAAGCTAGGGCAAGCGTGTTCACTGTATTGCGGGAGGTGTTCATCGAACCAACTTTTAAGTTTTATAATCTCATCAAATCGATCTTTACTAACCTGACGGGTTCTCAATATTTCTTTGTAGTTATCATTAAAATGGCTGTATTTAGCAAAGCGATCTTTACTTCGTTGGATAGAAGGTGAAATTAACTCATCTATAAGCTTGTTATAAGCTAGCTCTAGCTTTTTACTTGAATCTGTTTGTAATTTTTCAAAAGCTACCTTTTGTTCTTTATATGCTTTATTAAGTTCGATTAAATCGTCATATGGTTGCCCGCATAATGGACAATCGATACCTTCTTTATTATCCGAATGTTCAATGATCTCTTCTTCTTCGCGGCAATATTTATTTAACTTTTTAATTAGCGTTTCACTGGAATTGGTTATGCTAGTTAAAAGTTTCTCGGTTGTGCTTTGAGTATTTACAAGAGTTTCATAGCTATTGATATCAGCTTTGTTTACTTCGTATAATTTTTTGAAATGTTTTTGTATTTTATTCAATAAAACATCTGTAATCTCAATTTCTTTAGTAATATCTAAATTTTTTAGTTCACTATAATCTGCACATTTTTCAACAGTCTTAGTAATCCACAGGATATGTTTGCTTAGTGATTCAATGCGGGTATAGCCTACGTTTTTACTATCCGCGATATTACTAAAAAGAAGCAGGTTTTTTATTGAATTTTTATTCTCTGCTTCAAGCTGTTTTTTAACCTCGTGTCGCTGTTTAATAAGTGACCAAACATTACCCCCGCCATCACTTAATATCTTTTTGCATTCCTCAAGCGCGGCTTTATATTTTTCGAGTTCTGCAATCGTTTTTGTATCTAGCTGTTCTATTGTATTTCCAGATAAGCTAATCTCATCATATGCACCCTCTTCAGTTCGAAGTTCTTCACGTTCTGCTGTTTTATCGCTTTTTTTTGTTTCCAAGTCTGTTTTTTTAGCTAAAACTAAATTTTTTAATTTTTCTAATTTCTCGAACGCGTTTTTTTCATCACCGATACCAAAGAGGTGATCTATTTGATTAAATCTTGATTTTTCATCAAGTTTAAGAAAATGCAAAGTTTCTTCTTGCTGAATGTAATTGAATACAGTAAACATTTTATTTAATTCTTTAAAATTTAACGCTTCCTGTAATTCTTCAATTATATTCCCATTTCCTTCTCCAATTTCAATAGATATATCGTCAACATTATCTGGCCAGCTCTTTAAGATTCCGCGATAAATATGATTAGCCCATTCTTTATTTTTTCCTTTTTTAGCTTCTATGTAAGTGCCGATAATCAATGAGTTATTATTAGAGATTAATTCTAAAACCACGAAAGCCGGAGCTCCGTCGACTCCATTAGTTGATATCAACATATTTTTATTTCGTTGCTTGGTATCAATTATTTTAGAATCTTTAAACCGACTGACAGTACCTGTGAAGGCTATTTCAATTGCATCAAATATTGTTGTTTTACCAAATCCATTTGGGCCATCTAAAATAATTAAATCTTTATTTTCGAAGTTATATGAAAATTCTTCCGTGTAGGATTTGAAGTTTTTAACAAGCAATCGGCCAATTCTATAATTACCCATTGAACCCATTTCCTTTTAAATTAGTTAGCAGTGCTTCTGCATCTAAGTAGGCATCGGACTCTTCCATTTTTGACGCATATTTCATTGCTACTACATAAATTTCCTCTAGGTTTTTATCTAAGATGGTAAATTTACTATTTTCTTCTTCGTCCGTGTCGGTGTTGATCGTAATACTGTATTTTTTTGTATTTTCCGCGATTTCATTGTCGATCATATTCTGTAAGGAATTAGATTCCGAGCTTTTTACGTTTAAATGTAAAAATGGCAACTTTTCAAAAAATTGGGCGCATCCTGCATAATCAGAGTCTTCGTTTGTCTTGCTCATGAATTGTTTAAACTTTTCAGTGTCATGCATGTAATCTTGCAAATATCTAGTTATTTCAAAATCCGTTGAGCTGGAGATTTTATTTCCCAAATTATCTAAAAACTTGGTTGGGAGCAGTACAACTTGTTTTTTAAAAAAATACTCGTTTTCTTCTATTTCAGTAATTTGGGTAAGTAGGTTAGTAATATCACCAATTTTACTTGTGAATAGCAATAACGTGGTGTTTTTCTCAAAGCTATTATCTAACGCTAAAAATGGAACTCCATTTAATGGTCGCAAATCATTAACACCCGCATCAGTCATTAAGTGGGTTAAGTATGACATCAGACTGATTTGTAAATCACGATTGACTAAATTTAATTCGGATATTTGAATTTCGGCCAATAAAAAATAATCACCAACTTTATTGTTTCTAATGAGGATAAAGTCTTGTGACTGTAGAATTGTTGTGTCGTCATCAACTAAATTAAAAATACCAGCAGACAAGCCTAATTCACCTAATAATTTAGTAATGGTATTGAGAAAATCCTTATTCATTTAATTTTTCCTGTGCTAATTCATAATGAACAAAAGTAAGATCTTTGGTTGAGGTTATATGTTTTTTATCTGTTACTTCATAGCCTAGCACGTTAGGTACTTCTACAAATTTTTCAAGACGACCTGAAAATTTAGTGTTATTAGGTGAATCGATAACAATAAAGTCAGTATCTTTATTTAAATATATATATCGATCTTTAAAATCTATTTTTAAAGCTTCAATAGCCTTTCTTGTATGACGGGGGTTTGAGCGATTTACGCTAATAGTACTTGCATAAAAATACTGACCATTTTTTGGAAAAAAGAAAGAGTCCTCGTATTCCATGTTTAGATTTTCAAGAAAACTTAAATAAACTATGCTGATATCATTTTCACTTGCTATATGTTGATGATAATAATTACTTTTAGTGGAATTATTGCAAACAGGTAGGTGTGGTTTTAATGCTTTTAACAATAAAGCTAACTTCCCTTGTTTAATATATTTATCCTTAGTCGTTTTATAATGCCTATAGAGGTTTCTTCGCTCTACTAAGTTTTCTTCATCTAAAAAATCAATTTGCTTTTGGAATGCATTCTCAAAGTTTTCACGGCAAATTAGTTCCCAGTAGTGATCGTTTGATTCATCAATAATTTCCATTCTTAGGCAGGCTAAAATATTTTCGAATGGTAATTTTCGTTTTACTTTTTCACTTAGCCGTATTGTTTCATCCCGATTTAGATCTTCATGCCTCTGTGCGACATATTTATCAACAAGGTCTTTTATTGATGCAACGTAAATAGTTAATATTTCAGGAGTGATAACAAGGTTTGGATTTTGATGTTGCAAAATAGATTCAGCTAAACAAATCAATTTCTTCGTTAATTCTGCATCTTCAAGTGCTAGTTCGTAGTCGGAGTTGCTGTCAAACGAGCATATAATACTTTGATTTATAAGTGTTCTTTTTGAACCGTGTTTCAAACTGACGTTTGATTTTTTTATGTCTTTGTAATCTGATAGGTCTTTATCAGGAATGGCTATCTTTTTTGATGTATGGACGTAAACACACCCATTTAAATATTGATCTTTTATAGTTATAAAATCACCTAAGTAATTATTAACCGCAGTTACCGCATCATCATTGTAACCATCTAGGTTTGAGATTTTATTTACTATTATAAATCGGCTTTGATCGACAACGTTCTCTTCAATTAATCTACTAACTAATGTTTCAATGTATTTCTTTTTATTAAAGTCTTTGGAATTAATCTGAGCATAATAACCAATATATTTAAATAGATCATTTTCGGATATTCGACCTTGTTGTCTTGATAAAATAGTAACAATGGCGTCAATATAACTACTAAATTGATCATTATTGTAATGTTTAACTTGATGATGGCTTATATACTGGTTATTTTGGAGTATAGAAAAATCCTCCAACCATTCGAATTCAATACTATATTGCTCACAGAACTCATCTATATCTTCATTACGAAGCAATGCATCATTAATAAGCTTTAAACATACATAAAGTCCGACTTTTCCTTGATAAGAAAAACCGTTCCACGTCGCGGTTGCATCAAACAATGGACTTTTAAATTGTGTATCTTCCATTTTCTAGCTATTTCAATCCTTTTGGGTGATATGCGAGGTAGCCACATATAAAAACAATAAATTACAACAGCTTCAAATCTAATTCCATTTTATTTTGCAAATCAATTAGGCAAGCATCTATTGATCGCTAAATCTGAATTAGCTATCCGAATTCAGGCTCAGTTTTTATTCTCATATATTCAGAGGGCATATCGGCAGATATAACTTGGAAAGCTGACGTTTAAGCTTCAAAGATTAACGCCCGCCCCTCGCTCAAAGCCACCTTTAGTGCATTTACGCTAACTCACTTTGGGGCAGAAATGAGTTTGGCAACATCGCCTCTGTTAGATTCCAATCAGCACAGAAAGTACTACCTCTATAAGAACTATGCTTTAGTTC
>NZ_LKDV01000013.1:0-112773 GCF_001401875.1 Pseudoalteromonas sp. P1-13-1a | reverse complement strand
GTCGTTTGCTTGCCTCGCTAAGCGTTGCCTGCTCTGCCGTCTCAGTGGGGTCGCATTATAGGGAGAACGGATTTTTACGCAAGCGTTTTTTAATAAAAACTATAAATAAAAGCTATTTCGTGTATTTTTCACTCTAAAGGGCCAAAGTAAGTACAAAAAACAAACTAAACCTATATGCAAAGCCCAGTCTGTTTTAAATATAACGATGTATAAAACGCAAAAAGCACCTATAAGGTGCTTTTTAGTTAATTTATTAACTACGGGTATTAATACAAAATACTATATAGCTTTCTTCTGTATTTCGCTGCAAGTGCATCTCCATCTGGTAGAGAAGCGATAATTGCTAAAAAGCTTGCTTTAGCGTCATTAAAGTTAAGATCCTTTTTAAGTACGCTGAAGAGTGTTTCGAGTGCTTCTTCTTTTCGTCCTGCATCGTTTAGCAATTGGCTTAGCTCTGTTTTTAAGTCTAAATCATTTGGGTGCTTTTCTACTTGAGATTGCTTTTCATTTATCTCTGGCGAGTCGGTAGCTTCGAGGGCCGCTTCGCATTTTGCTTTTATGTTATGAAAGTAAGCATCTTGCTCTTGGGCGTCAATTGTATCAATAAGTGCTTGAGCATCATCTAGCTTATGTATTTGAATACATATATCAGCTAATACAAGCTTTATACGGGCGTTTGCACTGTCTATTTCATACGCTTGCTTTGCGTAATTAAATGCAGCATTTAGATCCGACTTTAACAATGCTTGTTTTGCTTGTTCAAGAAGTAGGTCCTGTTGCGCTGGTAAATGCTTACTCAGGGCTTCGCGAATTTGCGCGTCTGTTTGCACGCCCGCTAATAAATCGACTGGCGCTGAATCTTTTAACAATACAAGTGTAGGTAAGGTTTGCAAACCAACCTGCTGCGCTAATTGCGAGGCAAGTGCTTGTTCTACGTCACAATCAAGGTTAGCCACTACAATATGGTCTTTATATTGCGTAGCTAAATTTTCTAATATGCCGATTTGGCTAATACACTCAGGACTTTGTGGCGAGTGGAAGTTAAGCAGCACCAACTTTTGTTGTGATGTTTCACCGAGTACTTGCTGAAGGTTTTGTGCGTTGATACTAACTATGTTGCTCATTGAATTAATTGCCATATTCATTTATTTAGGTTTTTATATGGAGACGAACATAATAAATACAAGTATTAAATACTTTCAAATAATGAGGGAAAACATGAAAATCACCTATCTAGCTGCAGCATTTATGATAGCAAGCCCACTTACTTATGCTAAGCCCCTAAACTTAGATTTAACTAAGAGTATGCCAGCTATTGAAAAGTTTTACCTCGACTTACACCAATCTCCAGAGCTTTCATATCATGAAAAAGAAACGGGTCAAAAAATAGCATCGCGATTAACAAAACTTGGGTTTGATGTAACAGATAAGGTGGGCGGCTATGGTGTGGTAGGGATTTATAAAAATGGCACCGGCCCTACAATAATGATTCGTACTGATACCGATGGCCTACCAATCACAGAGCAAACCGGTAAACCTTATGCATCTAAAGTACAAGTGACCAATGAGCATGGGAATAAAGTAGGTGTAATGCATGGCTGTGGCCACGATATACATATGAGCTCGTTTATTGGTACTGCTGAGCAACTTATTGCCCACAAAGATAAGTGGCAAGGAACGTTAATGATGGTTGCTCAACCTGCAGAAGAAGTTGGCGGTGGCGCAAAAGCTATGTTAAGTGAAGGCTTATTTAGTAAATATGCTAAGCCTGATCATGTTATTGCGCTGCATGTGAGTGCCAGCGTGCCTGCGGGTAAGGTATCAATGAAAAATGAATACACTATGGCAAGTGTTGATTCGGTAGATATAACTATAAAAGGCAAAGGCGGACACGGCGCCTACCCGCACACTACCGTAGACCCAGTTGTTATTGCTGCGCGTACGGTATTAGCATTACAAACAATCACAAGTCGCGAGCTTTCTCCACTTGAGCCTTCTGTTGTGACTGTGGGATCTATTCATGGTGGTTCAAAGCATAATGTGATTTCCGATGAAGTAAAACTTCAGCTTACGCTTAGAAGCTACAACCCAGAGGTGCGTACGGCGCAAATAGCCGCTATAAAACGTATTACAGCCGGTATTGCTCAAAGTGCAGGCCTTGCTAAGTCGCACTACCCTGTTGTTCACGTTCATGAAGATGAATCTATTCCATCTACTTACAACAACCCTCAGCAAACTAATATTGTTAGGAGCGCTATTGCTGATGCAATTGGCGAAACTAATGTACTTGAGACAAAAGCGGTTATGGCTGGTGAAGATTTTGGGCTGTACGGTAGAACTGACGAAAACATTCCTATTACGTTATTTTGGCTAGGTGGAGTAAACCAACAGCAATATACAAATGCGATGAAAAGTAACCAAACACTTCCCTCATTACACTCAAGTAAATTTGCGCCAGATTATAAAGTAGCATTACCGACCGGTATAAAAGCCATGAGTAACGCTGCAGTCGCGTTATTTAATAAAAAGTAAGCCGTATTTGAGAGTTCAGCAATTAAGTGGTTGCTGAGCTCTTTTTATAATTTGTTTTTTTAAATGGTGTTTTTTTACCACGCTTAGCAAAGCGCTTTTTAGGCGGAGCTTTAGGTAGCTTTGAAAATACATGACTATCACAACTAGCTGCTTGCTGTACAAAACCTTCAAGCTCCACCAGCAGTGGTTGTAAAAATTGTTGGTAGCTCATTGTTTGTTGAGCAATGTTGCCTAAGCTCGCCTCCCATTTAGCGGTCAAATCGGGACTAGCTAAGCCCTCTGGTAAAACACTAATAAGTGCCAGGCCTGTTTGTGTGGCTTTAATTGATTTACCCTCGCGCTTTAAAAAACGACGCCTAAATAATAATTCAATAATGCCTGCGCGGGTAGCCTCTGTACCTAATCCATCAGTCTCTTTGAGTATTTTTTTAATTTGTGAATCTTTTACATAACGACTAATGCCGGTCATGGCAGCCAGCAATGTTGCATCAGTAAAATGAGACGGTGGCGTAGTGTGTTTTTCTACAACTTCACCTTTAGTGCAGTTAAGCGCCATACCTTTTGTTAAATGAGGCAAGGTTGCTTCATCTTTTAGCTCGGCTTTGCCCATTAATACCTTAAACCCTAGGCTTACATCTTGCTTTGCATTGGCTTTAAATAAACCTCCCGCAATGGTTACCTCTACTTTAGTTTCGTTATAAATATAATCGGGGTAAAACTGAATTAAGTAATGCCTGCTAATAAGTTGATATACTTTTGCTTCATCAGGCGCCAGAGTCGCTGTTTTTAGTTGTTTGGCGGTAGGCACAATTGCATGGTGTGCAGCCACTTTTGCATCGTTAAAACATTTGCTACGTTTTTTAGCGTCTGCCCCATTCACAAATTCAGTACTTTGACCGCCATTAGCTGCAATTGCTTTTAAAATTGCAGGCGCATCTAAATGATGCTCTTTAGGCAAATAACGATTATCGGAACGAGGGTAAGTAATTAACTTATGACGCTCATAGAGCGTTTGGCAAATATCGAGTACTTGCTGAGCTGCCATACCCAATGCCTTTGCAGCATCTATTTGCAGTGCCGATAAATTATAAGGCAGCGGCGCGCTTTGTTTTTTTTGTTTTTGCTCGAGCGCAGTGACTTCAGCTGGTTGATTGGCTATTCGCGAGGCGACATTTTCAGCAAGTGCTTTATTTAATACACGCCCTTCTTCATCTTGATACGGTTCGCAGGCTTTGCTTGGTACCCATTTGGCCACAAAGCTTTGCTGCTCAGGAGTTATTAAATGCGCCAACACGTCATAAAATGGTTTTGACACAAAGTTAGCTATTTCGTTATCCCGATTAACCACTAAACCTAAAATTGGGGTTTGTACGCGACCCACCGACAACACATTGCCAAAGCCAGCTTTTTGCCCCGCCAGCGTATAAGCACGCGTAAGGTTCATACCAAATAGCCAATCTGCGCGTGAACGCGCAAGCGCCGACACACTAAGCGGAATAAATTCACGGTTTGAACGCATGTGGTTGAGTGCTTTTTTTACCGCCGCTAGATTTAAATCACTTATTAGCAAACGCTGAATACTTTGCTTTTTGGTTTTACTTATTTTGGCTTGCTCTATGACTTCATCCACCAACAATTGGCCTTCCCTATCGGGATCGCCCGCATGCACCAGCACTGATGCCTGTTTAATTAGCTTTTTTAAAATAGTTAATTGCTTACGTGTTTTCGTTTTTGCTTTGAGCTGCCACTGCTCCGGCACTATGGGAAGGTGTTCAAATTGCCACTTTTTAAAACGCGCATCATAATCATCAGGTTCAGCTTGCTCTAACAAGTGCCCGATACACCACGAGACACAGTCGCCATTAGCCACTTCTATATAGCCATCGTGTTTTTTATGTGGTTTAGGCAGTGCATCAGCAATAGCTCTGCCAAGTGATGGCTTTTCTGCGATATAGAGTTTCATGGGAGCTGCTCATTAACTGTTTATATAAACAGTAGTTTAGCACAGCTATTTTAAGGGTGGGGAGTTTTTATATTTACTATTAATCGGGTATTCTTTATTTTTAACTAAAATATAAATAAGAGGGAGATAGCACACTACAACAGTAGAAATATTAATGAGTGGCAAAAGCGTTTTATACATTAAAGTGCTATAAGATAAATCCCATAAATGGCGATCTACAACTCTAAATAGCTGTAATATAGGCGCCATAATAACCACAAGCTGACCTAATACAGATTGCCATAAGTAAACTTTATCTTTTAAACCTAGGTAAGCAATGAGTGCCATCCAAGCAATATCATTAAAAGCCCAAACAACGTATCTGTATATGTTTATACCTTTATCCAACGCTTTTAAAGGCTCATATATAAAAGCGCCGAATAAGAAAAAAGCACTCGTGATACATACAAACCTGAGTGCTAAATAATCTTTTCTTAGATAGAAAATAAAAATAGCAGGGAGTAAAAATAAAACCCAACTTAGCTCAAGAAAAGAATGTAACTCACTTAACCATATTGGCATTGTTATTCATTAGTCTTATCTTCGTCACCACCAGAACCATTTCCCGGCATATCGCAATATTTACTGATTGTTTCCACAGGCACTCCATTACATATGTTAAAGAAATGTACTGTAAGCTAAAATAATGAGATTGCCAAGATACTTAAAGGGATAAAGTACCTTAAAAAGAAACTAATTTACTAAAGTTTAACGCTAGGCAATAACCTAACGTACATCAATAGGGTCTGACTCTTTGGCCTTACCTTGTAAAATTGATATTTCAACTCGGCGGTTTCTGCGTCTATCTTCGTTTGAATCGTTTGGAACTAGCGGGCGAGTATCAGCGCGCCCTACTACCATCATGCGGTTTTTATCAAACCCTTGAACAGTTTGTAATTCGCTTGCTACTGCTACCGCGCGTTTTGACGATAAGTCCCAATTATTAATATATAACTCGTTTGAAACCTGAAAATCATCAGTGTGACCCGATACCGTAATTTCACCAGGTACATCCTTTAATAACTCACCAATATCTTGAATTATGGGCTTAAATTTAGGTTGTAAAAAAGCACTGCCAGAGGGAAATGAGCCATTTTCACGGATACGAATAATGATTTGCTGTCCTAAAGATTCAAGCTCGATTGCACCGTCGATAATTTGTTTTTCGAGCTGTTGTGCTATTTTTTTCACTAACTCGTTAGTTTGTTCTTGATCGGCGGCTGAAGTTGCTTGCTCTGAAGATTGCTGCTGCGATGTACTACGTGACTCGCCACCACGCTTATCGCCACGTTGCTCTTGTCTACCACCAGCTGAGCTTTCATCACCCGCTTGAAACTCTAACATTTGCTGGGTCATTTCAACGGTTTGTTGCTGAATGGTTTCTATCGGGGTAGGTTCAGGCTTACCTGGGGTAAATTCCATAGCAATAACCGAGGTCCCTTTAGGGATATCTTTTACTTCTATTTTGTTTTGCACACCAAATGCAAACTTCATCGAGCCTGCTATTTGCTTAAATTTAAGTACATCCATTTCTGAAAACGCGAGCAAAAGTACAAAAAAGCACATTAAAAGCGACATTAAGTCAGCAAATGTTCCCATCCAAGCAGGCAGACCTGGGGGTGGGCATTTGCACTCTTGATCAGACATGGTTACTCCTCGGTATCTACTTTGCGCTTAGACTCAGCAAGGTAGTTTTTCAATATACCTTCAATTACTTTCGGGTTTTGGCCATCTTGAATACCTAAAATAGCATCCAGTATTAGACGCTGATTCATGGCCTCTTCGTCTTTACGAAGCTCAAGTTTTACCTGAATAGGAATAGCCACTACATTTGCTAAAAATGCACCATATAAAGTAGTTAATAATGCCACCGCCATTGCGGGGCCAATGGCTTTAGGGTCATCCATGTTAGATAACATAGCAACTAAGCCTATTAACGTTCCTATCATACCCATTGCTGGGGCTATATCGGCAAGTGACTTAAATAAACCGGCGCCCAGTTCGTGACGAGTTGTAGTTAAAGAAATGTCTTTTTGAAGCGTGGCACGAACTACATCAGCATCGTGGCCATCAACGAGCATATCTACACCTTTGCGCATAAAAGGGTTTGGTATTTCGGCTTCTTCGAGGGCTAAAAACCCACCTTTACGGGCCGAATCAGCAAGTTCAACTGCTTTTTCAATCAGCTCTTCTGGCGATTCGATTTTAAACATAAATGCTTTACCAACAACCTTACCTATGCCCAAAAACTGTGACAAGGTAAAGTTTGATAACACAATAAATAGTGAGCCACCAAATACAATTACACTAGAAGGCGCATCGGCAAACATACCCATTTCGCCGCTACTACTCATAAACATGGACATGACAATTAAACCAATTGCGCCAAGGATCCCAATTATGGTTGCTAAATCCACATTTCCTCCAAAGTATTATACTTTGTTATTCAAACTTTTATTATTAACTGCTTATCGGCAAGGTACTGAAATACTTAAGCCATTTTTGAAAAAAGTGTAAAACACTGTGTTTGGCCTAATTTTAGATCAAGATACCCTGCTCGCCTAGCGACTGATTAATTTTATTGTACACAGTAAGCACTAATACGCATCTTATACATGGTAAAAATACGATTTAAACTGATATAACTCAAAAAACAACGATCATCCTTTGACCTAGTTTAGCATTCCCCCTAAAATTGGCTCCTAAATTTATCATGCTGGCTGAAATTAAACATGGCGACTAAAAAACCTGAAAACCTAAGTTTTGAACAAGCACTCGAAGAACTCTCAACCATTGTTGGTGAAATGGAACAAGGTGATTTATCGCTTGAACAGTCGTTAAAGCAATTTGAGCGTGGTATAGCCTTAGCTAACGCCTCAACAGGTAAATTACAACAAGCAGAACAAAAAGTGTCTATTTTGATGGGTAATGACGAAAAAGCAGCGCTTTCTTCCTTTAACAACGATATGGAATAACCGTGAGCATACAAGAAAAAATAGAATGTGCTCAACAAGATGTCGTAAAGACCCTGCAACAGTACTTTGATCAACCCCTTGATACCGCACACACAGTAAAAGAGGCCACGCAGTACGGCTTATTTAACGGTGGTAAGCGTTTACGCCCCTTTTTAGTCTACGCAAGTGGTGAAATGCTCGGAGCTAATAAGCAAGATCTAGACACCCTTGCTGCTGCTATTGAGTGTATTCATAGCTACTCGTTGGTGCACGATGATTTACCCGCTATGGATGATGACGACCTTCGTCGTGGACGCCCAACTTGCCATATAGAGTTTGACGATGCGCATGCAATTTTAGCGGGCGATGCACTACAAACATTAGCCTTTGAGCTAATCTCGGCTCACAAATTTACCTGCAGCGCGGCAACCCAAGTAAAAATGATCAGCGCACTGGCTAAAGCATCAGGGCTTGAAGGTATGGTAGGCGGACAAGGGTTAGATATTGCAGCCACTGATAAAATGATTACAGTACAACAGCTTGAGCGAATTCATAGGTTAAAAACAGGTGCCTTAATCAACTGTGCCATTACATTGGGTGCATTATGTAGCGAAAAAGCAGACAAACAAACCTTAGAAAACTTACGTGTTTTTGGGTATGCTATAGGGCTGGCATTTCAAGTGCACGACGACATTTTAGATGTTGAAGGTGACACATTTATTTTAGGTAAGCCACAAGGCTCTGATTTAGCTGCTAATAAAGCAACTTATCCGGCCCTATTAGGTATGCAAGGCGCCAAGCAAATGGCGCAAAATTTAATAGAGCAAGCACATCAAGCATTAAACAAAATAGATGCTGATACCTCTACTCTAGCGGCGCTGGCAAACTACCTGATTAAACGTGACCATTGAGTGTTACATATACGTATTGCCATTTAGCACTGACATTATTACTCAACAGCGGTAACAACTAATAAGTTAGCACCGGTGTTAGCGAAGGATAAAATAAATACCATGACACTTGATAGTAGCAAGTATCCATTACTTAACTTGGTTGACGAACCAGCCCACTTACGCGATATAGCGCAAGATAAACTCCCTGCGTTTAGCAACGAGTTACGAGACTATTTACTCAACTCTGTTTCGCAAAGTAGCGGCCATTTAGCGTCTGGTTTAGGAACTGTTGAGCTTACCGTTGCTCTACATTATGTGTATAACACACCAGAAGATCGCCTTGTATGGGATGTAGGCCATCAAGCGTACCCGCATAAAATTTTAACGGGCCGACGCGATTTAATGCATACAATTCGTCAAAAAGACGGATTGCATCCATTCCCTTTTCGTGAAGAAAGCCAATACGATACCTTTAGCGTAGGCCATTCAAGTACCTCTATTTCGGCAGCACTTGGTATGTCTATTGCGGCTCAAAAAGAAGGTAAAGGCCGCAAAACTGTTGCCGTTATAGGCGATGGCGCGATTACAGCAGGTATGGCATTTGAAGCCATGAACCACTTAGGCGATGTAAAATCTGACATGTTAATCATTTTAAATGATAACGAAATGTCTATTTCTGAAAACGTCGGTGCGTTAACCAACCACTTTGCGCGTATTTTATCTGGCAGCTTTTACACAAATATTCGCGAAGGCAGTAAAAAGTTACTCTCTGGCGTGCCTCCTGTTAAAGAACTTGCCAGTAAAGTAGAAGAACACCTTAAAGGAATGGTTATTCCAGGTACCTTTTTTGAAGAACTAGGTCTTAATTACATTGGCCCAATTGATGGCCACGATGTAAATATGCTCGTAGATACACTGCGTAATATGCGTAATTTAAAAGGGCCTCAGCTTTTACATATAAAAACCCAAAAAGGTAAAGGCTACAAACCGGCAGAAGCTGATCCTATTGGCTATCACGGTGTGCCAAAGTTCGACCCTAATACATCAAGCTTACCTAAATCTAAACCTGGCGCCGCCACTTTTTCTAAGGTGTTTGGTGATTGGCTGTGTGATATGGCCGAGCAAGATAAAAAGTTAATGGCTATTACGCCGGCAATGCGTGAAGGCTCAGGTATGGTGCGTTTTTCAAAAGAACACCCAGAGCAGTATTTCGATGTTGCTATAGCAGAGCAGCACGCTGTCACATTGGCCGCCGGTTTTGCCTGTGAAGGGTTAAAACCCGTTGTAGCTATTTACTCGAGCTTTTTACAACGTGCGTATGATCAACTTATTCACGATGTTGCACTGCAAAAACTACCTGTGCTTTTTGCTATAGACCGCGCAGGTATTGTGGGCGCCGACGGCGAAACACACCAAGGTGCGTACGACTTAAGCTTCATGCGCTGTATTCCCAATATGGTTATTATGGCCCCAAGTGATACTAACGAGTGCCGCCATATGCTTTATACCGGTTATAAGGCTAATTGCCCTGTAGCAGTTCGCTACCCTCGTGGTAGTGCCGGTACTGCCGATATTCAAAGCGAAATGACGCTACTAGAAATAGGCAAAGCCAATACCATTAAGCAAGGCGCTAAAATTGCTATTTTATCCTTTGGTACTTTGCTTGAAAACGCGCAACTTGCTGCAAGTGAGCTAGGTGCAACGCTAGTTAATATGCGCTTTATTAAGCCACTTGATACAAGTTTATTAGATGAGCTTAGCCAAACTCATGATGTAATAGTAACGCTTGAAGACAACGCTATTTGTGGTGGCGCAGGCTCAGCGGTTAATGAATATTTAGCAGCGCAAAAAGCCAACCTAAAAGTGCTTAACTTAGGTATCCCTGATGAATTTATTAAGCACGGCACACAAGCGCAAATGCACGATGAAATGGGTTTAGGCGAACAAGGCATTTTAAATTCAATAAAATCGTTTATCGCTTAATTAAATAAAAAAAGGAGCTTTTAAGCTCCTTTTTTTACCTAAACATTTTACAGCTTAGCTTTCTCATTACTTCATACGTTAGGTTTAACTATCAATAGCCAACACGCATATAAAAGGTATCGATTTAACTTTATCGCATCCACACTTTAATATCTGCTAAGCCATTACTTTGTAAAATACCCAGCTGCTGATCAACATTCGAATTTTGCTCAAACTCAAACGCATCTAACTGTTTATCAAACGTAATATTTGCGACACCGTCACCACCGCGTTTTTTAACCTGATGAAGCGCTATATCGGCTAAGTTTATCGACGTCTCCCAGCTTATTACTTGCCCACCTAAAAGTGGCAGTGGGTAAAAAGACCACCCCAATGAAGCCGTAATATTGGTTGTTTTACCGTTTGGTAATTGAAACGAATTTAATGCGATTGCTTGGCATAAGTCAGAGGCATAGCTGTCAATCATGTTGCACTTAAAATCGCGCAGCAATAATAAAAACTCATCCCCACTCCAGCGTGCTACATAGTCAGAGCCTTGGGTACGTGAATTAAGTAGTGCTGCCATTTGTTGTAAGCAGCTATCGCCTGCTATTGGGCCATACGCATCGTTTATACGGCTAAAGTTATCAAAGTTGATAATAAGCAGTACAAGTGACTTACCTTGCGCTTGTAAAGACTGCGCATTACGTTGGAAATGCTCAATATCTTTAGGGAGCTGATCAAACAAAAAGCGGCGGCTACGTAGCCCAGTAAGCTCATCTGAGTGACTAACTAGTTTAAGCTGTGAGTTTACTTGGCCTAATTTATCGTTAGCTTGGCGCAGCTCTAATGTACGCTCTGTAACCAGGGCTTCGAGTACTTCTTGCTTACGGCGCTCTTGCGCTCTAAATACCCAAAAAATAAAGTAAAACAGTAAAATAAACCCACTAACAATTAGCAATCTAAAGTAAATAGTTTCGTCAAAGCGCTGCGGTACTACAAATGCATACTCGACAGTTTGCGCTCTGTCCCAATCTTCGCCTTGGCGTTTTGCCTCAAGCTCAAATAAAAATGACCCCGCCGGTAAATTTGTATAAATGGCTTCTCGGCGTGCATTAGCATAGCGCCAATCACTATCTAAGCCACTTAACTTATATCTAAACTCAATACTATTTGGCGCATAATAATCGATGGCGGTGTACTTTAACGTTATGTCGCGCTCATCAGTATCTAGTAAAGGCTTTTCGCCCAATGCTGCGGTAGTTAATGCACGCAGAGGTGTGGTTAGTGTTTCTACTTTAGGCTTTAATACATTTAGGCCAAATAGCTCGGTATTTTTAGGTATTTCTACAATGCCTTGTAAGCTTGGGTACCAAATTGAATAATCGGTCATGGCAACGGCATCGTGTCCTAAACCGTTACAACACTGGCTTGCTTTACCATCGAGCTGCCTATCAAAAGAAGAAATAACCTCTTCCACTTTTAGGCTCGACACCTCTGATTTAAATTGCGCTACTGGCATACGGTAAACACCTTTCATGGTACTTACCCATACACGCTTATAAGTTTCGTCATACTCTAGGCTAAAAATAGAGCCATAGGGTAAGCCGTTGGCTGCATCTAACTGTCGCCAATGCCCTTGTAAGCTTCTGTAAAATAAGCCGTCATTAAGCGAGCCAATTAAAATACCTACACCATCTATGTGTAATACGCTGGTGATGTATGCACTTTCGAGCGAGGTTTGGTCACCTATTTTTTCAATGCCACGGTCAGTAAAGTAATACGCCCCTTTACTGGTCCCGATTACACCAAAGTTTGCTTTATCGAGCACATACGTTATAAATTTACTGCCTAAAAAGGCGTTGTATGCAAAGGGTGTTAACCCGCCATAACTCAGCCTATACAAGCCACGCCCTGTACCTATCCAAAAACCGCCTTTGCTTGATGGACTAATAGCAAATACAGGGTTGTCGCGCAGCGCTCTGCCAGGAAAACTGTATAGTTTATCTTGCTCGTAAAAAAACAGCCCTCGTCCGGTCGCTATATATAAACGCGAGCCATCAAACTGTAAGTCGTGTACTGTTGCACGGCCAAATTGCGCGCTGGGTATTTTATTGACAAAGTTTTTATTTAAATCGAAATAACCAATACCACTTTTATTTGCCACCCATAAATTACCATCGGGCGCTTGGCTGATTGCCATAACGGCCTCAGTCATTTGCGATAAAGCAGAGTGGCGTTCTATACGCCCTTCGTGTGCAAGCCATAAGCCTTCGCTAAAACTTGCAAGCCAAATATTATTTTGGCTATCGCGGTAAATATCGGCAAACCAAATACTTTGATCAAGCTGACTTGGCTCAACCCATTGCCACTCACCCGACTTAGCTCTAAAAAGCAGTCGTCCATACGTAGAAACCCATAAGCCACCATTGGTGTCGCTCATAAATTTATACACAGCTGAGTTATTCGCATTCGGCAGCGGAAAAGGTCTTAGCTCATCATCTAAATCTAAAAAGTAGGCACCCAGTTCAGAGGCTAAATATAAATTACCATTTAAAAAAGACAGATCATGAACAATGGTTTGTGCTAACCGCTCAGGCAATGACACCTTAGCTGTTAACTCCAACCTGAGTTTTGAAAAATCAGAGGCGCTTTTAGTTAAGCGTAGTAAATGACGGTCGTTGACAAGCCAAATTCCCTCTGGAGAAAGCGCCATTTGACTAACCGACCCCACTATTTGGGTGATCACAGTAGCATTTACAATAGGAACGAGTTCGTTCGCTTTATCACGTAAATCAACTTGGTTGCGGTCTACATAATAAAGCCCATTAGCTGCAATCCAAATGCTGCCCTTGGCATCTTCTAATATGTCTCTAACTGGGCCTTTAATATTAAATTCTTGTGCGGCAAGCGTTTGCGGGTTTATGACCACCAAGCCACTTTTAGTGCCCACCCACAGATAGCCATTGCTATCTATGAGCAGTTTATTAATACCATTGCTTGGCAAAAAAGGACTATTTTGTGTGTTGTAATTAGTGAACGTTGTGCCGTCAAAGCGGCTAAGGCCAAATTGCGTTCCGACCCACATATAGCCTTGCTGATCTTGCACAACACTTTTTAGCGATTGCGAAGGCAAGCCATCTTTAATATTCCATTGCTTAACAACGTAATCAGTAATAGAAGCCCAACTTGGCATGGCACACAACATAAGTACACATACCAGTAAAAATCGCATCATTTCGCTGCCACCTAGTTAAACAAATAAAACACAAAAATTAAAAGGGTAGTAAACCTGCTTTTATTAACGCTTGCAAACAAATAAGCGAAAAAATACCGGCAAGTACATCATCTGCCATTATACCCACGCCACCGTCCATTCGCTTATCGAGCGTTTTGATCGGGCCAGGTTTGGCAATATCAAAAAATCTAAATAATAAAAAGCCTACAAGTAGGGTTTGCCAACTAAGCGCTGCACCTATCATCGTAATGTAATAACCCGCAACTTCATCCCACACTATGGCTGGATGGTCGTGCACACCTAAATCATCGGCGGTTTTGCCACACGCCCAAATACCAAAAATACTAATAACCACGGCAAACACGATTTGTAGCCAAAGCGGAAAATACATGGTCATAAAAATAAATGGTAAAGCAGCAAATGTACCAAAGGTGCCTGGCGCAACAGGCGCAAGGCCAGTGCCAAACCCTAGGCCAAATAACTGGTGCGGGCGCTTTAAATTAAACTGTTTTTTGCTAGTCAAACCTGCTCCTTGGCAAAGTGCTCAAAGCCCTGTTGCTCAAAATTAAATTTTTCACCGTGGTGTAAAAGCTCAATGTGCCCTTCGCCACTTTTTATTTGCCCTATGCACGTTGCTTCTACGCCGTATTGACGTAATTTAAGCTCCAACATGCTTTTATTATCTTCAGAGACAGTAAAAAGTAATTCATAGTCATCGCCATAGCCTAAAATATACGGCAATTGCGCCTCAAAGCTCAGGCTTGAACGCATAGCGTCTGAGGTTGGGATGTTTTCAATATTTATACTGGCGCTGACTTGTGACATATCAAGTATGTGGCTTAAATCCGCCATAAGGCCATCAGACACATCAATAGCTGATGAAGCAAGGCCACGTAATACTTGCCCTGCAGCCACCCGTGGAGTGGGGTAATCAAAGCGGCTATTTATGTACTTTAAGTGCTCGGGCTCAATACTTAGGCCACGCTTGCGAGATTCAATAGCCAAGCCTGCATCACCTAGCGTGCCGGTTACACATACCCAGTCGCCCACTTTAGCACCTGCACGGCGTAAAGCTTTGCCCTCTGGCACAGTGCCTTTAGCGCATATAGTAACTGTTAAAGGGCCCTGCGTAGTATCGCCACCAATTATTTGTACATTAAAGTACTCAGCAATTTCGTGCATTCCCTCAGTAAATTCTTCAATCCACTGCTGGTTAATATTTGGTAGGGTTAGTGCCACCGACACCCAAGTTGGCTCAGCCCCCATGGCTGCTAAATCACTTAGATTTACGGCCAGTGCTCGGTGTCCTAATGCTCGGGGAGAAATGTCATCAAAAAAATGAACACCCGATACAAGCGTATCAGTTGTTACTGCAAGTTGGCAGTTTTGCGGAACGGTAACTAATGCACAGTCGTCCCCTATTCCTAGGCTTACATCACGACGAGTTATACCACGACCTTTAAAGTAGCGGTTTATTAATTCAAATTCCTTCATACACAAAAAAGCCGACCTATGCCGGCTCTCCTTTTTAACGTGTACTAACTGTTAAAGCTAGGCTCTTTAGCAGAGCGCTTTAGCAAGGTTAGTATTACTTGCGTAAATGCTTAACAGCTTTATCAAGTACACCGTTTACAAATTTATGGCTGTCTTCAGCGCCAAATATTTTAGCAAGCTCAATGCCTTCATTGATTGCTACTTTGTATGGCACATCTTCACGGAATTTAAGCTCATACGCGCTTAAACGTAAAATTGCACGCTCTACCATATCTAAATCATCAAATGGACGTGTTAAATGCGGAGATACAGCTTCATCTAGTTGCTTATAATTAACGGCAACGCCACGCGCTAAATCTTTAAAGTATTCAACATCAATTTTAGTCACGTCGTTTTCGATCAACATTTGTTGTTCGATATCGGCAATTAAATTGCCACTTAATTGCCAAGAATAAACGGCTTGAAGTGCTAAGATACGTGCTTTACGTCTTGCTGCTGGTTTCACAAAAATTCCTTAAACTTAAATTTTATCTAACACATTAACCATTTCAAGCGCGCCTAATGCCGCTTCGCCGCCTTTGTTACCCATTTTGGTACCAGCGCGTTCAATTGCTTGTTCAATGCTTTCTGTGGTTAATACGCCAAATGCAACCGGGATATCATACTCAAGCGATACATTTGCAAGGCCTTTGTTAGATTCGCCAGCAACGAGGTCAAAGTGTGGTGTACCACCTCTGATCACTACGCCTAATGCGATGATTGCATCATACTCTTTTTTTGCCGCAATGCGTTTTGCCGCTAAAGGTAACTCTACTGCACCGGGTACATACACAACGGTAATGTCATCATCGGCTACGCCACCAGTACGCTTTAGCTCATCAACAGCACCTTCTAGTAGGCTGCTACCAATAAAATCGTTAAAACGAGAAATAACAATAGCGAATTTTTTGCCTGGAGCGTACTTATTACCTTCAATAATTTTCATTTGATAACCCTAAAAATATGTTCAAGCGGTTGCGATTGCGCAAAAATTGCTGCGCATCATACCATAAAAATAAAAAAATAGACTAGTTAAAAGCTGAGCCCTTATTGTGGCTCAACGTAATCAACCACTTCTAAATGAAAGCCCGAAAGTGCATGGTACTTTTTAGGGCGACTCATTAAGCGCATTTGCTTAATACCTAAATCAGCCAGTATTTGCGAGCCCACACCAACGGTACGCGATGTACCTTTAAATTTACGCGGCGTAACATTTTCGCCAGCATCGGCAGCAGCAAATGCTTTTACTGTGGCCTCTAGCTCTTCGGTGCTTTCTTGTTTACCTAAAATAACCAGTGCACCGTTATTTTCTGCAATGTAAGCCATTGCATCAGAAAGCCCCCAACTACGGTCCGCACTTCTGTCTGAAAGCAAAATGTCGTTAAAGGTACTTTGTAAGTGCACGCGCACAAGCGTTGGTTCTTGCTCTTTAATTTCGCCTTTTAGCAATACGTAGTGCAGTTGGCCGTCAATCGTATCTTTATAGGTTACTAAATCAAACTCACCGTGCTCAGTGGGTAATTTACACTTAGCCACTTGCTCTATGGTGGTTTCGTTAAGGTTTCGGTACTCAATTAAATCTGCAATTGTGCCAATTTTAATACCGTGCTCTTTAGCAAATATTTCTAAATCGGGGCGGCGCGCCATAGTGCCATCGGCATTGAGAATTTCTACAATAACTGATGAGGCTTCAAGGCCGGCTAAACGTGCTAAATCACACCCGGCTTCGGTGTGGCCTGCGCGCGTTAACACGCCACCTGGTTGTGCCATAATAGGAAAAATATGCCCAGGTTGTACAATATCACTTGGTACAGCACCCTTTGCAATTGCCGCTTGAACTGTACGTGCTCTATCGGCTGCTGATATACCTGTTGTTACGCCTTTGGCAGCTTCAATCGACATAGTAAAGTTAGTAGAAAACGCTGCGCCATTGTTTTTAACCATTAACGGTAAATCAAGTTGCTCACAACGCTCTTGCGTCATAGTTAAACAAATTAAGCCACGGCCATGAGTGGCCATAAAGTTAATTGCTTCGGCGCTAATGTGCTCTGCTGCAATGATTAAATCACCTTCGTTTTCTCTGTCTTCGTCATCCATTAAAATAACCATTTTACCGGCTTTAATGTCGTCGATGATTTCTTGTGCGCTGTGTAAGTTCATAAATTTGCTCGTGTAAGTTATCAGTGTCGTTATTTAACAAAACCAGCTTTAGCTAGTAAGCTCATTGAAATGTCTGAGCCCGTTGGCTGCTCAGCCCCTTTAATAAGGCGCTCTAAATAACGTGCAATTTGGTCAACTTCTAAATTAACGCGTGTGCCCACTTTAAAATCAGCAATGGTAGTTTGCTCGCTTGTGTGCGGCACTATGGTTAATTTAAATTCATTACCTTGGACAGCGTTTACTGTCAGGCTTATACCATCTATACATACAGACCCTTTATAAGGAATGTACTTCATTAAATTTTCATCTGTGCTTAACCAGTACTCTGTTGCGCGCGCATTACTCGTAATAGCGGTAATGGTGGCAATGCCATCAACATGACCAGAGACCAAGTGCCCCCCTAAACGCGAAACCGGCTGCATGGCTTTTTCTAGATTAACTGTTTGGCCAATATTGTAATTTGCAAACCCAGTGAGGCTGATAGTTTCATTTGATAAGTCGGCACTAAAGCCATCAATGTGCTTATCTACTACGGTTAAGCATACGCCATTAGTGGCAATACTATCACCTAGCTTTACATCGCTCATATCAAGGTTAGCGCTTTGAATGCGAATGGCTAAATCGCCTTGTTTTTTTTGTAATAGCGCAATTTTGCCTGTGGCTTCAATTATTCCAGTAAACATAGCCCTACTCTTTTAATTAAGTGGTTGGAATGTGTTTTGTGGCGGTTATACGTAAATCATCGCCTATTTTCACACACTCTTTAAACGTCAAATTAACGGTGTTTTGCATATCTGTTAGCGGTGCAAAATTAACTAAGCTTTTTGCATCGCACCCCATTAGTTTAGGCGCTAGATAAAATATATATTCGTCTATTAAATTAAGCTCTGTCATTTTACCGGCAAGTGTAGCACCCGCTTCTAAATAAACATGATTAAATTGCAGCTTAGCAAGGTACGCTAAAACAGACGTTAAATTAACTTTGTTATTTTGCTGTGGCACTTCTATATGCCTTACAAAATGCGGCCACTGCGTTGATTTATCAACCTTGGTAGTAAAAATTATTATTTCACTTTCAATATTAAATACTGCCAGCTCTGGTGTAAGCCTATTTTGTGAGTCAATTATAACACGCACCGGTTGGCGTAGGGGTAATTCAGTAGGCAAAGCCTGTGGCAACTCGCTTAACCTCACATTGAGCTTAGCATCATCCGTAATAACCGTATCGGCGCCCGTTAAAATAGCGCAGCTTTGTGCTCGATGTAGTTGTACATCTTGTCGAGCAGCGCTGCCGGTGATCCACTTACTTTGGCCATTTTTTAGCGCGGTTTTACCATCAATGCTGGCCGCCATTTTACACGTAACATATGGAAGCCCCTGCTCCATACGCTTAAAAAAACCTAAATTAAGTGCGCGCGCTTGCTGCTCTAAAAGCCCAAATGCAACCTCAATACCGGCATCGCTAAGTATTTTAAGCCCTTTACCTGCTACTTGTGGGTTGGTGTCGACCATAGCCGCAATAACTTTTACTACACCTGCGGCTTTTAAACCCTCTGCACACGGCGGAGTGCGTCCGTAATGGCTACACGGTTCAAGCGTAACATACGCTGTCGCGCCTTTTGCGTTTTCACCTGCTACAGCAAGGGCATTAACCTCAGCATGTCCCTGCCCAGCTAATTGATGAAACCCTTCACCAATTATGTGGTTATCTTTAACTAAAACACACCCTACATTAGGATTGGGGGTGGTTGTAAATCGCCCTTTTTTTGCAAGCTCGATGGCACGTGCCATGTACGTTTCATCTTGCGCGGTAAAGGTTGTTTGGTTTTGCATTATTACTCCCCTAAACGGGCAATTTCTTCACCAAATTCGCGTATATCTTCAAACGAGCGATACACAGAGGCAAACCGCACATAGGCTACTTTATCCAGCTTTTTAAGCGCCTCCATTATGCACTCACCCACAAGGTGACTTGATATTTCTCGCTCGCCGGTAGCACGCAACTGCGATTTAATAATATTAACCACTTCATCCACTTGCTCTGTACTAACAGGGCGTTTTTCTAGGGCGCGATTAAGGCCATTGAGTAGTTTATCTTCATTAAAGGGTTCTCGGCTGCCATCTTGTTTAATTACACGTGGCATAACTAACTCGGCGCCTTCAAAGGTAGTAAATCGCTCGTGACACTCGTTACATTCACGACGACGGCGAACTTGGTGGCCTCCGCCGACTAGGCGAGAATCAATAACTTTAGTATCTTTTGCGGTACAAAATGGGCAATGCATAACTCGGTACTTCCGTTTTAAAACAAAAAAGGCCGCTATTTAGCGGCCTTTTATCTTAGCAAAAAAATAGGGCCTGTTGGCCTTTCAGGATTAAATTTGTTCTATCTAGGGGTGATTTGATCGCGGCGCGAGGTTTGTAACCTAGTGGGCTAAGTAAAAACCGAGCAAAGCTTCCGCGTCCTGCTCACGCCCCTTACCTACATCCATGTAGGCAACAAAGAGTAAATCGCCCCTAGGACGAACCCGAGGGCAGTGCATGTTTGGCATTTATGCTGCGTTATCGCCTATTTGTGTGGAGTAACCACACTACATAGACTCTGCCTTGCCTAAAAACCAAACATACTACTGCAAATTAAATCTCGAAAGGTAAACAGGCCCCTTGTTGTGCTCTAAATTACTGCTGCTTATGCAATTAAGCGTATACAGGTAATTTTGCACAAATAGCTTTAACTTTTTCTTTAACTTGCGCTTGTACAGACTCATCGTTGATGTTGTCTAATACGTCACAAATCCAGCCAGCAAGTTCTTTCGATTCAGCTTCTTTAAAGCCACGACGCGTAATTGCAGGTGAACCAATACGTAAACCTGAAGTAACAAACGGTGAACGTGGATCGTTTGGTACAGAGTTTTTGTTCACGGTAATATTTGCATTACCAAGCGCTGCATCTGCATCTTTACCTGTGATATCTTTATCGATTAAATCAAGTAAGAATAAGTGGTTTTCTGTTTTATCAGATACGATTTTGTAACCGCGCTCTTGCATAACAGCAACCATAGCTTGGGCATTTTTAACTACCTGTGCTTGGTACGTTTTAAATTCTGGTTGTAGTGCTTCTTTAAATGCCACGGCTTTTGCAGCAATAATGTGACATAAAGGACCACCTTGGCCACCTGGGAACACAGCGCTGTTAAGCTTTTTGTAAATTGCTTCGTCGCCACATGCAGAAATAATTAAACCACCACGAGGGCCTGCTAATGTTTTGTGTGTTGTTGTTGTTACAACATGCGCGTGAGGTACTGGGCTTGGGTAAACACCCGCCGCAATTAAACCAGCAACGTGAGCCATATCAACGAATAAGTAAGCACCTACTTTATCAGCAATCTCACGGAATTTAGCCCAATCAACAATACCTGAGTACGCAGAAAAACCACCAATAATCATTTTTGGTTTGTGCTCAAGTGCTAGCGCTTCTACCTGTGCGTAGTCAATTTCGCCAGTTGCTTCGTCTAGCCCGTACTGGATTGCATTGTATAGCTTACCTGAGAAGCTTACGTGTGAACCGTGCGTTAAGTGACCACCATGAGCTAAGCTCATACCAAGTACAGTGTCGCCCGCTTCTAATAATGCTAAGAAAACAGCTGCATTTGCTTGAGAACCCGCATGTGGCTGAACGTTTGCATAGTCAGAACCAAATAGCTCGTTAGCACGATCAATTGCAAGCTGTTCAACAACGTCTACGTGCTCACAACCGCCATAGTAACGTTTACCCGGGTAACCTTCTGCGTATTTGTTTGTAAGCTGTGAACCCTGTGCTTCTAGTACGCGTGGGCTACAGTAGTTTTCTGATGCGATTAATTCAATGTGCTCTTCTTGGCGAGCAGTTTCTTTGTTTATCGCGTCAAATAACTCTGGATCAAAATCCGAAATATTCATGCTACGTTCTAACATTGGGGTCTCCTAGGGCAACGTGTATGGTGTTTTTTAGAGGCTTTATTGTACGCTTTAAACGACTCTTTGCCTACGCTCTTAAGTTGAGGATATTTAAACAGGGATTGAATCTATTTCACAGCGTTTTTAAGATGATATTTTTTTATAAATGCATTAATAATTTAAATGATTTTTATTTTTTACATTTAATTAGTTAATGATAAATACTTTATTCAGCGCGTTCAAAATACAAAAAAAAGCGGCCAAGGCCGCTTTTTTAACGCTAAGCTAGTTAGCCTAACTTAGCAAGTATTTCAGTGCGTAACGCTTCATAATCAGGGTTAATGTCGCTTGCTAAACAAGGTTTAGCAAGTGCGTCGCTAAGTGGTTTTGGCATATCAAGTTCAATATTTAGGATCTCTTCTACGCTATCTTTAAACTTAGCAGGGTGAGCAGTTGCTAAAAAGATACCTGCTGCGCCGGGTGCTTTATTCTCTACAAGACCTTGGTATGCAATGGCGGTATGCGGCTCTGCAACATAACCAGTTTGTTGAATATTTTTCATCACTGCTTGCGTATTTTCTTCGCTCACGCTGGTTGAGTAAAAATTATCGTAGCTAAACCAGTTATTATCTAACATTGTTTGCACACGTGGCCAGTTGTTTGGTTTGCTCACATCCATCGCATTTGAAAGCGACTCAAGCGTGGCATTTGGCGCCCAATTTTTATCAAGCATGTAGCGTGGCACGGTATCGTTTTGGTTAGTCGTTGCGCTTAGTTTACCTACTGGCAAACCAATTACAGCACCAATCATGGCGGCACATACATTACCAAAGTTACCACTAGGGACTGAAATATGCGCGGTAGCACGCTTTTCTTTTGGTAGCTGTGCAATGGCCTCAAAGTAATAACATACTTGTGCCACTAGGCGGCTAATGTTGATTGAGTTAGCTGAATTAAGACCCAGTGTAGATTTAACTTCGTCATCTAAAAACGACTTTTTAACTAGCTCTTGGCAATCATCAAAACTGCCATCAACTGCGTAACAATGAATGTTGTCACCAAGCGTAGTAAATAGCTTTTGCTGAGCAAGCGAAATTTTGCCTTTAGGGTATAGAATAACCACATCTATATTTGGCTTGTTGTAAAACGCATGCGCTACAGCAGCGCCAGTATCGCCAGAGGTTGCCGTTAAAATCGTGACTTTTTCGCCTTTGTTAAACTGTGCTAAACACTCAGCCATAAAGCGTCCACCAAAGTCTTTAAACGCAAGCGTAGGACCGTGAAAAAGCTCTAAACAATAGTTATTGTCTTCAACCTCTACCAATTTTACGGGGAAGTTAAACGCATTTTTTACCATTTGAGCAACAGTATCAGCGGGCAGTTCATCGCCAATAAGGTGCGATAAAATTTTGCTACTGCGGGTAACAAAATCCATATCTAATAACGTATCTACATCTGTTAGTGGCGCTAAGCTTTCAGGGAAAAATACCCCCTGATTGCGCCCAAGCCCTGTTTTTACCGCTTCAACAAACGACACTTTTTGAGAATTTTCTTTTAAATTATGTAATTGCATAAATGCCTATCCTATAAAACTGTTAATTGACGCGTGCCGTCGTTATCTAATTTACAAATGTGGCAAAAGCCCTGCTCATTTATATAGTTTTGCGCTAACCACTGCGCACATTTTTCAGCCGCTTCTAATGTTTTACACACTGTAAATAACGTAGGGCCTGCACCTGAAATACTGACAACTTCAGCGCCTAATGCTGGAAGGTTCGCTTTTGCCTCACTGAAGCCGGCAATTAAAGGCGCCCGGTACGGCTCTGCAATATCGTCTTGCATAATGCTTAGTGCATCATCAAAACGCTGCGTTAATAACAAACTGCTAAATGCCGATAAACGCTGAGCAAACTCAACCCCCGCATGCATACTTAACTCTTTTGGTAATACCGAGCGTGCCTTTGCGGTATTAAGCGAAAAACCAGGGAACGCCGCTACGTAGTACCAGTTTTCATCAACTGGTAAAGCAATTGACTTATCAGGAATTAAATCGCCTGTAATCTGTAAGCCCCCTAAATAACACGGGGTGATGTTGTCGTAATGACGCCCACCACTGACTATCGCTTCAAAATCAGCCATTAACTCAATAAGCTCAACTTGACTTAAATTGGTTTGAGCAAACTTATCAAGCGCTGCAAAGGTTGCGACCACCGAGCACGCACTCGAACCTAGCCCTGAGCCAATTGGTAAGTTCTTTTTAAGTTCTAATTTTACACTTGGCATATCTGGCGCCACGTGCGCTCTAAAATGCACTAAACACTGATATGCTAGGTTTTCGCTCGCATCGCTTGGTAACTTATGCGCGTATTCGCCTGAGCAAACAAACTCATCACTTTGAGCGGCGCTTACTACGGCCACGTCACCTAATAAACTGCCATCAATAGGCGCAAGCGCTGCGCCTAGTGCATCAAAGCCCACTGCAAAATTACCTATAGACGCCGGAGCATATACTTCTATCATTTTTAACTCCTAGCGCGATAACGTTTTTAATACGTCGGCAAATACACCGGCTGCTGTTACTGCAGAGCCTGCGCCGTAACCACGTATTACAAACGGGCGTGGTTGATAATACTGGCTTAAAATAGCTAATGCGTTTTCACCATCACGAATAACATTTAATGCATGCGATGAATCGACCGCTTCAATACCTACTTTACAGTGGCCTTCTTTAATTGTACCTACATAACGAAGTACTTTACCCTCTGCTGCGGCACTTTGAATACGGTCGTTAAACTCAGCGTCTAAACTTGGTAGTTTAGCCATAAATTCATCTACGCTGTCGTCTTGTGCAAAACCTTGTGGCAATACCGACTCAACTTCTATATCGCTAAGCTCTAATTTCATGCCGGCTTCGCGAGCAATAATCAGTAATTTACGTGCTACATCAGTACCCGATAAATCATCGCGTGGGTCTGGCTCTGTAAAACCGCTTTCTTTTGCTTTAATTGTTGCCTCAGAAAGTGATAAACCATCTTCTAGTGCACCAAACATGTACGACAGTGAGCCTGATAAAATACCGCTAAATTCGAGTAACTCATCACCTGCACCAAATAACGACTGTAAGTTATCGATTACCGGTAAACCTGCACCTACGTTTGTTTCGTATAAAAATTTGCGGTTATTTTTTTGTGTTGCTGCAATTAAGTTTTGGTAATAATCGTACGAGCTGGTTGTTGCCTTTTTATTAGCGGCCACAACATGGAAACCCGCATTTAAAAAATCCACATACTGAGCCGCTAGCGCATCAGAAGACGTACAATCTACAATCACTGGGTTTACTAAGTGATTTTGTTTTACAAACTGCTCTACTAAATTTAAGTCAAACGCTTGCTCTGATGCTGCTAGCTTTTGCTGCCAATCATCAAATGCAATACCTTCGCTGTCTAAATGCAATTGACGAGAATTAGCAACGCCATATAGGTTTAATTTAATATTTCGTTTTTCAAGCCACGCCTGTTGGCGTTCTAACTGAGAAATAAGCTCTTGACCTACTAAGCCACAGCCAAGTAAAAATAAGTCGATTGAAGGGACGTGAGTAAAAAAGTTCTCGTGGCATATTTTTACTGCATCGTTACACAGCTCACCGTCAATAACCGCTGAAATAGCACTTTCTGTAGAGTCCTGCGCAATGGCTACAATGTTTACTTGGGCCTGTGCAAGAGAAGCAAAAAACTGCGCAGCTAAACCTTTGTGTGCACGCATGTTATCGCCCACTAAAGTAACAATGGCAAGGTTACGTTGTACGTGTACCGGCTCAATTAAGCCTGCTTGTAATTCAAGCTCAAATGCACTTTGCAAGGCCTCTAGCGCTAGCGCTAAATCGCTTTCGTGCACACAAAAGCTAATACTAAACTCGCACGATGATTGCGTAATTAACACAATCGATACGTTATCGTGCGCAAGAGCATTAAATACCTTAGAGGCCATACCCACCTTACCTTTCATGCCAGGGCCTGACACGGTAAGCATTGCTAAGTCTTGCAAGCTAGAAAGCGCTTTTACAGGTTCATCCGATGAATAATCGTTACCAATTAATGAACCTTGAGCATCTGGGTTATGGGTATTTTTAATTTCGCACGGTACACCCGCTTTGGCGCACGGTAAAATGGTTTTAGGATGAAGTACTTTAGCGCCAAAGTAAGAAAGCTCCATTGCTTCTTTATAAGATAAAAAGTCAACTTTAGTCGCTTTTTTGATGTAACGCGGATCGGCGCTGTACACCCCATCAACATCTGTCCAAATTTGACATATTTCAGCATCTAAACATGCAGCAGCAATTGCCGCTGAGTAATCAGAGCCGTTACGGCCAAGTGTAGTAAGTTCGCCTTGCTCATTGCTGGCTGTAAATCCTGGCATAATATAAATAGTGGCTGGGTTTTCTTTAAGTACTGCTTGAAAACGTGCTTTACTCGTTACTAAGTCGGCTTCAGCATCAATGTACCCCCCTGTAGAGGCAACACAGCGTGTTGCTTCTAGGTATTGTGCATTGTGCGAGCTTAATAAACTTTGCATAAGCGATACACTTACTCGCTCACCAAAACTAATTACAAAAGCACGAATTTGATCTGGGCAGCATTTAATAAGCGCCACACCATCTAGCTTATTTTTAAGCTCATGAAAATCTGGCCAGTTTGCGACTTCGCCACTGCTTTTTTCTACTTCTGCTTTTAATGTTTCGCATCGGCTTAGTAAAGCTTGCCATTGCTGTGAAAAGTCCTGACCTTGCTCTGCGGCACTTGCCAGCGCAACTAATGAGTCAGTCATACCACCGGGTGCAGAAAGCACCAGTAACATTTCATCTTTTAACTGTGCTTTGACAAGTTGAGCTACTTGTTGCAAACAGGCAAAGTCAGCAAGCGAAGAGCCTCCAAATTTTAAAACGCGCATTATTTATGTTCCTCATCCCATAAAACGAAAAAAGGCCTGTGTTCTTAGTGAACACAGGCCTTTAAATTTGTTGCACCGACCTATGCCACTATCCAGTAAGAATGGTGGTTGTAATAATAATGGTCAGTACGCGATTAATTGTTTTCATAACACTAAGACTGCCTTAACAAAGGCTATGCTGTCAACCCCAAATTAAAAGATAAAACAGCCTTTTTGAACATGAAAAAACCTAATGAATGCCAAATTTATGCAAAACTTCGCTTAAGGCTGATTTGTTAATAGGTTTATTTATAAAGTCGATAGCACCTAACTGCGCCACCTTTTGCTTCATTTGTTGTTGAATATCAGCGGAGATCACCAATACAAAGCACTCTATTTTTTCTGCCTTAATACGCTCTAGCACCTGTACACCGTCAACTTCTGGCATGGTTAAGTCTAAACACAGAAGATCAAATTGCTGCAAGCGTAAAAGCTCAAGCGCATCGGCCCCGTTTGCAGCTTGCTGTATGTCGGCATTCACGCACTCATTTAAACAACGCACAACTTGTTTACGTGCAACAGTGGAATCATCACACACTAATATAGAAAATTTCATCATGTTTACTACTAAAATAACCTTCTAAAAATTATAAAAACGAGCCATCCGTTGGTTTTTTTCTATTCTAACACGTTCCTAAAACTCTAACACTTTGCTTGTTCGTATAGTGTGATACGGTAACCTTACAATAAAACTTTAACTATTATTAATAATTCCCCACCCAATCGATACTTATGTAATATAAGTGGGCATTTGGATTACTTTAAACCAAATTAGTGCACTATTATTAAAACAAAACGACTCACAAGAGTCAGTCTCTTTAAAATATAAGTTTTTTTATTTATTTTTAAGGTTTTATTGACTAACTTTTAGAATAGAAATTGCAACTTAGATATAATTACACCGGATGAGTAAATCCCATATGTTACAAAAAAGCCTTTCTAAGAAATTGTTAACTAATGTTTTATCAGTGTATTTTTTACTCACCTTTGTGGTGACATGTGGACAAGTGCTTGCTGAATTTGTAAATACTAAAGACTACATTCGTGATGAGCTCAGTACACTACAAAAAACCTTCAGTAGAAGCTTAACGCGTGCAATTTGGGAACTAAATACAAAGCAAACAATAACAACCGCAGAAGGCTTACTTGCCATCCCTATGGTGGAGGGCATTATTGTACGCGACGACAGCGGCGAAATTATTTCGCAACTGGGGCGCTCTCTAGATATACATAAACTTTATAATCAACAACTTGTTCAAGAAGAAGTTATTATAGAGGACACTAAGTCAGGTCTATTTGGTTATACATTCCCACTCATTTTTGAGTTCTCAGGACGTGCTACGCAAGTGGGTGATGTAACCTTATTTTCAAGCCGCGACGTGGTGTTTAGCCGAATAATGGTATCTATTTACTTTTTAATTGGTAACGCCATGATCAAAACCACCTTTTTGATCATCTTGTTTTTAATGGCATTTAGAAAACTTCTCACCGACCCGTTAAACGAATTAACCGATCAAATAGAAAACCTTGAGCTTGATGACTTAGAAGGTCAACACATAGAAATTGAAACCGAAGAGCATAACGAACTAAACGTTATGGAGCAGTCTTTTAATAACTTAATAGATAAAGTAGTCCAATACAGAAAGGAGCTTGAACACACTCAACGTGAACTGATTGTTAGTAATGAAAAGCTCGACCAACACAATATACAACTTGAGCAGGATGTTGCTCGTAAAACATCAAATTTAAGTCAAGCAATGATGGATTTACAGCAACAGAAGTACGAACTAGAAAAGCAAAAACTAGTGTTAACCGAAGAGGTTGATTTACGTAGGCACACCGAAGAAGAGTTATTAACCAAACAAAAAGAGCTCGAACGCTACCTTGACGAGCTAAGCCTTGCTCAAGAGCGATTAGTAGGCACAGAAAAAATGGCCGCATTAGGCGGGCTTGTTGCTGGCATTACACATGACATAAATACGCCTATTGGTATCGGGGTAACCGCTATATCGTTCTTGCAAGAGCGTTTAAATACCTTAGAAAGCGCGTATAAAGAAAAAACTTTATCGCCTAAAGCATTAGAAGAATTTATAAACGAAGCCAAGCAAAGCACGAGCTTGCTTACAACCAACCTTGATAGAGCCTCTGAGCTCATTGCCAGCTTTAAACAAATAGCGGTAGATCAAGCCAGTGAAGCTGTAAGAACAATTAACTTTAAAGATTACTTAAACGAAGTGATTTTGTCGCTTCACCCTAAACTTAAAAAAACCAAGCACACCATAAACTTGCAGTGTCCGGATGATTTAGTTCTAAATTTACCTGCTGGGGCGATTAGCCAAATTTTTACCAACTTAATTATGAACTCAATTATTCATGGTTTTGATAATATTGCGCAGGGCAATATTGATATAAATATTAGTGCCAATGACACGCTCCTTGTGATTGACTACAAAGATAACGGTAACGGTGTAACAAAAGAGCAGTTAGCTAAATTGTTCGACCCCTTTTTTACTACAAAGCGCGACCAAGGCGGTAGTGGCTTGGGCACACATATAACCTTTAACTTAGTTAAGCAAACGCTCAGCGGTTCAATAGAGGCTAACAGTGAACCCGGTAAAGGGCTGCATTACCATATTGAGTTTCCTAAAAATATGCCAAAGCCATTATTTAATCAATAAAGGCTTTGGTTAAAATCAGCCATTTCGAGAACCCCATTTTATTGCTATGATTGAGCAAATTTATAAGATGGAAAAGTTACCTTATGTGGTTTAGTAACCTGATTTGTTATCGCTTTAAGCAAGATGTTTCGTACACTCAAGAAGAGTTTGAAAAAGCGTTAGAACAAGATGTATTTCGCCCGTGTGGCTCTCAAGACCTCTCTACATTTGGTTGGACAAAAGCATTTGGTAAGCATGGTGACTCGCTGGCGCATTTTTCACAAAAAAGCATTTTAGTGTGTGCCAAACGTGAAGAAAAAGTGCTACCTGCATCTGTTGTTAATGAAATGGTTGCCGAAAAAGTAGATCAAATAGAGGCGGAAGAAAACCGCCCGGTTAAAAAGAAAGAAAAAGACGAGTTAAAAGAAAACATTTTAACGACCTTATTACCTCAAGCGTTTAAAAAATCAAGCCTGCAGTTTGCCTTTATCGATCAAGAAAACGGGTGGGTTGTAGTAAACAGTGGCAGTTTTAATAAAGCAGAAGAGTTACTTGCATTGCTGCGTAAATCGCTGGGCACTTTACCGGTAGTTCCTGCGTTTGCAAACTACGACCTGGATGTATTTTTAACTGATTGGCTAACTAACTTCAGCACGCCAGAAAACTTTGCTATAGGGTTTGATGCAGAACTCGAAGAAGCCGACGACAGTGGCGCACAGGTTAAACTAAAAGGCCATGATTTATCATGTGATGAAGTTAAATCGCACCTAGAAAATGGTAAACGTGTGACTAAACTTGCGCTTGACTGGCAAGAACGCCTGAAATTTATGCTGCAAAACGATGGTTCTATCAAGCGTTTAAGCTACTCAGAAACGTTAAAAGAAGAAAACGCCGATATTCCAAAAGAAGATATGGCGGTTAAACTAGATGCTGACTTTATTTTAGCCTCGGAAGAAATCAAGCTACTGCTTGAAGAGCTGACGGCCGGTTTAGGTGATGCAGAAGATTTATAAAACGCTAAAATTATAAGCGCTATTAAAACTAAAAAAGCACGACTCAGTCGTGCTTTTTGCTTTCACCTTTATAACTGCTAATTAGCTAAATGTGTCTTTCACACTTTCAAGCATGTCGTTGTATTCGTCACTTGAAAATAGCTGCATAGAAGGAATAACACCTTTATCTATGTAGGTTTGTAAAGCCGCTGATTTATCAGACACCTGTAATGTTCCCTCTAAAATAGCGCCAATACGAATAAAATCAACATAACCAATCTCTTCAGGGCGATATGTAGGGTCAGCCCAATGCCTAGCAACATTTACAAATTCAGGTGGGAACTCCCACGCGCCCATAATTGAGCCACCAATTTTACCACTGAGTTTTTGAATTGCATGCGCTAAAAAGCTTGGGTTAGCAAACACCTCTGGGTGGCGCTCAGCTTCGGTTAAAATAGGCAGTACACCAATGTTATATACCAACGACGCCAGCGTTATAGAGTCACTATTTAACGATGTGCGTTTATTATTTTGTAAATAAAACGCCATAAGCGTTATTGAGTGCCCCGCCACATTTAGCGTTTTTTGCCACGCTTTACTCATGTAGCCTTTTATTAGCTCATTATTAGAAACAAACAGCTGCTCCATTGCCATTGCGGTTGCTATATTTTTAATTTGGCGTAAGCCAATGCGAGTAACGGCTTGCTGTAAGTTAGATACCTTAACTGTGCGACCCATAATTGCGCTGTTGGCAACTTTAATCATGCGCGCTGAAAGTGCTGGGTCTTGGCTAATTACCTCTGACATTTGCATTAAGTTTACATCAGGGTTGTCAGCCGCTTGACGCACTTTAATTGCGACTTCAGGTAAGGTAGGTAAAACCAAAGTATCGTTGTTGATTCTATCAACCAAAATCGTTAATAGTGCATTTTCTGTAGACATAGAACTGTCATCCTTTTGTTTCTGGGCCGCAATGCAACTGCTAACCTCGGATAAAATGAGTAATACAATGAGTATTATCTAACTTACCGATAAAGTTAAGAAAATTATATAAATTAATTGTTATTAATGTGCCTTCATCGCCCTAAGATGCTACACAACGCCAAACACTTGCTATTTACTATTTAGTTTTGTTTTAATGCAGTCACTATAAGGAAACGTTTGTATGCGCTAGCGTTCAGAGTTCGCCCATACAAATAATTAAACTTACTTTTTAACAGGCATTCAAATGATCTTAAACAAAATTAGCCAAGCAATTTTACTCTCTGGCGTCGTTTTTCTTAGTGCATGCTCAGAGCAAGCCCCCTCTTCGACCGAAGCCACAAGTGTAGAGCTTGCTCAAAAAAGTGCCGCACAAGCTGGCCCAGATTTAATTAACATTGATAAACAACGTTTAGATATTTACACCGACTTTAGCCTCGAAGCCGACCTATCTCATTTAAGTGAGAATCAAAAAGCCATGGTAGCTAAGCTTATCGACGCTTCTAAAATTATGGACGATCTATTTTGGAAACAGGCTTTTGGCGATAATAAAGACGCTTTTTTAGCAAAGCTGAGTGATGAAAAAGTACGTAAATTTGCTGATATTAACTACGGCCCATGGGATCGTTTAAATGGTGATGAACCATTTTTATCAGGCTACAAAGAAAAAGCCCTTGGCGCGCAATTCTACCCAGCCGACATAACAAAAGAAGAACTAAATAATGCCGACGTAGATGATAAAAAAGGCCTTTACTCATTAATCAAACGTGATGAGCAAGGTAATCTTTACAGTGTGCCTTATTCAAAAGAATACGCGCAAGAGTTAGCTAAAGCAGCTGACTTATTACGTGAAGCCAGTAAACTTGCCGATGATAAAGAATTTGCCAATTACTTAAACCTACGTGCTGATGCACTTCAAAAAGATGATTTTCAGGGTTCTGACTTTGCTTGGATGGACATGAAAAATAACCCAGTTGATGTGGTTATTGGCCCAATTGAAACTTACGAAGATCAACTCTTTGGCTACCGCTCTGCTTATGAGTCGTATGTACTAATTAAAGATTTAAAATGGAGCGAGCGCCTTGCTAAATTTGCGGCCTTTTTACCAGAGCTGCAAAAAGGTTTACCGGTAGATGCTAAATATAAGCAAGAAGTGCCAGGCTCAGACGCCGATTTAAATGCTTACGATGTGGTTTACTACGCAGGTCACTCAAATGCGGGCAGCAAAACTATTGCTATTAACTTACCAAACGATGAGCAAGTACAGCTTGAAAAAGGCACTCGTCGCCTGCAGCTTAAAAACGCAATGCGTGCAAAATTTGATAAAATTTTAGTGCCGATTGCTGAGCAGTTAATTGTACCTGAGCAACGTAAGCATATTACTTTTAACGCCTTTTTTGCCAATACCATGTTCCACGAAGTCGCTCACGGCCTAGGTATTAAAAACACCATTACAAATAAAGGCACTGTGCGCCAATCATTACAAGAGCACGCAAGCGCACTTGAAGAAGGTAAAGCCGATATTTTAGGTTTATACATGGTTGAGCAGTTACTTAAAAAAGGTGAAATTACCGAAGGTACATTAGAAGATTACTACACCACCTTTATGGCAGGTATTTTCCGCTCAGTACGCTTTGGTGCATCAAGCGCACATGGTAAAGCTAACATGATCCGCTTTAACTTTTTTGCTCAAGAAGGCGCCTTTTCTAAAAACGAAGAAGGTTTCTACCGTGTCAATATGGAAAAAATGGGCGTGGCTATGGCTAAACTTTCGCGCTTAATTTTAACATTACAAGGTGACGGCGATTACGAAAAAGTAGATCAGCTAATTGCCACCCATGGCGATATTAAAGAAGAGCTTGCTAAAGACTTAGAAAAACTAAGCCAAGCTAATATCCCTGTAGATGTAACCTTTAAACAAGGTAAAGACGTGCTAGGCCTTAACTAACCCAACACGTAATACTTTAATAAAGCGCTGTAGATTATAACTGCAGCGCTTTTTTTAGCGCTATTATTTGCTCATCTGTGTATGGTTTTGCAGGGAACTTACCCCACACCGGAGCAGGCCATGCTGCATCAGTCGTAAAACGTGCAATGTGATGAATATGTAATTGCGGCACCATATTACCCAAAGCGGCCACGTTTAATTTATCAGGGCTAAACACTTGCATAATAAGCTTGCTGAGTTTGGCCGACTCTTTTAAATATACAACTTGGTCGTCTTCAGACAAATCTATAATTTCTTTTAAATTAGGTTTTCTGGGTACTAATACAAACCAAGGGTATTGGCTATCGTTAAGTAATAGCACTTTACATAAAGGCCAATCTGCCAGTTCTATACAATCGCGCTTAAGCTCTGGGGCAAGTTCAAAAGTGGGAGTTGTCATCATCATATCCTAGTTAGTCTTTAATAATGGCCACTTTATAGCATTTATTTGCAGTTGCACACGCTTAGCTTTACCATTTAATACACTATTTATAATAAGCTAAGGCAATCTTGTGCTAAAAAAAATAAAATACCTAACCCTCGCACTCCCACTTGCTGTTGGTGCACTGAGCGCGCAAGCAAAACCATTATCACTAGAGCGTATTTTTGACGACCCGAGCCTGTCGGGTAAAGCCCCCGTACAACTTAAATTTTCGCCAGACGGTAGCCGCGTAACTTACCTGCAAGGCAAAACCGACGATTACAACCGCTATGATTTATGGGAATACAACTTAAAAGATAACACCAACAGAATACTGGTTGATTCTGCAAAGCTGTTTTCAGGCCCTGAAAACCTCTCTGATGAGGAAAAAGCACGCCGCGAACGCCAACGTATTTTTGGTAAAGGTATTTTAGAGTACAAATGGTCTAAAGACGGCAAAGCCCTATTATTTCCACTTAATGGCGATCTGTATTATTACGAGCTAGCGTCTGGTAAAAGTAAAAAACTTACCAATACAGAAGCGTTTGAAACCGATGCCCGCTTTTCTCCTAAAGGTAACTATGTATCGTTTATTCGCGAGCAAAACCTTTACGCATTAGCACTTGATACTGGCAAAGAAATACAACTAAGCAAAGATGGCGGCGGCGTTATTAAAAACGGCATGGCCGAATTTGTAGCGCAAGAAGAAATGAGCCGTATGACCGGCTACTGGTGGGCTGGCGATGAATCTAAAATTGCATTTACCCGCGTAGATGAAACCCCAGTAAAAGAAGCTATCCGTAACGAAATATACGCAGACGAAGTAAAGCTATTTAACCAACGTTACCCATTTACGGGCACTGACAATGTTGAAATTCAACTGGGTGTTGTGTCTTTAAATAATCAAAGCGTTGACTGGATTGATTTAGGCGACGATAAAGACATTTACATTGCCCGTGCTAAATGGCTAAAAGACAGCACAACTCTTTCGTATCAATGGCAAAATCGCTCACAGCATAAGTTAGAACTACGCTTTTACAATAGCGATACTAAAACGCAAAAAGTCGCATTAACTGAAAACAGCGATACATGGATCAATTTAAACTTTGATCTGCATTTCTTAAAAGACAAAAAGCATTTTGTTTGGGCTTCTGAGCGCGATGGTTTTAAACACCTTTATTTGTACCGCACTAATGGCCAGCTAATTCGACAAATCACCTCAGGAGACTGGGTTGTTGATAGCTTAAAAGGCGTGGATGAGAAAAAAGGCATAGTGTACTTTGCAGGACGTAAAGACACCCCGCTTGAAAGCCATTTATACAGCGCACCACTGTTTAAAAAAGGCAATATAAAGCGTATCACTGAACAAGGCCAATACCACAAAGTAGTAATGGCAAAAGACAGCAAAACATTTATTGATAACAGCTCATCGGTAAACAAGCCTAACTCGGCGGCTCTTCGTAAAGTAAATGGCGAATTTATCACATGGCTTGAACAAAATAAGCTTGATGATAGCCACCCATTAACCCCTTATTTAAGTGATTTAGCAACACCTGAGTACGGCACCATCAAAGCAGAAGATGGCCAAGTAATGCATTACCGCTTATTTAAACCAAGTAATATTGCAGACGGTAAAAAGCACCCAGTCATTGTTAATGTATACGGCGGCCCACATGCACAGCGCGTAACAAATAGCTGGCGCAGCAAAAACTTATACTTTCAATATATGGCGCAACAAGGTTATGTTATTTTTCAGCTCGATAACCGAGGCTCTTACAACCGCGGTAAAAAGTTTGAAGACGCCATTTACAAACATTTAGGCGTTGTAGAAGTGGCAGACCAAATTAAAGGCGTTGAGTTTTTACGTACGCTTGATTACGTAGACCCACAACGTATTGGTATTTATGGCCACAGCTACGGCGGCTATATGGCTCTTATGACCATGTTTAAAGCCGGTGATTACTTTCAAGCTGGTGTATCGGGTGCACCAGTGACCGACTGGGCGCTTTACGACACCCATTACACTGAGCGCTACCTTGGGCACCCAAAAACTAATGCCAAAGGCTACGAAGACAGCGCCGTATTTCCATACGCTAACGGCTTAAAAGGCCCATTAATGATTTACCATGGCATGGCCGATGACAACGTGTTGTTTACCCACGCCACTAAATTATTTAAACAACTACAAGATAACGAAAAACAGTTTGAAATGATGACCTACCCAGGCTCAAAACACAGCTTACGCGGTAAACAGGTGCAAACACATTTACACCAAACCATCACAAACTTCTTTAATCGACATTTTGATGATAAATAATCATATGACGACTAAATAGACTAAAGGCTGATTGAAAAATCAGCCTTTTTTTTGTCTTAATGGTGCTTACACCTAGCTTAAACTCGCTTTTTTACTACCATTAAAACAAGCACATTGAGTGTACACACATAAGGATCAATTTATGCTAAATTTAAGGCGTTTTAGTATTTTTCAGCGGCTGTCATTACTTGTTGGCATAGTTATTTTTGGCTTAATTGTATTAAGTATCTCTAGCTTAACTCATCAATATAGCTCACTAAAAAACGAGCAATATCTAAAAACCCAAAATGTGGTAGAAACGGCATACAGTGTTATTGAGCATTTCCACCAGCTTGAACAAAATAATACACTCACACAAGCACAAGCTCAAACGCAAGCACTTGAGGCCATAAAAGCGCTGCGCTATGACAAAACAAATTATTTTTGGGTAAACAACTACCAACCCAAAATGGTAATGCACCCAATAAAGCCTGCGCTTAACGGTAAAGACTTAACTAATAATAAAGACCCCGATGGCAAAGCACTTTTTGTAGAAATGGTTAACATTGTAAAACAACAAAAAGAAGGGTTTATTCCTTATAAATGGCCAAAACCAGGAAAAGAACAGCCAGTAGGTAAAGTCGCATTTGTAAAAGGCTTTAACCCGTGGCAATGGATTATTGGCTCAGGCGTATACCTAGATTCAATAGATGAAGCGTTTAGTGAGCAGCGTAATCTAATCATAATTAGCGCCTTAGTGATGATTATTGCTGTCATTGTATTAAGTTACTTTATTGGTAAAAGTATACTCACGCCGACTCGCCTTGCCGCAGAAATGATGAAAAACATATCGCAAGGTGAAGGTGACTTAACCCGTACGCTAAACGAGTCGGGCAATGATGAAATATCAGAGCTGTCACGTTCTTTTAATTTATTTGTTTTAAAAATGCGCGAGTCGTTAGTACATGTATCGCACAGTGCAGATGATGTAAGCCGACACGCTCACACAGTTGATGAGTCTAGTAGAACAAGCCATTCCTTCATTGAGCTACAAAACGACAGTTCTACACAAGTTGCCGCCGCCATGGAGCAAATGACGCACCAAATTCATGATGTGAGTCGCAATGCCGAAGCCGCTGAACAAGCCGCCAACGATGCAGCACACAATGCTTCAACCGGTAAAAATGTGGTGGCCAGTACCATTACCGCCATAGAAACACTCTCCAGTAATATAGAAACAGTGAGCCAAGTAACTGAAGATTTAGCAAACGAAAGTAATAACATAGGCTCTGTGCTTGATGTGATCAGAAGTATATCGGAGCAAACAAACTTACTCGCACTCAACGCTGCTATAGAAGCGGCTCGTGCAGGAGAGCACGGCAGAGGCTTTGCAGTTGTTGCCGATGAAGTACGTACACTCGCAAGCAGAACCGGGCAAAGCACAGATGAAATTCAAACCATGATCACCAAATTGCAAGAAGGCGCTAAAGCAGCAGTAGAGGCGGTAAAATCAAGCCAAGCACTGTCGGTGACGACTGTAGAGCAAGTTTCATCTGCCGATACATCGCTCAATGAAATAGAAAGGCTGGTATCCATAATTACCGACATGAACAGCCAAATAGCCCGTGCCACCGAACAGCAAACGCAAGCCGCTGACGAGGTTAATTTACGTATTAACGAGCTATCTCAATCAACCGAGCAGTCGTTAAATAATACCAAGCAGCTTACCGATGCCAGTGACAACCTTAAACAAAGTAGCCAAGGGCTTTCGAGTGTGGTTAATCGCTTTAAGTTAAAATAATTTAAAAACAAAAGCCCTGAATTAACAGGGCTTTTTTATTACATAAGCGTTTTTAGCTTATACCATTTCGCATAATTAAGTGATCTATTTTTAGGATGGAAAAACGTGTTGATACCTAGGCAAAAAATTTTCTATTTAGTTGTAAATGAAAATTTTTACCACAGATAGCGACACGTTTAGCCCCGAAAAATGATTAAGTATTATTGCGGACTGGTATTACATACAATAGCGTGCAAATAAGCTGGTTACCGATGCCGCGGTTGGCTTGCCATGCTGCCAATCACCGCCTTCAACACCACTACCAGCAATATCCATATGCACATAAGGCAATGGCTGCTCAGAATCGTTACCGTGTTTATCAAGTCCGCCAACAACGGCTAAAAACGCCATAGGGAATTGATGCCCGCGAGCGGTAACCGCAGAAGCCGCATTATTACTTGATAAAACATCATCAGCTAAGGTACGCGGTTTTATAAAGTCGTAGTCTTCACGGCGAGAGCGAGAAACCTCTGCTGCATCTGCCCATAAATCACCGCAATCCGCTATTTGACGAGACGTATTAGCACTGCGTGCTGGGCCGTTTTCAACATACGCACCGTAAGGTCCCATAGCACGTGCCGCATGGCCTGTAAGAGTGGCTACAGTAAATAGAGTTGGGTTAACTTGTGTTTTAGCCAAGTCTTTCATTTCGCTAAGTAGGTCACCCATAGCTAAACGCCCTTCGGCATCGGTGTTACCAATGCGTACGCGTACGCCTTCACGACTAGTAATGATTTCATCTGGTACAAAACAATCTGAACCAATCGAATTGCGAACCACCGCTAAATAAGAAATCACTTTAACGCCTTTTGGCTGATAATCAGCAACCGCTTTCATAAAGCCCGCTACAGATGCAGCACCGCCTTTATCGCGGCTCATACCTGCCATGTAACCGCCTACTTTTAAATCGGCGCCGCCGGTGTCGTATACTAAACCTTTACCCACAAACATTAGCGTACGCGTTACTTCACCCTCTGGTACGTACTCTAGTTTTACTACGCGTGGGTGGTGGCGCTCAACCGCATAAGATGCGCGCGCAACGGTGCTAAGCATAGGGTAGTTTTTATCTATTGTGTCTATGTCGTCAATCACATCAACTGCCACTGTAGAGCCTTTGAAAAGCTCAACACAGTAATCGGCAAAGCGTGGTGGCGCCATACGTTCAGGCTCAGTACCGCATAAATCGCGCGCAGCATATTGGCCTGCAGCAATTGCGTTAACAGCTTTTACTGTTTGCTCACTCGCATCAATTAAACCAATTTGCGTAATGGGCTCAATACTTTCACCGTGGTATTCACGCGCCTCTAAAGGTTGCCATAATGCTTGGCATGCACCTAAATACGCCACCTCTAATGCATGCTGGTAACGCGCATCCGTATGTAATTTAGGTAAGTAAATAGCAGGGTTTACACTGCCCGCGGCTTTTGCTTCGTTAATCGCGAGTTTGGCGGCATCAAAGTAGCGTCTTACATCATCGTAATCGCGATTAAGCGGCCCTGTAGGTGCTAAAACAACGCGTAGATTATCAATTACTAAAAACGTAACTTGTTTACCAATACGAGAGTCTACTTTAGCCTGTGATTCAATGGCATCACGTAGTGAGTTATTCGGAAGTTGAGAAAAGTCATCACTAATTATAATAAGTGCATCGTGAGAAAATGCTGCAAAGCTTGCACTGAGTGATTGTGCAGCTATCGCTTGAGGATATGCCATAAGTAAAGCTCCTGTTAGAAAACATAAGGGGCTATTATCGTTGATATAAAAACACAAAACCAGCCACCTGCGATGAGCTCATTTTAATCTGGCAACTTGGTGTTACACTCAAGTACACTCTAATCTAGAATGCTCAATTGTAGATTTAAATTAGGTTCATTTTTAACACCCACCCCTATGCCTAGTAAACGCACCGGTTGCTGCATACCCCGTTGATACGCTTTTGAAAGTAGCTCAGTAAAAATAGCTGTGTTTAATTGATGATGAGCTTGATCGGCACTGGTCACCACAAAATTTGCAAATTTCACTTTTACGCTTAATTTATTTATACGATTTTGTAGCTGTTGTTTATTAAGACGCGCTGTCAGCTCTTCCAGTAATTTAGGCAACTGATCTAGACACTCTTGTAAGCTATTTTTGTTGTATTCATAAGTATGCTCAACACTGAGTGATTTACGTACTCGCTCGGTTGTTACTTTACCAATGTATTCGCCAGCACATTTTTGATAAAGCGATACACCAAAATTCCCCACATGCTGTTGCATCCAATTCACACCTTTCTCGCGAACATCTTTACCTGTATACAATCCTTTTAAATTAAGCTTTTCAAGGGTGACCTTACCCACACCAGGTATTTTACCCAGCGGCAAATTATTTAAAAACGAATCAACTTCATCTGGTAATACAACGAACTGGCCATTGGGTTTGTTTTCATCGCTAGCAATTTTCGCAATAAACTTAATGGGAGCAACGCCTGCAGAGGCAGTGAGGCCAGTAGCGTTGAAAATATCGGCTCTAATTTGTTGAGCAATAAGCGTAGCACTACCTTTAAATGCCGAGCTATTGGTGACGTCTAGGTAGGCTTCATCAAGCGACAAAGGCTCTATTAGGTCAGTATAACGTTTAAATATAGCCCGTATTTGGTTAGAAATTTCTTTATAAACAGCCATTCGCCCAGGCACAATAACTAAATCTGGGCATAATTGTTTGGCATGATAGTTAGACATAGCCGAGCGTACACCATATTCGCGCGCTTTATAGTTTGCTGTAGAAAGCACGCCTCGGCGACTATTACCACCAATGGCTAAAGGCACATTGGCAAGATTGGGGTTATCACGCATTTCAACCGCTGCATAAAAGCAGTCCATGTCGATATGAATAAACTTTTTCATTACCACATAACAACTGTTTATTTATACAGCCATTATTAAGGATTCACTTTCATTAAGCAAGGTTAATAAAGCCAGTTTACTTGCTAAAGTAAAATCGCTAGTAAGTTTGGCGTTTAAATTAAGCAAGCTTTATACAGCTTTTAAAACGGCAGCTTAAAGCGCTTTTCTTTTTTAAAGCAATGTAGCCAAAAAACAAATTCCAATAAAAACCCCGCAGCTAAAAGCATGATACCGCCTGAAGCATTACCCATAGCGTAGCAAGCAAAAGATGCTATAAAAATTAAACTGGCTAAAGCCCAATTAATTATATTTTGCATGTGTGTTCTCGTGTGTGTGGTCTGTGTTAATTAACTGTAGTCCTAAAAATAAATAGATACAATCATCTTATAAAAAAACATGGTATTTATTGTCTTGAGCTACAAACACCATATTGATAACCTGATTCATTTAAAACTAAGAGTACACATACATGCAAAGGTTCAAAGAACAGCACCCTATTCATACCGATATCACCGTCGCTTGGGCCGATATGGACGCCCTACAACATGTAAACAACGTGGTGTACTTGCGTTACTTTGAAATTGCGCGCATCGACTTTTTAAATAAAATAAACCAGTTTGATACGATAAAACCAGGTGACGTAGGTCCCGTTATTAGCGAAAACAACATTCGCTACAAGCGCCCTGTAACCTTTCCAGATACTTTAACCGTAGGTATTACTATTTCGGATATAAAAAGCGACCGCTTTATGATGAATTACTCTGTATATAGTCATGCACAGCAAGCTGTTACTACAACAGGCTACTCTCAAGTAGTTATGTTTGACTTTAAAGCGGGGCAAAAGGCGGCGATCACTGAGCCATTATTATCGGCATTACACCAATTCGCTTAATTAAATAGTATGCGAGCTGGTATTAATAAGCCACACTCAAGATCTTACACAATTTAAGGATTTTACATGCAATACAGTCCGTTAGGCAGCAGCGGGGTTGATGTTTCAAGAGTATGCCTAGGTAGCATGACTTGGGGTAAACAAAATACCCAACAAGAGGCAGATGAGCAAATAGCCTATGCCTTAGCGCAAGGCGTTAATTTTATTGATACCGCCGAAATGTATGCCGTTCCTCCTTCACCAGACACTTACGGTAAAACAGAGCAAATTATTGGTAACTGGCTAAACCGCAACCAACAAAAACGCGGTGATATTGTATTGGCCACTAAAATTGCGGGCAACGGCTTGTCGTGGGTACGTGATGGCGGCGATATAACACGCAGCGCGGTTATTGAGGCTGTAGATAACTCCCTCAAGCGTTTACAAACCGACTACATAGATTTATATCAATTGCACTGGCCTAATCGCTCTACCCCGCATTTTGGCAGGCAGTGGCCAGGTAAACTTACTTTTAGTGACGTAAATACCGAGCAACAACAAGCTGGCATGCTAGATATTTTAGAAGGCCTTAATGAGTGCGTTAAAGCCGGCAAAATAAAATTTTGTGGTCTTTCAGATGACACGCCATGGGGCATTAGCCAGTTTTTAAATTTAGCTAAAGCGCATAACTTACCGCGAATGGTTTCGATTCAGAACGAATTTAGCCTAGCGCACGCTAAAGATTGGCCCTACTTAATTGAGCAATGTATTCATGAAGACATTGCTTATTTACCTTGGTCGCCGCTTGCTGCTGGCCTACTAACGGGTAAATACCTAAACGGTGCACGCCCAGCGGGCTCGCGTTGGACATTTATGCAGCGAAATGGCATTTTCAGGGATACCCCTAACGCGCAAAAAGCAACGCAGCGCTATGTGGATTTGTCGCATGAAATTGGTATAACACCGGCACAATTAGCCCTTGCGTGGTGTAATCAAGTCGATGGCGTTACTTCATCAATTATTGGTGCGACTAATATGGCGCAATTAAAAGAAGATATTGACGCATTTAACTTAACTTTAAGCAATGACACCCTTGCTGAAATTGGCGCAATTTTTAAAGATTACCCGCAGCCATACTAAAGCAAAATAATAGGCGGTTTAATTACTGCCTATTCTGTTGTTAAATTTGAACATATGCAAAGTAAAACTATACTAAAGTTAACTTAAATGGATTATTTTTAGTGGGTTATGCTTAAAAATATAGTTTTATTTTGCGTTGTACTGGGTGGCTTTTCACATTACGGGTACGCTGACAATACACACCCAATTGAAGAAATTGTGTGGTTACAAAGTTACACGCCTCCGTTTCATATAGATAAAGACTCACACGCCCCTCAGGGTGGGGTTTGCGATAATCTCACAGAGCAACTCATCCAAACTATTGATGATGTAAAACACACGCGCTTAATTGTGCCGCAAGAGCGAATTAATAAGCACTTAAATGAAGGCGATAATGTGTGCTTTCCGTGTGTGATTCATAAAAAAACAGCTAATGATGTACTACAGTTTTCTACCCCAACAACGGTATACCCGCCCTTTTCGGTTTTAACCACGCAAAAACTGGCAGCAGAAATACAAGCTCGACACGGGAACCCTATTAAACTTATTCATTTATTGTCGGACGAACAATATGTATATGGTCAAGCGGCGGCGCGCAAGTTTACTTCAGAAATTAATAAAATAATCGAAAATACCACGGTGTATCGTAAAGCATCGCTGAGCTGGAGTAGCGAAAATGAAAGCCAAGCAGTGATTGCTCGATTAAGCCGCGGCTTTTTAGATTACACAATAGACTACCCGTTTCTGGGAGATTATTTTGTAAATCACAGTCGATTTAAAAATATTGTCAGTGTACCAATAGAAGAAGACTCCCGAAAATTTGTTTTAGGAGCGATAGGATGTGCAGTAAGAGCGCCAAATAACTTTGCTACCAAAGCGCTTGATAAAATCAATAAAGCGCTACATAAGCAGGTATTACACTCGCCTGCTTATATAAATAGTCAGCGTTTTTGGTTAGAACAAAGTTTCCCTCAGTTTTCTAAGTATTACCAACAGCAAATACTTAACACGACTGAACCTGCCAACGTTGAGATAACAAACACGCCGAATTAGCATATAGGCTAACTGTAAATACACTGTTTGCAGGCACTTCCCCAACGCCTGCAGGTGTCCCGGTCATTATTACATCGCCATTTTCTAAGTGCATAAACTCATTAATTTCACTTAAAATATCTTTAGGCTTGTGTATCATAAATTGTGTATCACCTTGCTGAATAACTTTATCGTTAATTTTAAGCTCAAACGTAAACGCCTGCTCAGCATCCGCAATACTTACAAAGGGCGTTAGTAATACCGAGCCGTCAAATGCCTTCGCGCGCTCCCACGGTAACCCTTTATTTTTAAGCTTACTTTGCACAGTACGTTTAGTTAAATCTAACCCTAAACCGACGCCCGCTAACTCATTATTTTTAATAATAAAACACAGCTCAGTTTCAAAGTGCAGCGTGTCGTTATTATGCGTAGTAAATAAGGTATCCGTTATGGCACTATTTGGCTTATTAAACAATACCATTTGATCTGGTAGCTCATTATTAAGTTCGGCAATATGTGCGGTGTAATTACGCCCAACACACACTATTTTCGAGGGCGTTAATAACTCACTTTCTAGTTTAATTGACTGCATAAAATCACTTCTAAGTTACGTGCTGATCAAGGTTTCTAATAAGCTCAGATTAATCGGTTTTAAAAGTACATGATTAATATTTAAATCTTTAATCTGCTTAGGATCAGGCTCTGCACCACTAACAATCACTAAGCTTAAGTTAGGGTAACGTTCATTAATTTGCTTCCCTAAATCTACACCACGGCCGTCAGGTAAATGCATATCAAGCAATACCTTATCAAATTGCTGGTCATGATTTAGGGTTTGTAAACACTGTGCACACGTTGAGGTGATCACAGTTTCTACCCCTAGACTCTCTAGCAGTAACTGTGTAATTTGCGCAGCATCTTGGTCGTCTTCAACCAACAAAAATCGCTGTTTTTTCTCTACTACCGCTTTATCACTGTGTATGTTTTTAGCTTGAGGCGCGTGCTCTGGAGATACTAAAAAATCTTGTAAACACTGATACAAAGAGGAGCTATCAACGGGCTTAGGTATTACATCGTTAAAGCCGAGTGCGGCAAGCTCTTCGTGTATGCCTTTCATTGTTGCGGCTGTAAGCGCAATAATTGGGCCTGTGTAGCCCATTTTTCTAAGCTCTATGGTGGCTTCTTTCCCCCCCATTACAGGCATATGGATATCAATGAAGATGATATCGTATGGGGAGCGATACGCTTGTGCGATTCTTACTTTTTCAAGTGCTTGTTGGCCATGCTCTGCATAATCTACACGCGCACCACACGTGCTAATCATATGACCAACTAACATCCGTAAATCGCGTAAATCATCAACCACTAATACGCGGCCTGTTACTTTACACGGTGCAGATTTTGTCTGTAACTGCGAGCCACTACTAAAGTTTAATACTTGGCGTTCCACTTCACTAATATCGCCTGGGTACACTGAAATAGTAAAAGTAGAGCCTTCCCCCATTCTCGAGGTTAAATCAATACTGCCGTGCATACGCGTTAATAGCTCAGCACAAATAGCGAGCCCTAAACCAGCGCCGCCAACAGATCGAGATTCAACATCGGCTATTTGCTCAAAGGGTTTAAAAATGAGTGCTTGTTTTTCAGGGGCAATCCCCATACCTGAGTCTTTAATACTAAAAAATAGCATCTCTTGCCCTTCAACCCACTCGGTCCAGGCGCTAACTACAATTTCGCCTTTTTCAGTAAACTTAACCGCATTATTGATTAGGTTAATGAGTATTTGACGTACGCGGGTGGCATCAAGTCTCACAATAAGCGGTAAAGGCTGTAGAGACTCAAAGCGAAGCTTTAAGCCTTTATCAAGCACAGATACACGCATTAAGGTGTAAACATCAGCAAGCATGCTATCTAAGTTTACTTCACTTAATGTAAGCTCTAATTTGTCAGCAGCAATTTTAGATAAATCGAGCACGTCATTTAACAAGCTCAGTAGGTGTTTACCGTTTCGGTAAATAACCCCTAATTCGTTCTCGGCCTGTTTGCTAAAGTCACTTTGCAGCAATAGCTCTGTGTAACCTAATATAGATGAAAGCGGGGTACGTAATTCGTGGCTTAAGTGGGCTAAAAACCTATCTTTTGAGCGGTTTTCAGCTTCGGCTTTTAAACGCTCTACTCGCTCGCCTTCAACATCTTTACGTGCCAGCGCATAACGTATAGCACGGGCAAAACGGCTCGAGCTCATTTCTGTTTTTATAAGGTAATCTACAGCACCGGCATCCAGCGCTGCGGAGTCTAATTCATCATTAGATTGCCCCGTAAGCATAATAATTGGCCCGCTAAACCCATTAGCAATGGCTTTTTTTAATACACTTAGCCCATTTGAGGCACCTAATCGGTAGTCAAGCAAGCATATATCGTGCTCGTTTTTACTTAATATGCTTATTGCCTGCTCAGGAGAGCTTATCCAATCTATGTCAAATGTATGTGAATCTAACTGGTCTAAGTAGTCGCGTGTAAGGATGTAATCATCTTCATCATCTTCTACTAAAAGTAAGCGAGTCACTTTATCTAACATGCTATCTCCTTTCAATGGCATTTAATAAGCCCCTATTTAGGGGCTTATTGTTGCTACTTATACCAATTCGTATGATTAAGTATTATTGCGGATTGGTATTATTTAGTCGTTAAACGTTGTTGGCAGCTCTACAAATTCAACCCAGTATTTTCCTAGGGTTTTCATTAAATCAACCAAGCCATCAAACGTTACCGGTTTCGTTATGTATGAAGCTGCGCCTAGATTGTACCCTTTAACCATATCTTCTTCTTGCTTAGAGGTGGTTAAAATAACAACAGGTATACCTTTAAGGTTAGGGTTTGCTTTAATAGCCTCAAGTGCTTCACGGCCATCCATGCGCGGCATGTTTAAATCAAGCAAAATCAGACCAGGGCGTGGCGATGAGCTTTTATCTTCAAACTTACCCTTTCGCTCTAAGTACTCTAATAATTCAACCCCATCTTCCACAAAATGCAGCTCGTTTAGTACACGGCTTTCAGCCAGCGCATCTTGCGTAAGTAGGCGATCGTCCTCGTCATCATCAGCCATTAATATTGTAATAGGTTTCACTTTTGAATACGGCATCTAAGCCTCTCCTTGAAGTGTGAAAAGCGTTGTTTCCACAGGTAATTTTATTATGAAGGTTGCCCCTTCACCGTCTTTACTATGAGCGGTAATTATCCCACCATGCCGCTCAACTATACGCCTACAAACTGAAAGCCCAATCCCTGTGCCTTTATATTCCGAGCGCCCATGCAAGCGCTGAAATGGTACAAATATTTTATCAGCATACTCTTGTGAGAAACCAATACCATTATCTTTTATAGTGATAATTTGCCAGCCCACTTTTTCGTTATGATCTTCGCTAAACTCGTCTTTATACTCGTACGTTACGCTTATATGTGGCTCTTCACCTGGTTTTCTAAACTTAACAGCGTTAGATAGTAAGTTTAAAAATAGCTGCTGCATTTGGCTTTTATCGGCCTGAATAACTGGCAGTTCGCCCACCTCTACTTGCGCATTACTTTCATTTATGGCGACCTCTAAATCACTTAAAATATCGTTCACTACGCCTTTTAAGTCAGTGTCGTCAAAGTCTTTACCTCGCGTTGTTACCCGCGAAAACTCTAGCAAGTCGTTAATAAGATTAGACATACGTTGTGCTGCATTTTTCATACGGCCTATATAATCGATGCCTTTTTCGCCCAGCTCATCTTTAAACATGGTTTCTAGGCGATCACTAAATGCTTGAATTTTTCGTAGTGGTTCTTGTAAGTCATGGCTGGCAACAAAAGCAAACTCTTCAAGCTCACGGTTTGAGCGGCTAAGCTCATCTGAATATAAGGTAAGCTCTTGGGTACGCTCAGACACTTTACTCGCAAGTGTTTCGTTTTGCCTTTCAAGTTCTTCGCGGTATTTAGCCTCATTTCTTAAATTTAGCCGTGTTAATACAAACATACCTATTATTAAAAGCGCACTGGTAACTGCTGTAATAGCAAAGGTGATTTTTGCCTCATTTTTTATTTGTGCCAACTTCGAAAAATGACTTACCTTAAACAACAGTTCTCGTTCTTGAATATCATTAACTTTAGCGCGAATATCTTTGTACAGTTCTCGCCCTTTGTGCGTATTTAATAAATACAATGCACGGCGTTCTTTATCATTAGTGGCAAGTTTAACCGTTTTTTTAAGCTCGTTAATTTTAGCTTCGGTTAACACTAACAATTGTGCAATTCGTTCTGCTTGTCCATCAATTTCAGAATGTAGAGACTTTACATGCTGTATTTGCGATTCTATTTGCCCTATCGCATCGTAATAAGGCATTAGGTAGTCATCTTCTTCGGTGAGTAAGTAGCCACGCTGGCCAGATTCTGCCTGCACAATTGATAAATGAAGGCGCTCTATAGCATCTGCTAATAAGCTGGTATTATCCAAACTTTTTTGTGTTTGCGTTAATCCTTGAATAGTACTTAATGCTAAAAATGCATTACCTACCACTATGCATAGTACTATCGCGATAAAAGCGGCCCACGTTATATTCGTTTTACCCTGCTGCTTTTGCTTACTCATTATATGTAAATACCTAATTTTAAATGGCTACTTATTATTAAAATCAGTAATGTTTTGTAAGCTTTCGCTACATTGCTGACAGTTTGAAATTATTTTATCGAGTGCTGCTAACGCTTTGTCTTTTGGCATATCGTTTTCTAACACCAGCTTAATAAGCTCTGCATTCATAGAAATTCTATTTAGCGGCGCTCTTGCATCGTGTACCAGTTTATTTAGCGTATTTACTTCTTTTTCCTCACTCATATTACTTCCTATACTTTTTTAACCTGAACTCTGGTTAACAAACTTACTAAAATATTAAATTACAGTAATCACCAAATTTACTTTCTCTAGCCAGAGATTTTCAATGAAAACAAGGCAAATTTACGCGTCAATAGCTGGCCTATTGCAAAAAATTTCAACGTAGTTAACGTTGAAAATAGCTGCTAGAGATAGGTTTATTATTTACAGTTCAGGTTATTTATATTCTCCAATTCCACCGTATGCGTTTAATCGGTTATACAACGTTTTTGTGCTGATCCCTAGCATTTGCGCAGCGAGTGTTTTATTCCCTTGCACTTTATCTAGCGTGGCGTGAATTAGCTCTTTTTCAACTTCTTCGATTGTTTGCCCAGCCGAAACATGGTTGTCTGCTGCTTGCGTATTTACCCGCGAAAACGGCGACTCTAAGCTATCTGGTAAGGTAATTTCACTTGTCTGCGGATCGCTCATAATAAAGGCACGATGAATAGCATGGCGCAGTTCACGTACATTACCCGGCCACTCGTATTGCTGAAGCTCTTTGAGTTGCTCATTATGCCAATAAAACGCAGTGCCATTTTCATCGTTAAGCTGTTCTAAAAAAGCTTTAGCAAGCAATGGTATATCTTCTTTTCGTTCACGCAGTGCGGGTATATCTATAGGGAAAACCGCAAGTCTAAAATAAATATCTTCACGAATAACATTATTTTGTGCCAGATCAGTCAGTGAACGGTTAGTAGCAGAAATAACGCGGCAGTTTATAGGCAATTCACGATTGCCACCTACGCGTGTTACCTTTTTAGTTTCAAGCACACGCAGTAAGTTTGGCTGCATATCAATAGGCATTTCAGTGACTTCATCTAAAAATAATGTGCCGCCATCAGCTTGCTCAAATACCCCTTCTTTACGGGCAATTGCACCAGTAAACGCCCCTTTTTCATGGCCGAATAGTTCACTACCGATTAGCTCTTTAGATAAAGCACCACAGTTGCTTGCCACTAAAGGACCCTCGCATTGGCTAGCATTATGAATAGCCTGCGCAACCACCTCTTTACCAGCACCACTTTCACCCATTAGCATTACATTAGCATTGGTTTTAGCTACACGCTCAATCATGGTGTAAAGCTTTTGCATTGGCGCTGATTCACCAATTAGAGTATTAAAGTGGCGTGTAATAGCTGGAGCTTTTGTCTTTTTAACTGTTTTTTTAGGGCCGTTTAATACCAGCTCTAGGTCTTCGCGTTGTAGTGGCTTTAATAAATGCCCAACATCTTGCTCGCACATATCTGCCAAAATCCCTTTTACTGAAGGGTGGCCAGAAATAAGCGTTACTTTAGGAGACTGTCCAATCATTTTTAAATGATCAAGCAAATGAAGGCCACTGCCATCTGGCAGCATAAAATCGAGCAACACATGATCAAAGGTATTATTTTCAAACCATTGATGCGCTTCTTTTAAGCTGGTTGCAGTACAAATGTTGTGTCCGAGGAATTCGACAATGTGGCAAACAACGTCACTAAATTCAACGTCATCGTCGACTAAAAGTATGTTTAACATGATAAATCCCTATGCTTTTCTTGTTATTCTACGCGCCCTATTATGCAAATAAAAGGGGCGACAAGAATCTCTAAAAAATGATTAAACTATTGAGTCTTTAACGTTTAATTTTAATAACCAAGTATGTACGTACACTTAAGCCATATCGATCATAATTTTTTTAGAAATTATAATTATTTTCATTACTCACCCATTATACCAGCTGATACAATTTTAACGTCATAAAAAGGAGACAAAATGCAATTATTAAAAACCATGGTTCATCCTGGTATAAATTTAAACCAAGGCACTCAATTTACTCGCCGTACAGGCCGCGCTATTGTGATTAAAGATGCACATATTTTATTAATGTATACCCGGCGCTACGAAGACTACAGCTTACCCGGCGGCGGTGTGGATGAAGGTGAAACCCTAGAGCAAGGGTTAATAAGGGAGCTTAGCGAGGAAACTGGCGCGCAAAATATACAAATTATTAAACCGTTTGGGTTATACGAAGAATACCGCCCTTGGTATAAAGACGACTTTGATATTATACATATTCAGTCGTATTGCTATCTATGCGATGCAGACAAAGCACTTGGTAAAGCACAGCTTGAACATTACGAGCAACAAAATGGTATGACGCCTAAATGGGTTAATATTCACGACGCCATTGCACACAACGAGCGCACAATCAGCCTTAGCGACAAACAAGGGTTGTCTATCATTCGTGAAACGTACCTACTCAAACAAATAGCACAGCAGCTGTTTAACTAAGGCTGTAAAAATTGCATAAAGCAGTATTTTTTACTGCTTGCTCATCACTTAGTTTTAATTTACGCCACATCATAAAACTTAAAGCTATTACTATTCAAACACTTAAGATAAATTTTGCTTTATAAAACAAACTGGCTTTGTGTTTGCACCATTACCGATAACTAATTTGTAAGGAGATAAAAATGAGTAACACAGTTAAAACGATTAATCCCGCAACTGAGCAAACCATTGATACCTACACACTGCTTTCTCAAGAAGAAGCTGAACAGGTAGTCGAAAAATCTCACGAAACATATTTAAAATGGCGTCAAACTTCATTTACCGAACGTGCTAAATGTTTAAATAAATTAGCCTCTTTATTTGAAGAGCAAAAAGAATCTATTGCTAAATTAATGACCGAAGAAATGGGTAAAGTGTACGAGCAAGGCTTTCAAGAAATTGAACTGTGCGCTGGTATTTGTCGTTACACAGCCGAAAACGGCCCACAAGTACTTGGCGATGAAGAGCGCGATATGGACGGCGGCCGCGCTATTATTAGCTACCAACCAACGGGCGTATTATTAGGTATTCAGCCTTGGAACTTCCCGCTTTATCAAGTAATCCGTTACAGTGCCGCTAACATTATGGCCGGTAACACGACCGTACTTAAACATGCGGGCAATGTATTTGGCATGGCAGAAAAAATCGATAGCTTATTTAAGCAAGCGGGCTTCCCTGACTATTGCTTTAGCAACTTACTGATTGATGGCAAAACTGCCAGCGCGCTTATTTCGCACAAAGCGATCAGCGGCGTAACCTTTACAGGCAGTGATGGCACGGGTAAAAAAGTAGCCGAAGAAGCCGGCAAGCACGTTAAAAAAACAGTGCTTGAGCTTGGCAGCAACGATGCCTACTTAGTTCTTGATGATGCCGATTTAGACCTTGCTGTTGAAACCTGTGTTACAGGGCGCATGATCAACAACGGCGAAACTTGCGTATCGGCAAAACGCTTTGTGGTTGTAGAGTCATTATATGATGACTTTAAAGAAAAAATTAAAGCGCAATTTGAAGCATTAAAAATGGGCGACCCGATGGCTGAAGATACAGACCTAGGCCCAATGGCTCGTGAAGATTTACGCGATAAAATTCACGACCAAGTAATGCAATCTGTTAAAGCCGGTGCAAATGTAGTTACAGGTGGCGAGGTACCTTCGCAAACAGGTTACTACTACCCACCGACTATTCTTGATAATTTATCGCCGGGCATGCCAGCATACGACGACGAATTATTTGGCCCTGTAGCCTCGCTCATTAAAGCAAAAGACAACGACGATGCAATGCGCATAGCCAACGACTCTCGCTATGGTTTAGGCGGTGGTATTTTCTCAAAAGACGAGAAAAAAGCCATTGAACTAGCTAAAAAGTACTTTGATACCGGTATGATCAACATTAACGGTTACGGCCTAGCACAACCCAACCTACCGTTTGGTGGTGTTAAAGAAAGTGGCTACGGCCGAGAGCACGGCGGCTTTGGCATGCGCGAATTTGTGAATATCAAATGTATTATGATCAATAGCTAATTTAGCTACATACGTAAAATACGCGTATTAAAAGAGTATTTATACGCGTTTTAAAAATATTATTAAGCCTAAAGGTGAGCAATCACTTTTAGGCTTTTTTTATGGGTATAGCTGCATGGTTTTATGCACTAATAGACCCACCCTACAAGTGTATTTAAAGCCATAAACACAGTGAGAAAATTAAAACTAAGCTGACAATTGATATGGAAAAACTGATACTAAGCTTAGAGTTCAGATAGGCTAGGCAGGTAAGAGCGATGTGCAACCGGTAGGTAAACTCGTTGTGAACATAACCTCATTAGGGTATTTAATCAGTAACGCCTCGCACCAGTGGCCGGCCGTAGGACGATTCGTATGTTCAGGGCAAGATCGGTCATTAACGGCCATTCAATCCCTATATAGGTAACCCACTAAACGCGAGCGTTTCAACGGGTTACTTGTCCGCCTCGAGTTACAGGGCCATGGACTATTACCGTCGACGAGATCGGCTCACCGTCCCGGCTCCATTCTCCGTGATCGTTCGCGTTAAGCGTAACGGTCACCGTGTTCTCACCCGGTTGCATCAAGCTGCCGGGTAAATGGAACCACATCGAATATGCCCGCGCGATCTTCGCGCCGTTCAAGTAGATATGGGCGTGGCCTTCGTTGAAGACCGATTTGCGGTTGATCCGCGACGGGGTGAAGGTAAAGTTCTCCGTCAGAATTTGCACATTGTAGCCGTCCATCGCGTCGGGGAAGACAAGATGCGTCACCGTGGGCGCGGGCAGTTCGGCGGACACTTCACGGGGCGGATGGGAATGGCCGACCATGCCGCTCATAGTCATTTGCATCGGTGCCTTGGCAGTGTCCGATGCCCCATTTGTATCTTGAGCAAGCGGGAAAAGAGTCATCACGATCACCGCGACGGCGGCCCCGATAACGAGATAGGCGAGCTTTTCCATCGCGCGCTGCCTTATTGACCCGGAGGCGGGGGCAGAACCGCGCGCAATTCATCGACCGAAATGCCAAGGGCTTCCGCAGCCGCGTCGAGATCCGGTGGGCCATCGCCGAGGGCCTCGGTCAGGGCTGCCTCACTGACGCCCAATTTTTCGGCCACAGCTTTAAAGTCGGGGCGGCCGCCACGAGCAGCTATTTCGACCTCTCCATGATAGCAATCAATGGAATAGGGGGCTTCGTCCGCGGTCAGATGGTAGTGATAGATGCCATCGGAAAACTCGGGGGTGACGCCAAAATGCCCGCCGCATTCATCCAGATCGGCATTGGTCATCACGACACCGCCCTCCCCCTGATTGGCATACGCGGGAAACCCATCCTGCAACACGCCGATCATTCTCGAATGCTCACCTCTTACGTCGACCTTGGAACTCAGGCAGATCGGTACGCCATGATAGTGGTAGGTTGTGCCGTCGCCCAGAGGGTGGCCGTTGCATTCGTCCACAAATGCCGCGTGATCGTGGATGATGTTGTCGTCGAGAGCCACGATGGTCTGCTCCATATCCTCGTAGTCATTGAAAATGCGTGCCCCGTTGATGGCGAACCCGATCTCCCCCAACATTGTCTGGGTGGGCGTTTCAGAATAGACGGGCTGCGTGGTGATCGTCGTGTCGATGAGAGATGCCTCGATGTCGCCTGCATCAAGCGTCCAGAATGTCGCGTCCGGGTTGGTACTGAACGGCATCATACTAGGATCGTCCGGAACCAGATAGGCATCGGCTAAATAGGTTGAGGGGATGCCATCTGATTGGTAGCGGAACGTCCGCTCTTCGGGGTTCAGCGTGATGGTGACGTTGTCACTCCACTGCGCAGCCTTGATTCCGGCAGTGGTGTCAACGGCGAAACCAGACACATTCTGCGTGTCGGATGACGAAAAGTGCAGTACGCATACGGCAACCAGGACCGATGCGGCAGCTGTGATGTAAAGAGCTTTGTTCGACATTCTGGGTATCCTTTTATATTTGAAGTTCTACCAAATGCAAAGCCTCTGGCTCAGTTCTCATCTAGATTGCGGCAGCTGTGCGGCGTCGCGCAACTCCGAGCCCAGCACCTTGCCCCCATGCCGGTTCCGCAGTCTTAAAGTCAACGTGGTGAGCGCTTCGTTATCACGCCAGGCGGCGTGAACCTCAACAAGCGTGACCTGGCTCACCGCACGCTTCGTTGCGATAGGCTCGTTGTCTATCGCATAACAATTTTATAGTGCGCCATTCATGCATCTTCCTGCCGAGGTTACGCGCATGTGCATGTATTACTAAAACTATTTTTAACAAAAAATGTAATGCAATGCCAACTATAATATTTTTATTAACACTAAAGGTATTCAGAAAAAGAAGATACGCTCATCGTTCATTTTTTTGAATATATGCGCGAGCTACACAGTGTGGAAATCAATTAACTCTTATTTTAAGTCAAACTCAATGTTTAGCTATTTCTGAAAAATAGATATTAGGGCATTTATTCCAACTCACTTTGGGGCAGAAACGAGTTAAACCGGAAAGGCAACTCCACGCCCAGAGCCACTCAACTGCATAAAATATTGATCATAAGGCAAGGTATTTTACTGTGTCGGATGGCGCTTCGCTTATCCGACCTACACAAGCTGATGAAGTACCATGAGTTAAACTTGGGCGTTCAAGTTTAAACATATTCAACTAACAGCTAATAGCTAAAAACTAATAGCTATCACTTCTTCTCAAACCTTGGCACCTTTCGCTTATCGGCTTTGCTCATAGCAAGCTCTTGAATTTCTTCTTGCTTAAGCTCTTTTGGTTTATCTTCTAATGATTGCTGCTTGGCGTTTTCAAACACCAGTTCGGTAAGTAATGCAAAATGATCAGAGCCATATTTAGCAAGGCGCTTAATGCGTTTTACTTTAAAGCCTTGGCTGTGAAATAAATGGTCAAGCGGCCAGCGCATAAAAAAGTAACTTGCGTGAAAGGTGTTGTAAAAGCCACGGCCTTTACGTGGGTCTAAAAAACCACTTATTTGCATAAATAAACGCGTGCTGCGCGACCAAGCTACGTCGTTTAAATCGCCGGCTACAATGGTCGGGCGTGATGGATTTTTAAGTGCTTTTGCCACCATTATGAGCTCCGAGTCGCGTGGGCGCGATGAGTCTTCTTCAGTGGGGCTTGGTGGCGCGGGGTGTATAAAGTGCCCTTGCATTTCAAGGCCTTCATTGTTTTCGAACAATATATGAATTGAAGGTATATCGTCTTCAATGAGCTCACATATTTGCGCATCAAGGATTTTAAATTTACTGTATAGGTGCATGCCATAACGGTTGTCTTTTGGGCACTCTATAAAGTATGGGTAGTTTTTTTTAAGAACAGCTAATTTGTTTTCCCACCAGCTATCGCTTTCAAGAGTTATCAACAAATCAGGCTGGTGCTTATCAACTAGTGAGATTAGTTGCTCACTATTGTGGTTTGACATAAGTACATTAGCCGACATGATTCTTACACTGTGATCTTCGCTCACTGAGGCGGTTTTAACTTCTTTTTTAGCAAGCCAAGTGTAAGGAAATATCCATTTCCCTTGTAATATCATGGTTAGTAATGCGGTTAAAGCAGTATACAAGTACCCGCTATTGCCGCTTTGCCACAGTAAATACAACGACACGACTGCAACAGCGCTAGCTATATAAAATACCTGAAGTCGGACAAAGTCGCAGCTGCGCACTAAATAGTGCTGACTGTACGACATAGGTAACAAGGTCACTAATAAAAAAAAGCCAATGATTAGAGCCAGTGCAATGAGCATTTAAATATCCTTATAAAGTGTACTTAACGAGTTAGAATTGAAAGTATTTCTCGGGTGTCGTGCACCATATGAATAATTGTACGGTCAATTTTTATACTTACTGTACCATTATCTCTGGAGCGTTCAATAACGCGGCCTTTTTTATATACATTGCGATCTAGGTAATCGCCTTTGTGGTAACGCTTACTTAGCCCTGGTGGTGTCCAACCAGCACGTACTAATTTTTTGTGCTGCTTTTTAGATAGTTTATTGCTGCTTTTATAGTTGTGCTGCTGATGTTTATGGTGGCCGTTTTTATGGCCGTGATTGTCTTTATTGGGCTTTGCCTGGGCATTAATGCTAACCAAGGCGCCTGCTAAAAATACAGTGAATAAAAACGCTTTCATAAATAATCTCTAATAAAGTTAATGACTAAAGATTATCAAACACGGCTGAACATCGTATGAAACTTAAAAATAGCTTTTATCGCTGCTTATACTGTGTTTTACAGTGGCTGCGCATTATGGCTGGGTCTCGTAATTTTAAATGCTTTGTTTTACGCCCTGCATGACGTTTACGCCACACTTTAAAACTGCCCTTTGAAATGTGCCCCCTCATAAACGATACAAGCTGTGAATAATTAAGTCCGTATAACTGCTCTATAGCCTCAAAGGGAGTTCTGTCTTCCCACGCCATTTCTATGATTCGCGATTGTTGCTCTGCGTTAAACATGGTTATCTCTTAAAAATTTAAACTTATACGAGAAGAAAAAATACATAGATCATCACCTCGAGGGCGAATATCACTGTATAATAAACACACTAACATAAGAAAAAATTGGATTTATATTTATGCGCACATTACTGCTGCTTTTAGCTTTTAGTTTTTCTTCGCTATTATTAGCCGCGCCAAATAAAACGCTACGCTGTGCAACGACTCACTACCCGCCTTTTACAATTTACGATACCCAAACGCGCACTTTTACAGGCATAGATATAGACTATTTAACTTTTATAGAGCGTAATTTAGGTGTAACCATTGAGGTGGTACATTTACCGTGGGCACGTATAAAAAAAGAAATGAAATTAGGCTACTACGATTGTTACTTTGCGTTGGCTAATAATACCGAGCGTGCGCAATATTTAGACTTTACCAGTGAGCCTCTGCACACCACCCAATTTGGTTTATTTACAACAAATAAGGAAAAACAATTTACAGATGACTTATCAACTGCGCGTATAGCTATGTTAAGAGGCGTTGCTTTACCTAATATTATTGCTGCGCATTATAATATTGATGATAGTAATTTAATGCGTTCACTCTCAACGAAAGCCACGTTTGATTTGCTGGATAAACAGCGTGTTGACTACGCAATTACTAATTATCAAGCCGGTTTATGGTACTCAAAAGGTTATAAAAACATACGTGCAAAGCAACTTGAAGACTACACCCTACCTGTTTATATTGCTTTTAAGCACGGCGTAATAAACACCAAATTGGTTGATGAGCAAATAAAACGCTACAAAGCGCAATTCGGTGTGCATTAATAAGGTAGGCGATGTTAACTAAATTACCAAAATGGGTTGAGTACGGCGCGTTTACGCTCGCTTTTATTGCTGGCATTGTGAATGCGGTAGGGTTATTAGGATTTGAGCATCAGGCCATCTCTCACCTTTCAGGCAGCGTTACTTTACTTGGTATAAAACTAATGAACAGTACCTCTGTTGCGTTACTACTTGTAAGTATAATTGTAAGCTTTATGCTGGGCTCGGCGCTTTCTGGCTTTTTACTCACTGGCGGCTCGTTAAAGCTTGGGCGACATTACGACACCCTATTATTTATTGAAGGCCTATTACTACTTTTAAGCGCCTATTTACTTAGCCGCGCCCATGTTTATGGTATTACGCTTGCCAGCGCTGCGTGTGGTTTACAAAACGCCCTTGCCACTAACTACAGCGGCGCAGTAGTGCGTACTACTCACTTAACCGGAATTTTTACCGACCTTGGCCTAATGATAGGCAAAGCGCTAAAAGGTGAACCCTTTGATACCCGCAAAGGCGTTATGTTTTTACTTATTATTTTTGGTTTTTTACTTGGCGGTATTACTGGGTTTATTTTATTTGAGTATTACTCAATACTTGCTTTAGTGGTGCCTGCGCTGGCGTGCTTTGTATTATCTGTAACGTATAAAATTTACAGAGTTCGCACACTTTAACGCACGCGGTTTAAAAACGGTTTAAAACACCTTACCATGGTGTTAATAAAGCGTTATTCACCTTAAAGGAATGTATGAAACCTTATATTTTGCCGCTGCTATTGCCACTCAGCCATGTTGCAATTGCCGACAATCAAAACAATGATGCAATAGAAACCATAACAACCACCGCATCACGTACAGAAGCACTGGCTACACCCTATCCGCTTACTATTAGTACCTTATCTGAGGCGCAATTAAATAGCATTGCGCCTACTCATGTTGAAGAGTCGTTACAACGTATTGCAGGTGCTAATGTACAGCGCGGAAATGGGCAAGAATACTTACCGGCACTTCGCTCACCGGTGCTCTCGGGCGCGGCAGCCTGTGGCGGCATACTCACCCTTGAAGATGGCATACCGCTACGTGCTGCGGGCTTTTGTAATATAAACGAGCTATTTGAAGCGCATAGCGAAATGGCAAAGCGCATTGAAGTATTAAAAGGCCCGGGCTCTGCACTTTATGGCTCAAACGCCGTGCATGGTGTAATTAATGTAATAACGCCAGACACCACCCAAGGCGGCGGACTTGTTGGGCTTGATTATGGCTCATACGGGTATGCTCGTTATAAATTACGCGCAGGGAAAGACTACGGCAACAGTGGGATTGGCATTAATGCAAGTGTTACCGACGATACTGGTTACCGTGATGATGAAAGCGTTAAACAGCAAAAAGTAAATATTCGCCACCGCTTTGAAAACGATAACCTGTTACTGACCTCCGGCCTTACATACACAAATTTAGATCAGCAAACTGCAGGCTTTATAACGGGTTTTAAAAGCTATAAAAACGAAGACATAGCACAGCAAAACTTTGATCCCGATGCCTTTAGAAAAGCCCGCTCATTTAGAGCGTGGAGCAACGCCCAGTGGCAATTAAAAAATAGCAATGTGCTTTCTATAACGCCTTATGTGCGCGACCAAAGCATGGACTTTTTTAAGCATTTTTTACCTGGCACCCCGCTTGAAACCAACAGTCAAACAGGCATAGGTGTGCAATCGCTGTATCAACATAACTTGCAAAGTAATATAAAAGTAAACCTAGGGCTTGATGGCGAATACACTCGCAGCGACTTTACACAAAGCCAAAACGAGCCAACTCAGGGCTCTGCATTTTTAGTAGCCACAGTACCACAAGGCAAACATTACGATTACGATGTAAACGCAACCCTGTATGCACCGTTTGCATCAGTTGAGTGGCAATTAAATAAATGGTTTATTAGCGCCGGCCTAAGATATGAGCACATGCAGTACGACTACACTAATAATATGCTGACTGGCCGCACAAAAGATGATGGCACTGAATGTGGTTTTGGCGGATGCCGTTATAGTCGCCCGGCCAGTGGTAAAAATAGCTTTAGCAATACCTCACCTAAGCTTGGTGTAAGCTACAAGGTCAACAAAAACAATACGCTATACGCTAACTTTTCACGTGGCTACCGAGCGCCGCAAGCGGCAGAGCTTTACCAATTACAACGCGAGCAAACTACCGCTAATTTAAACCCGGAAATAGCCAATAATGCCGAGCTTGGCTTAAAAGGGTATTACAGCGATGTGAATTATGCATTGGCTGTGTATGCCATGAGTAAACACAACACTATTTATCGCGATAGCGACTTTTATAACGTTAATGATGGCAGTTCACGCCACCGAGGGATTGAGCTTGAAGTAGACTACGCATTAAGCAAAACGCTTAACTTACAATTTGCAGGTACACATGCAAAGCACACATATACCAATAACCAGTTAATTAATGGGCTAAATATAAACGGTAACAACGTAGACACCGCGCCTCGAAATGTAGCTAACCTTGATTTAACCTGGCAAGCCTTTAATAACCTAGCGCTTGCACTGCAATGGCATAGCGTAAGTAGTTACTATACCGACCCAGAAAACCTACATAGCTACGAGGGGCATGATATTTTAAGCTTGCGGGCAAAGTGGCAAGTTACCAATAATCTAGAAGTGCTTGCACGTATAATTAACCTGACCGACGAAGCTTACGCTGAGCGTGCTGATTACACCAGCTTTACTGGCGATAGGTACTTTCCTGGTAAACCCCGTAACGCTATGATTTCAGCTACGTACACGTGGTAAGGCGTTAACTTAAAGATTTAACTAATTTAAATCGCCCATGTATTTAGTGGGCGATTTGCCCATAACCTTTTTAAACATAGTTATAAACGCACTCACCGACTCATACCCTAATAACGCCGACACTTGCTGTACGCTTTGCCCATCTGACAATGCCTGCAGCGCGTTAATTACATGTAATTGCATTCGCCACTTACCAAAGGTCATGCCGGTTTGCTTTTTTATAAGCCGTGCCAACGTACGCTCAGTTAAAGCAAAATCGTGTGCCCATTGTGCAAGGGTTTTGCGATTATTTGGCTGTGCGAGTAACTGCTGCCCCATTGCTTGAATAACCGCATGCTTAGATAACACAAAATCAAGCGGTTGGGCGGGCATTTCTATAAGCAAATCAAACAGTACCTGAGCTAAACGTGCTGTTTTAGAGTCTTCATTATAGGCTTGGTGCTCGCTGGCGAGTTTAAGCATTAAACTTTTTACCAGCCCCGTTATTGCTAATGTACAGGTATGCTGTGGCATACCGTGCTTATTGGCATCAATAAATACAAAACATAATTTGGCGTTATCAGATGCGCGGTTACTGTGTAAGGTGTTTGCAGGTACCCAAATAGCGCTGTGTGTTGGCACCATCCACATTTTATTTGCTGCTTCACAGGTTACATAACCATCAAGCGCTAATATTAATTGCCCTTTTGGGTGTGTATGTAAAGGGTATTCTTTACTGCCTTGTGCGGTATCTACTTTGGCGATTATGGGCTGTACCATGTGCTCGTAGTTTTGTAGGTATCCCCACCCTTTAGGCTCAAACATATTTTGTCAGTTTTTAGTTATTTAATGTCAGTATAGCTAAATTATAATACTGCTGATTTGTTTATACTAGCGCCCATAATTAGCTAACAAATTTTGTAATAATGACCCACACACCTAACAGTAATAGCGGTATGTCTCGCTTTTCAGGCGTATTACTTGTAATCGGTATTTTACTTATTGCTGCCAATTTACGTGCGCCTTTTACAGGGGTTGCCCCTGTGCTTGAACAAATAATCGCGCACTTTAATTTAACCGCTTCGCAAGCAGGCTTTATTACCACGTTACCGCTAATTGCTTTTGCCATTATATCGCCTATGGCTGCAAGCCTGGCTAAGCGCCAAGGGCTTGAGCGCACATTGTTTTTTGCTGTATTTTTAATATTACTGGGTATTGCTGGGCGCGTGATTGATTCAGCCATTATGCTATTTGTTGGCACCGCCATAATAGGCGCCGGTATTGCCATAGCTAATGTACTCCTACCGAGTTTAATAAAACGCGACTTTCCAGCAAAAGTTGCGGTAATGACTTCTGCTTATGTACTCACCATGGGCGTTGTATCTGGTGGTTTTTCAACGATAGTTTATCCGCTTAGCCAATATGAAGGCTTAGGCTGGCAGTTTGCTTTAGGCGCAAGTGCACTTATTACACTTAGCACGTTAGTTATATGGATGGCGCAATTAAATAAACACACAAAACCGACGCAAACAGCGCATACCTCAGTACTTACTAAAAGCATTTGGCGTTATGCACTTGCATGGCAAATTACACTATTGTTAGGTTTAAATTCGTTTTTAAACTACATCATCATTACGTGGCTACCCAGCATACTCACCGAAGCGGGGCAAAGTGCAACGCAAGCAGGTGCCTATCATGGGGCTTTTCAAATTGCGACCGCCATACCTGGGCTGGTACTTATACCGTTACTTGCCAAGCTCAAAGATCAAAGTGCGCTTAGTTTTATACTTGCATCACTCAGTGCAACCTGTGCGCTTGGTTTGTTATATATGCCAAGTTTTGCATTAGTATGGACACTTCTACTAGGTTTTAGCTCTGGGGCATGTTTTATTTTAGGGCTATCGTTTATTAGCTTACGTACCGATAACTCAACACAAGCGGCCTCACTGTCGGGTATGTCACAAAGTATTGGCTATTTACTGGCGGCTATTGGCCCTATGATAGCTGGAGCGCTACATACAAGTGCCGGCAGCTGGAGTGCGCCACTTTGGCTATGTGCAGGTGCGGGTGTGCTATGTGCTACATGTGGCTGGTTTAGCGGAAAAAATACCACGCTTAATAATAGCTAGCTTATCAACTGGCGTAACCATGCTAACAAGCCTGTCGCTGGCTTTTTTACTGATGAGTGCTTTTTCTCAAAGCGCTTATTTGTGGCTTCACGTTGTGCGCGGCGCTCTTGTGCTAAATTAGCTTTTGCAGCAAAACGCAGGCGCTGCTCTTGAGTTAGGTCGTCATTAAAGTTAATGGCTGACTTTTTAACGGCTCGGCTACTTTTAGGTGAACTACACATATATTTCTCCACACGACGGTCTTATAAATAGACAGTCATGTAGTTAAAAAAATTTCAATAATCGTTTGTCATATCCATTGCTTGTTTCGCTTTTAGCATGCAGCACACCTCATTTAATACGGCGAGGTAGAGCGGCATGCTTCTATCTCATCGCGGGTCGGCTTTTTTAAAAATTTAACGCTGTGGTTCTTTTCGTCAATTTTAACTATATCCATAACGGCCATTTTTTTTAGCCAACCAAACATAGGTAAAAACTGCCATTTTTTTGCAAAGGTGTTGGCGTTATTACAAATATCTTCAGCGTAGTTTATAGGTGGCGTAAACTTATCGTGGTACTGGTGCAATACCCAATCATCAATGTAATTAAGCTTTATATTGCTTACTTTGCACTGCATTGCAAAGTCGGTGTCTTCTGCGCCGTAACCAATAAACTGCTCATCAAAACCATTAACTTTATTAAAGTCACGTTTGTTAATCACAAAAATTAAAGACCAAAAAGTTAAAAAGTCTACCTCTTCGTTTGTAGGTAAGTTTTTGCGTTTAGGGTGATCAACAGCTTCCTCCACTAATAATTCATAGTTACCGATTTTGGGCACATACGGTAAATACTTTGCTTTAGCACTGACCACTAATCCGTGGGTTAGTTTAGCAAGTAAACTTTCAAAAAGTGTTGGGGAGCAAATGCAATCTACGTCTATAAATATAACGTCGTTTTGCTGCGCATTTTTAACCCCCGTGTTGCGCGCTTTAGCAAGGGGTAAGCCGTTTTCTTGTATGTACACATTTTTGGTCACAAAAGACGTGTTTGGGGTAACATTATGGCTGTTTTTTTCATCCATCCACACCACCACCATATCAGATGGGCGAAGCGTGCTATTTTCTATACTGTGGATAAGGTTAGCAAGCTGCTGGTGGCGGCCTTTAACAATAGTAACGATTGAAAAATTACGACTCAATTGCAACCTCCTTAACTAATTCTACAAACTCGCTGGTAAACTGTTCTGTAGCATTTATTATTTGTGTTTTATTTGTTTGGGTTTTTCTTACATTAACCAACGCAGCCTCTATTTGAGCATTGTTGTGCTGTAAAAACGCTGAAAAAGGCAAATGCACTGCGAGGTTATTTTTAGCTAACATGCGCGCTTTTTCATCTTGCTCTTGGTAGGGTCTGTTTTCGGGTATAACAATCAGCTTTTTCCCCAGTGATAACAACTGTGATACTGCGTTATTGCCACCACTTGATACAACCACATTTGCTGAAATCGCTTGATCTATATTGCTCACTTTGCCTTTGTAGGTTACTCCTTCAATGGCTTCACCTTGGCAACCAATAACCTCAACGTGTTCGGTGTACTTAATCAGTGTACGGGCAATTAATGCCGCGCTTTGGGCATCGGTCATTAGCAAAGTAATACAGCTGCCAAAATCTGTATTGGTGGCGCTTTCACAACCTGTGTATTTTGATATAAATCCTAAATAATGAGTTTTATTAAAATAGCTGTAGTGAGGTGTTTCAAGCTGCTTTGGGTACGGGGCATATAGTTTAGTCGCGCATTCGTAAGCAAACACTTGCGTGGGATCGCCACTGATATCACCCGAATGGCGCTGCATTAAAACAGGTAAACCAATGCTTCTGGCCATAATAGTCAGTTCGGCCGATACATCACTGATAAATAGTACCGGTTTGTATTGCTGCGCCAATAGGTTAAAGGTTATGGAGCGTTCAAGTGGCGCTTCGCTGTATTCGATTCCTTCAAATGCAGTGTTATAGCTTCTTTGTACAGCGCTTTGGCCTGCCCATTTAGAAGGTAGCTTTTCAAAAATGCTTCGCTTACACACTTTATTCAAAGCAATTTTTACGTTTAAATCACCATAAAGCACCACTACGTTATAGCTATTTTGTAACTTAGTAATAAGTAACTCAGCACGTGTAATGTGGCCCGCGCCATGATGGTGAACATAAAAAAATACAGTCGGTAAATTTGGCTCATATAAGTGCTGCATATTCGGCCTCATAATTTGAAACAGTCACGTTAAAGTCGAAGTTTTTAGCAAAAGATTGGCACGCTTGCGGCGACACTTTGCCTAGCTTTTTAATGGCTGATACAGCTTCATCCACATTGTTTAGTGCAGTACACACGTTAGAAAATCGTAGCTCTTCTGGTATGGCTGTTTTAAAGCCTACAACAGGTATACCATGAGCAAGCGCTTCAATGGTGGTTAGGCCAAAAGGTTCGTTCCACTTAGAGGTAGCTAAAAACAAACAAGATTTAGCAAGCTGTGTAAACAATTCATCGTGTTTTAAATGCCCAATATAATAAATGGAGTCTGTAAGTAGCGGTTCGACGTGAGCATTAAAGTATTCCCTATCCTCAACGGGGCCAGCTATGCATAATTTGCGCTGTAATTTTTGCGCTATTTTAATCGCCGATACTGGGTCTTTTTCGGCGTTAATACGTCCCATCCAAAATAAATCGTGGGTTTTATTAATTTTTTGCACATACTCACTTTTGGGTAGAGTAACGCCATTTGAAATCACTTTAATGGCACTACCAAGGTGAGCCTCCCACTCTTTGCATAACCTGTTAGATACAGCAATATAGCAGTGATCGCTACGCGCTTTATGCAGCTTATGTATTAAACCTAACTTTGGTGATACTGGGGCATGTAAAGTAATTACGCTTTTTATATTATGAAGTAATGCCACATCATAGAGTGCATGGTAGTAACTGTGGTAATGCACAACGTCGTAATACGAATTATCGATTAGCGCAAATTGGGCAGCCTGGTACAGCTTTTGGCCTTCTTCCTCTGTGGTTATGTTGTCTTTCATACGCAGTGGGGATTCGTCTAACTGTAAAATGTTAAACTCGTTTTCTTCATCAGCATCTTTACACAACACATCAACAGTGTGGCCTTTTTTACACAATGCGTTAGCTAAATTAGCAACAAAGGCTTCTGTGCCCCCTTTAAAGGGCTGCCTTAAAGAGACTATTGGGCTTGCGACCATCAGTATTCTCATGCAATCCTCCCCAGTATATTGCTATATTCGCTACACATTTTTGCAATAGGAAAATTACGAGCGCTTTTAATTACATCGCTTTGATTTAGTGAGAATGAAGCTTCAAGCGCGGCGGCTAAACTATTTACATTATTGCCCTTAGCAAGCACGCCTGCGCCTTCACTGACTATTTCGGCAAATGCACCGCGATTAAACGACACCACTGGCGTACCTGTTGCCATAGCTTCTAAAGTAGAAAGCCCAAAAGGCTCATCCCATCGGGTGCCAAATACTGCAGCTTTGGCATGAGCCAATTGGTGTTTGATACTATGGTGATCAAGGTGCCCTAAATAGGTATCGCAGGGTTTTAGTAAAGGCCGCACTACGTCATCCATATAGTGTTGATCGGCTATGGGGCCGGCAAATTTAATAGCAATCCCCATTTGTTGCGCTGTAGATATTGCTATATCAATGCCCTTACTTGGTAATATTCGACCATACGTAAACACATAATCTTGCGGCTTTTTTGTTACCTGCCAGCGCTTAAGGTCTATACCATTGTAGGTCACTTCTACTTTATCGTTTATAAAAGGCTCCCACGCTTCTGCTAAAGAGTGCGACACTGCGGTAAAGTGTATAAATGGCGAGTAAGAAGCCAGCCCTACCACCGCTTTTAATTTTGAGTAAGGCGGTGTGTGCAACGTGGTTAACATAGGAATATTATGTTTACTGGCCCACAGTATGGGAATCGGGTTAAGGGAGTTGTTATGCACTACGTCAAACTGCTCTTTAGCTATATCGTCCATTACCTTGAGCATAAAATCGTTTTCAACTATATCGGGGTATTGTTGATATTGGCTGTTATCTATCGGGAACGATTTTAATTTACAGTTAACCTCACTGTCTGGGTGAGCATATAAAGTAACCTCATAAACTGATTGGTAGTATTCAACTAATGCGCCAGTAAAAGCTTCTAGCCCACCAGCATAGGGAGATTTAATAGGAAATCGGGGATGCGCTATAATTGCTAGTTTCATACAGCAAGCTCCTCGCGACCATGCGGTTTTTTATACAAAAGAACGAGTGGCACTTCCTTTTTGCTTTTTGTAGCAAACATCTTTTTCATTAGCTGCCAATCGCTGCTTGGGGCTGTTTTAAAAGGTAAAAACGCTAATAATGAATTCTTTTTAAATACTAGGGTTTCTATCGGTCTTTGATAAGTGCGCTCTACTTTTTTTGTATTATCAAAGTAATAGGGAGTAAAAACAAAGTCCTCTTCAAAGCCTTCGTTTATTAGTTTAAAAGTGTGCTTTTCATCAAATACATCGTCGTCAGTACGAAAAACAACAAAATCACTCAACGTTGTTTGCAGCCCCACGTTATAAGCCGTAAACCGACAGTTTAGTGTGTGATCAATATAAATAATGTTGGGGTCAATCGCCTTTAATCTCAGGCGTAAGTTATACCTTTGTTTGTACTTTTGTGTTGAGTTATCAACAATCGTGATGATGTAATTACTGGCGTATTTTTGTATTTCTTTAACGCGCTCTATAACACCTTCATTGCAGTGGTAAGTTACTAGCACGATGGCCGTTTTACAGTACCTTTTGCTTTTCATTGTTTTTCCTTAGCCATATTATTTAAAACCGCTTAAACAAGGGGATTAATTTCCATATCTACTACGCTAATAAATCAAACGCTAACTTTTGTATTCGTTAAAGTAAGCGCTTAGTTGTTTTAAGCGCAGCTCTAAGGCTAACTTTTCAGAGAGTTTCCAATGGGGTAATTTTTTTAAACGTGATTTGGCTGCTTCTAATTCAGCCCCTACTTCGCTCGTGGATAAAATTCTCATTCGTTTCACCTCATCATTAATATGTAGTCCGTGGTGTTTATCAGCAATTAACAAGCCAAATAGGTACATATAAAAATAAACTTTATTTTTATAAATATCATAAACTTAAATACAAAAGCTGAGGTGAGGTATTACTACAAATGAGCATATAGGCATATATTTCAATAAAATATGAAAATAATTCACAAAGTCATTTAGCCTACAAATATTTTAATTTTTATATAAAGAGGGGGTAAAAGGAGGGAGTAAAATGCAGCTAGCGAGATTTTTCCCGCTAGCAAAGCATAGCTAATTAGCTGTTTTATTTTTCTCAACGCTCACAGCACTTATGATTGAGGTGTAGTTTCAAAAGCAGGCACCTGGTGTAAATCGTTTAGCCATTTAAGCGTTGATTGCGACCAAATTTGCGCAGCTGGGGTAAATTCATCTCGCTGATCAACAGCACCTATACGCAGGCCGTACACTCTATCGGCTTTAGCTTCATTAGTTGCGTAAAGTGTAGTGCCGCACGTACCACAAAAGCCTTGCGCACGTTTATTGCCGCTCTGTGCTGTTTTAACATACTCTTTTGGCTCGCCCTTGGTAAATACTACCGAGTTAGGCTCAGCCATTATTACCGCCCTAAATGGCCCGCTCGACATGCGTTGGCAATCGCTACAATGACATACAAGTACGTTATTATTTTGCGACTGGGCTTGGTATTTAATTTCACCACAGTAGCAGCTTCCAGTAATTTTCATTTTACTCTCCTTGAGTATGTTTAAAGGTGTTTAACCTAGGGCGTGTTGACCTTTGCGGATTGAAATTTGTTCAATCTAGGGGCGATTAAAATCGCGGCGCGGGGTTTGTAACCTAGTGGGCTCGATAACTGCTCCTGCGTTATTCTAATGACTTACATCAATGTAAGAATAAGTAAAAACCGAGCAAAGCTTCCGCGTCCTGCTCACGCCCCTTACCTACATCCATGTAGACAACAAAGAGTTTATCGCCCCTAGGCAGAACCCGCAGGGCAGCGCATGTTTGGCATTTATGTAGCGTTATCGCCTATTTATGGGGAATAACCACACTTCATAGGCTCTGCCTTGCCTAAAAACCAAACATACTGCTGTAAATTCAACCATCAAAGATCAACACGCCCTAAATAAGCTAAAATAATTTTAGGCAGCTCTTGCGCGTATTGATGCGCCGATAAATCACACGCAATCGCAGGGGTTAAATCGTGATACAGTACTTTATCAAGCAATGAGCTGACAATTAAAAATACCGCAGTACCTGCAGCCGTATCGCTCACTTTGCTATCTGTTTGGCTAAGTAATTGCGCTAACCGCTGATAAATTACTCGCCTATTTATGTGTTTATCACTGCCTAATAACTCACTATGCAAACGCGAATTTAAATGTAGCGTTCTAAATACCCCCTGTTGTGATAATAAAAACACATACGTTTTATGGCATAAAGAGTTAACTACAGCATCTAAGTTTTCATAGTGCTGTACCTCAAGCTCGGTTACCCAATTATCTAATGCAATACCAAAGTCTTGATACAGCATAGGCAACAGCGACTCTTTGTTTTTAAAGCGACGGTAAAACGTACCAACCGACACCTCGGCGTAATCAGCCAGCTCTTTTATACTTATGTGTTCAAAAAACTTACTTTTTAAACTGTGATTTAGCGCTTTTAATAGTTTTTTTTGGGTGTGTTGGCTACGTTGTTGCTTGGGCACCAAAAAAGGGTGTTCAGACATACATTCAACCATATTGGTTTAAAGCGCACGCACTGTGCAGCTTGTAAATATAAATAGTAAAACCTAACCAGCAATTACTTAACTCACTGGGTAGTTATTTCGTTATTTTTGGCTATTTAAATAATCTACCGCTAATTGGCTAAGCGCTTTGGTCCCCACTTTAAACGACGATTCATCGGCGTAAAAATACGGTGAGTGGTTACTTGCTACCGTTTTTAGGTCTTGATTTGCTGGTGTACCACCTAAAAATACAAATACACTGGGTATTTCTAATGCATAAAACGAAAAATCTTCTGCGCCGGTTATTTTACCCATTTCTTGCACGTTTTGTTTACCGGCTGCTTTTTCAAGGCTCGGCAACATTTGCGCTGTAAGCTCAGGGTTATTAACCGTTACAGGGTAACCTTCGTGTATATGTACATCGGCCGTTGCCCCCGACGACTTGGCAATATGCGTAGCGGTTGTTTTAATATTTTCAAAGATTTGCGCGCGATTATCCATATCAAAATTACGAATAGTACCAACCATTTCAACTTCTTCAGGAATAATATTATTACGCACACCACCGGCAATTTTACCAAACGACACAATAGCCGGCTCTTTGGTTATATTTACTTGGCGGCTTACAATGTGGTTAATACCCGTTACAATTTGCGCAGCGGCAGCAATTGGATCAACGCCAGTCCAGGGTGCTGAGCCATGCGCTTGGCGACCATGTACAGTTATTTCAAAGCGGTCAGCACTGGCCATAAATGGCCCACTTCGATAACCAATTTTACCTGTATGTAGACTTGAAGTAATATGCAGGCCAAAGGCAACATCTGGCTTATATTTGGTAAAAATGCCTTCTTTAAGCATTAGCTCTGCACCGCCCTCTTCGCCTAAAGGTGCGCCCTCTTCAGCAGGCTGAAACACAAACATAATGTTGCCATGCAGCTCATCTTTCATGTTTGCCAGTACCTGTGCAGCGCCCATTAGCATAGCTACGTGCGTATCGTGACCACAGGCATGCATTATACCTACATCAACGCCTCGGTAAGTGGTGGTTTTGGTTGATTTAAATGGCACATCTGTTTTTTCTGTTACCGGTAGTGCATCCATATCAGCGCGAAGCATAACCGTAGGGCCGGGCTTTGCACCTTTTAAAATACCGACAACACCAGTGTAAGCAATATCGGTTTGTACTTGCATACCTAACGACTTTAAGTGTTTAGCCACAATGCCTGCGGTACGCGTTTCGCGGTTACCAAGCTCAGGATTTTGGTGAAAGTCGCGTCGCCATTCAATTACCTGCTGCTCTACACTTTTAACGTGCTGATCAAGGTTTGCCTGTGCGTTAAACGCACTAAGTGCAGCAAAACCTAATGCCACTGAAAGTAGTGATTTTTTCATCCTGTTTTCCTTTATTATTTTAATGAAGCCCAACAACCGATTTAGTGTTATCGAAAAGTGCTGACAAGTTATAGCCTACACCATTTTTAAATTTATTTTTTACTGCGAGCGCTAAGGCACACAAGTTTGAAAGTAATACTAAAACACTGTTTACTGTAATAGCACCACCTAAAAATGTAAATATGGATTCACATTTTAGTTCATCATACTTTAATAAACCTTTTTTACTGTACTCTTTTTAAATTACACGGAATGACCATGAAAAATCGAATCACTAAAAAGCACGTTTTAAAATCAACATTGGCACTAACTATTGCACTCGCATTGAGTGGCTGCGACATTGATGATGACGATAATAACGACCCTGTCGTTGTAGAAACACCAGAGCCTGCACCGGTTACTTTGCGTGTAATGGAAACAACCGACATACACATGTATTTATCTAACTACGATTACTTTGCACAAGCCCCATCAGAAACCTTAGGGTTTGTTAATACTGCTACCCTTATAAAAGAAGCCCGAAATGAAGTGCAAAACAGTGTACTGGTTGATAATGGTGATTTAATTCAAAACAGCCCGCTTGGCGATTACGAAGCGATTGTACGTAAAGACGATATTTTAAATGGTGCAACCCATGTCGCCTTTAAAGCGATGAACTTGCTTGATTACGATGTAGCTAACTTAGGAAACCATGAATTTAATTTTGGCTTAGAGTTTTTAGATGCCACATTAAGTGGTGCCGACTTCCCGTATATTAATGCCAATGTATACGTAGATGATGGTGATGATGACGACAGCAACGATGAAAACCGTTACACCCCGTATTACATTCAAGACAAAGCCGTACTTGATATAAACGGCAACGAACAAACAATTAAAATTGGTTACTTAGGCCTTACCCCACCGCAAATTATGCAGTGGGATAGCGCGCACTTACAAGGTAAGGTTATTGCAAAAGATATTGTTGCTACTGCTGAAAAGTTCATTCCACAAATGAAAGCACAAGGCGCCGATATTATTATTGCCATTCCGCACTCAGGGTTAACAGCCAGCGCCCAAGAGGACCTTGCTGAAAATACGGCCCTTTACCTGTCTAAAGTAGATGACGTAGACGCCATATTGTTTGGTCATAACCACCGTTTGTTTCCCGGTGATGCGTCGTACGATGGCTATGAGTCGGCGGGTATTGATAACGTAAACGGAAAACTTAATGGTGTACCCGCTGTTATGCCTGGTTTTTTTGGCAATAACTTAGGGGTTATAGATTTAATTATTGAGCCAAACGATGAAGGCGGCTGGGAAGTGACCAGCTCAAAAGTAGAAACCCGCGCCATTAGTGGTACAGACGAAAACGGCGACTTTGTTGATTTAGCTGCTGTAGATACCGATGTAGCTGCCGCAATTGAGCTTGAGCATCAAGCAACGATTGATTGGGTGAGCGAACCATTTGCTGAAATTTCAAACCCAATTTATAGTTTTTTTGCACTAGTACAAGACGACCCATCAATTCAAATAGTATCAGATGCGCAAATAGCGTGGGGCAAAGCGTTTATTCAAGGCACTGAGCTTGATGGCTTACCGGTACTTTCGGCAGCAGCCCCATTTAGAGCTGGCCGCAATGGTATTGAAGATTATACCAATGTAAAAGCAGGCGATATTACCCTACTAGATACCGTTAGTTTGTATGTGTTTCCAAACACTATTCGTATGGTAAAAGTAACAGGTAACGATGTTAAAGAGTGGCTTGAACGCTCTGCAGGTCAGTTTAATCAAATTGATGTAAACAGCAGTGCTGAGCAAAACCTACTCGATACCACTTTTCCTACATTTAACTTTGATATTATTGACGGTGTTACCTTTGAAATAGACGTAACGCAGCCAAAGCGATACAACAACGATGGCGTATTAATAAGTGAAAACAATTCGCGCATCACTAACTTGCAATACCAAGGTGAAGCAATAGATTTAGAGGCAGAGTTTTTAATTGTAACGAATAACTATCGTGCATCGGGCGGCGGAAACTTCCCAGCGATTGACGGCATCAGCCGTGAAACATTTGAAGGCCCAGATGAAAACCGCGGTGTGCTGCGTAGTTACATTATTAGCGAAGCCGCTAAAAGTAGCAAAGGCAGTATTGACCCGTCGGCCGATAATAACTGGCGCTTTAGCCCCGTGACCACCAGCACAGAGCTAAACGTTGTGTTTAGAACATCACCGCTTGAGGAGGTAGCGACTATTGCCCAAACACTACCAGCTGTGGCGCCTACCTCGCCACTTAAAACTGACGAAAATGGTTTTGCGCTATACACCATTGATTTAAAAAACTAATAGCACATAACCTACAAAAACCAGCTTAATTGCTGGTTTTTGTTTTTTAACAGCGGTGTATTTTGTTGTGCTGGCTTATTTTTATTAAAAACACATTTACGCCAAGCTCTTTTTAAGTGCTAGGATAAGGCCTCGAAATACTGATAACTTGCAAATCAAACTATGAATTTAAACCAGCTTGACCTAAACCTGCTTATTATTTTAAAACAGCTATTAAACGAAAAACATATTAGTAATACCGCATTAACTTTAGGTATGAGCCAACCTTCTATTAGCCGTTCTTTGAGTAAGTTACGCACCCTGTTTGACGATCAGTTATTAATAAGAATGGCAGGGGGTTACGAGTTAACACCTAAAGCGCAGTCGATTCAGCAAGACTTAAATTCTATTTTAAATATGGTAGAAACGCTGGTTAATAAGCAAACCTTTGATCCTAAAACCAGCGAAGCCACCATAAAGCTATTTGGTTTGCCGCCGCAAATGCATTTGTTTATAAAAACAATAATTAAAGAAGTACGCGAGCAAGCACCTAATATAACGCTTGAAATAGATACCCTACCTAAACCACAGTTTTCTGATTTACTAAAAGGCGAAGCCCATTTTGTAATAACAGGCCATAAACCAGCTAACTCAGAGGGTAAGCTCTATTGCCAGCCATTGTTTGAGCGAGAGTTTAAACTTGTTATGGCACGCAATCATAAACTGGCCAATCGTGAGCTAAGTGTTGAGCTATTGCGCGATTGTAACTTTGGACAAATATCTATTCAGGGAGAAAAAGATTTAACTATTGCACAAAATTTTGCCGCACTGGGTATTGATAATATTGCGACCCCTGTACGGTTAAAAAACTTTTATAGTATTGGCACCATTGCCGAAAATACTGACTTAATATTTTATGTTCCCAACCACTTTGCTGCCGATGTGTGCCAGCAGCACGACGTAATAGCCGAAACACCGCCAAAAGAGCTTGGTTTAGGTTACGCTGAGGTATCGTTATATTGGCATCAACGTCATCACAACGACCCTGTATGCCAGTGGTTTAGGGAGCTTGTAAAAAACAAAGTATTTAAAACGTAGATAATTGCTATTCATTTAGAGCATGTATTTTAAATTGCCATTCGTGCCGCCGATCTATCTAATACGAATCATTCTTAATCATATTAAAGTTAGATAATAATACTCACGATGAAAAACATGCTCCCATTTAATAAGAACTCACTTACTATTGTTGTTGGTACTTTGTGTACTAGCATGTCATTTGCAAGCTTAGCGGAACAAGCTCCCGATACATCAGAAACAATTGAAGTATGGGGCACAACTATTACTAACGACTCGCTATTACAAGACGACATAGAAAGAAAGCAAGCCAACCATTTAAGTGACTTATTACGCGACCAAGCAGGTATTGATGTAGGTGGCTCGCACTCAATTGTACAAGGCATTAATATTCGTGGTGTTGATGACTTAGATTTAAATATTACCGTTGATGGTATTAGCCAAAACAACAACATGTTTCATCACTCGGGTAACTTATTAATTAACGCTGATATTTTAAAAGCGGTAGATATTAAAGTAGGTACTAACTCAGTGCTTACCGGCGGTCTTTCAGGCGGTGTTGCTTTTGAAACCAAAGACGCAAAAGATTTACTAGAGCCAGGCCAAGACTTTGGCGCACGTTTATACACAAACTTAGGTACTAACGATTACGCTGGTGGCTCTGCAGCTGTGTATGGACAACTAACAGATAACATAGACGCCCTTGCCTATTACACCTACACCGACAGAAATAACTTTGAAAACGGTAACGGTAAAGAAGTCACCGGTAACGAAGGTCGTACGATAGATGGCATATTTAAGCTAGGTTGGGATGTAAACGAGAGTAACCGTTTCGTATTTTCATACGATAGATACAATGATGAAGGCGACTACTACGTAAAAACCAACTTTGGTGCAGGCTTTGCTGAAGACTCAGACGCGCAAACAGAAGATATTGACTACACACGTAGCAGTACTTCACTTGCTTATGAACTAGATAAAGGCGATGCAATCACCCTACGTGCAAGCGTTTACCGTAACGAGCTAAGCTATATTGCACTGGGTACAGAAGGTAACTCAGAGCATACCGGCTACACAGCCCTTGCTGCATCAAAATTAGCACTGGCTGGTTTTAACCATACATTACGCTACGGCGCTGAAGGGTATGAGCAAGTATCAAAACGTATTGCAAACCACGTACAAACCAATAAAGACACTGCCGACTCTCATGCTGTATACATTGAAGATGAAGTAGCGTTAACAGATCAGCTATTTGTTACGCCAGGCGTGCGTTACAACTACTTTAAAGTTGATATGTACTCTGCCGGTACTAACGATTCGTTAGATAAATCGTGGAACGAGCTAACATTTGGCCTAGCGGCTAAATACCTAATTAACGATAACTGGAGTGTTAACGCAAGCTCTACCGAGCTATTTCAGGGCCCTGGCCTGCGTGAAAGCTACGTTGATTACAGCACTAACTTTGATAAAGACCTGAAAGCAGAAACCGGTGTAAATAACGCCATAGGTTTTGCCTTTAAAGACCAAAATATTATGGGCTTAGACTCATTTGGTTTTTCATTAAACCTATTTAAAACCCGTATTGAAGATTACATAGACAACTGGGCTATTGGTAAAGGCCGCCCTATTGGCACCTATGAAAACTCAGGCGATTACGATATTGATGGTTTTGAATCAACGCTTTCACTGCGTAAAGCGCTATTTAGTGCGCGCTTAAGTTACTCTAAATCAGACTCTGAACAGCTAGAAACAGGCGAGCAACTTCGTTATGAAGTAGGCGATAGTATTTCATTAAACTTAGGCTACGAAGTACCACAGTACGACTTAAAATTTAATTGGACCAGCCTAGTTAACAGAACTGATGACTCGGTATCAAGCGGTGCTGATATTCATAAGGTAGGTTACCAGGTTCATAACATCAGTATGCAGTGGTTACCAAGTCAGCTTGAAGCACTAAGCATGACCTTAGGTGTCGAGAATATCTTTGATAAAACATATTACTCACACGCTTCATACTCAAGCGATACAGTGCAAGATTACGAAGCGGGCCGTAATGTTAAATTAAGTGCCTCTTACGTTTTTTAATTTAATAAATTGCTCATGATTTAAGGCTCAATATTTTATTGAGCCTTTTGTTGTTTAAGGGGGGCGTACCTTAAATAGCGGCAATCATAAATAATAAATAAACTTTTTCAGGGTTAATAATGTCTGATTGGAAACAAAACTTACAAAAGTTCCGTTATGTAATGGACACCTTACTGCTTATTAGCTTTATGCTAGTAAGTGCACCACAGGCCACGGGCGTGCCTTTGCACGAATGGTTTAGCTTATTTTTTATTATTCCTTTTGTTATTCACTTACTACTGCACTGGGATTGGGTAAAACGCAGCTTTAGTCGTTTATTTGCAAACATAACAGCACGTGAGCGCTTTAATATAGTTTGGGATTACCTACTTTATATAATGATGTTATTAGTATTTGTGAGCGGCTTTTTAGTGTCGGTTGCTTTACTACCGGCACTTAATATTAGTTTAAACATTCAAGATTTTTGGTCGAAAATACATCACGATTCAGCCACCTTTATTATGCCTATGCTAGGTGTGCATTTAGCGCTTAACTTTTCTTGGATAGTAAAACTTACTAAACGTATGTTTGCCAAGGAGGCTAAATAATGAAGCACCTAAAACAACAGTGGCAAAGCCGCACCAGCATAGTGTTAATTATATCTGTTTTAGTGAGCTTGCTACTGGTTAGTTTAGAGCTCACCGACTGGGCGGCACAAATAAATCAGCAAGGCTACACCCATGGTGCCGCCGATGGTGAAAAACCAAATATAGCCCCCGTGCTAATGTACATTTTACCCTTTGTAAAAGAGCTTATTTTAATAGGCGTACCTATGTTACTTACTTTAGGGATAGCCAAATTAATAGGCTTAATAAAAGGAATGTTTAAAAACAAAGCCTGAATACGAATGCAACACGTATCAAAATCTGGCGTTTATAGATACATTGTTAAGTTAGTATGTCTATAAGCGCAGCTTTTTATGAGTTATAAATCAAGTAGTACCACATACCAATACAGCATTTTTATATTAAGCACATTCATTATATGGGCTACTTTAATAAGCTTTAAAGCTAATGCCGAAAAGGTGATTCCTTTTCAATCGCAATGGCTAAAAAACCACTATGCTGAGCGTATAGCCCATTTTAAGCTGCAACCTTTGCGCAAAGGCGATATTGTTTTTATTGGTGATAGCATTACTGAGCAGGGATTAAATTGGGCCATTAGGTTTAACGACCTGCGCGTGAGAAACCGCGGTATTAGTGGCGATATGACCTACGGTGTGTTAGCGCGTTTAAACGAATTAAAAGCAGCCCCTCCTAAAGCTATATTTTTAAAAATTGGCGTTAACGATATTTTTAATTTTCATTATATTAAGCAAGTTAAAAACCTATCGTCGGTAAGTGAAAATATAGAAAAAATAGTGACTCAGCTCAACGAATCACTCCCAAATACACAAATTTATGTACAAAGTATTTTGCCCGAACATCGCGATTTTATAACGCAAATGGCGAAAACCGTTAACCAGCAAATTAAAGCAATTAAGCACGCAAAATTTACCTATATAGACTTACACCCCGTATTTTTAGGCCCTCAAGGCACGCTTAATGAAACGCTCACGACCGATGGCACCCATTTAAACAAGGCAGGCTATGACCTTTGGGCTAAGCAACTTGCACCAATAATGAAAACCTTAAAGTGAAGAGTTTATTAATTACTATATTAATGGCGGCAAGCTTTACGTGTGCCGCCAGTAAAGCGCCTGTAAAAAGCTACCCTAACGGCGCAACTAAAGCCGTTATTTTTAGTTACGACGATGGCGTTACACAAGACAGAAAACTCGTGGAACTATTTAATAAGTACCAGGTTGTTGGCACATTTAATTTAAACTCAGGATTATTTGCTAAAAAGCTACCGTGGATGAAAGCCTTTACCGGTAAAGAAGGCGAATATATTAAACAAAGTGAAGTAAAAGCACTTTATAAAGGCCATGAAATAGCAAGCCATAGTTACTCACACCCAGGCTTTGCGGGCTTAGATACAGCAGAGCTAAAATTACAACTAGCCCGTGATAAGCAAATTCTATCGCCTATTAAAGGCAGCCCTCTAAACTCATTTGCATACCCTTTAGGCTCATACGATAAAGCTGCGATGACACTAGTAAAGCAAGCTGGTTTTACTAACGCCCGAACAGTAAACGACACTCTAAATTTTAAACTCCCTACCAACTACATGGCGTGGAATCCAACCGTTCACCACTCAAACGCAATGCCATTAATAGAGCAATACTTAGCGCTAAACAGTAATGAACTCAGCGTAATGATGATTTGGGGCCATTCGTGGGAGTTTGATAAAAACGTAGAGAATAACAACTGGGATTACGCCGAAAAGCTCATTCAAACACTCTCAAATAAAGATGATATTTGGTATGTATCGGCTGGAGAGTTCATCGCGTTTTTAGAGGGTAAATAAGCCTGAAAAGCGCTAAGTAGGCGCTCGTGTAAACATATTCAAATTTCAGGCATAAAAAAGCCTCTGCTAAAACTAGCAGAGGCTATAAAAAGTGGTACCAGCGGGCGGACTCGAACCGCCACGCATTGCTGCAGGGGATTTTGAATCCCCCATGTCTACCAATTTCATCACGCTGGCATCATTTTTCTTTAACCTTCTAAACACGAGAAGATAAAGAAAAACCACTTTAGAGCTAAGGATTATTTATGTGCCTTCGTCTCTATGCCAAGCATTATACAAACAATAGGGGTGGCAGCAAGCGTTTTATGACATTAGCCTGATCAATCGCTTAACATTTAGACAGCCCACAATAAATAAGGTTAGCTCCATACCCCCCTAAATACATAAAACAGTTAGGCTAAACTATAGCGCTTAGTATTTAGATGCTTTTTTGCTAAACTAGCGCGCATATTAATAGTGAGAGTATATTTATGTCTGGTGAGTTTCCACGTGCTGGGTTTTGGCGTCGCTTTGCGTCCTTAGTTTACGATACGTTAGCCATTATTGCATTTGCTATGTTAACGGTTGTGCTCTATTTATTTGCCGTACAAGGGCTTATTACACTTGATGTGATTAGCTTAAATGGAGCTGAGGATGTATCGGCACTTATTCAAGAATCGTTATTGCTCTCAAGCGTTCGCAGCGCCCTACTTGTTACAGTTGCCTTGGTATTTTTTGGCTACTTTTGGACTAAAAGCGGGCAAACTATTGGCATGCGCGCATGGCGTTTAAAAGTACAAACTAACGAAGGATGTTTAATTAGTTGGCCGCAGTCTATTGTTCGCAGCCTAAGTGCCCTGCTTGGATTAGGTAATCTGGTGGTATTAATTGATTTTAAAAACAAAAAAGCGCTACAAGACTATATTTCAAAAACAGAGGTCGTTACCCTTACAAAAGAAGAAAACAAGCGTATTTACCGCGAGCTAGATTAGTAAAAGCAAAAAGGGTGACCCTTGGTCACCCTTTTTAATGCAATGTATAAACGGCTATACCCGTTTATTCATTAAATATGTAGCAAAGCCTATAAACAATACACTTGGCAATACCGCGCCTATAATTGCGGGTATTTGATAAACCATTACGACTGGACCAAATATCTCATTTGTTAAGTGAAATACAATCCCTGTTACTACACCCATAATGATGCGCGCGCCCATAGTTACGGTACGTAAAGGGCCAAATATAAACGACAGTGCAACTAGTAGCATAACGGCAACAGAGACTGGCTGCATTAGCTTACGCCACAAAGCCAACTCATAGGTGCTGGTATCTTGCTCATTTTGCTGTAAGTATCCTAAGTATGACCAAAGCCCTGTAAACGAAAGCGATTCAGGTTTCACCGATACCACCCCAAGCTTTTCGCCCGTTAATTGCGATGGGTAAAACTCTTCATCTATGTGCTCACTGCTTATTTGCTCATCACTAATATGAACCTTATTTACATCGCGTAATAGCCAACCTTCGTCACGGCCAATAGCAACTTTAGCTTTAGTGATTTGAGTTAAATCGAGTGACTTGTCAAAGTGATACATATGTACACCGTTTAAGCGGCCACTTTGATCTACATCTTCAATATTAATAAAGTTATTGCCATCTTTAGCCCATACGCCTTTTTGTGCATTAAACACGTCGCCACCATGTATTGCCTGATTACGCATTTCTTTGGCGTGTTGTTGCGCCTCGGGTGCGCCCCATTCACCAAGGGCCATCATGCACACAGCCATAAACACGGCGGTTTTCATTACCGAGCCTATAATTTGTAAGCGCGACATACCCGCAGCTTGCATAACCACTAACTCACTATTTGAAGCCAGTGCACCAAGCCCAGTTAAGCCACCAATAAGCGCAGCCATCGGGAAAAATATAACTAAGTCGCCTGGCATACTGTAAAAAGTATATAAAGTAGCGGTCATTAAATCGTAACTGCCACGACCTACCGACTTTAGCTGATCAATAAATTTAATTAATGTACTAATCCCTACTAGCACCAACAAAGCAAATCCAGTGGTTTGTAAAATGCTGCGGCCTAAGTACCAATCGAGTGTTTTCATCATGCGCTTAACTCCCGTTTTGTTACAACGGCTTTAAGCCAGGCCCCTAGTGGGCGACCTTTTATAATTAATAAACTGCCTATAAACAAAGCACTTAAGTGAATCCACCACAAGCCGATTGAAGGCGGTATTTTGCCATCTTCTACAGCAAATTTTGCGGCATTGAGTAAGATAAAATAACCCAAGTACAAGCTAATGGCTGGCACTAATTTAGCAAACTTACCTTGGCGCGGATTAACCACACTTAGCGGTACTGCTATTAAGGTGAGTAACGGAATAGAAAGCGGTATGGCAATGCGCCACTGCCACTGAGCAATTGACTCAGAGGTGTTAAGTGGTAATAACTGATTAGTAGGTATCGCTTCTAATTTACGGCGCTGATGCTCTATTTCTTGCTCGCGTATTTGTACGCTGTAGCCATCAAACTGCGTTAAATTAAGGGCCGGTGTTTGGCCATCGGTTTCGTAGCGTTTGCCATCAGTTAGCACTAATTGCTGCTCACCGTTTACAGCCTCTACCACCACACCTTGCTCGGCATATACTAAACGTGCAAGGTCATCTTTTTCAGTATCGGGAAGCTGCGCTACAAATACTTTATTAAGTTCTTTACCGCCGTTTTCAATGTTATGAATAAACACCACGGCTTTTTCGTTACCGGTTTGTTGAAACCGCCCCGCTCTTAAGGCTGATAAACCCGCATCGGCCTTAGCTTGTTCTTTTAATTGGTACTCTTGCTCGCTGGCCCATGGCGCAAGGTACATGGTCAGTGAGGCTGCTAATATAGCCAAACCCACGCTCGAAATTAAAGTGACGCGTACCACGTACCATTCGCTCACCCCACACGCTTTGAGCACAGTCATTTCGCTGTCGGCGTAAATGCGGCTGTAGGCTAAAATTATGCCCAAAAATATACTTAATGGCAGGATCAGCGAGGCTAGTTGCGGCAATTTAAGCGCAATCATCGATAATACTAATTTGGCAGGAATGCTCCCTTCTGAGGCATCACCTAAAATAACCACAAACTTTTGTGACACAAAAATGGTCATTAAAGTTAAAAATACGGCGACCTGCGATTTTAAAACCTCAGCGGTCAAATAACGAAAAATAAGCAATGCTCGCCCCTGTTAAACATAGAATTTCACTACAATAGTGATAATTTGATAATAAAGTAGCTATTTTACCCAGTTTTATCTGGTAAATAAGTCGTTATTATAAGCTAACAAAATTAATTATCCTACCTAAGTGCACGATATATTGTTGCATTAGTAGCCCTTAAACATATAAAGTTCAATTACACAGTAAGAGTCAGAAAAAATCAGCTAAAATTAAGATTATCCCTACATAAGTTACGTAGCTAAGACTAGATTTTATTTTTTTAGCCCCTATTAATAACGTATATGACTCACAACCAGGAGTAACAATGGAATTTAACGTAAAAAGTGGTAGCCCAGAAAAACAGCGCAGCGCGTGTATTGTCGTTGGTGTTTACGAACCACGTAGGTTATCCCCCATTGGTGAACAACTCGATAAAATCAGCGATGGTTATATCTCAAATTTACTACGCCGTGGCGATTTAGAAGGTAAGCCGGGGCAAGTTTTATTATTGCATCATGTACCTAACGTTTTAAGCGAGCGCGTATTGCTTGTTGGCTGTGGTAAAGAGCGCGAGCTTGATGATAAGCAATATAAGCAAATAATTTCTAAAACAATTAATACCTTAAACGAAACCGGCTCAATGGAAGCGGTATGCTTTTTAACAGAGCAACACGTTAAAGGCCGTGATACCTACTGGAAGGTTCGCCAAGCGGTAGAAACAACACAAGATTGTTTATACACATTTAACCAGCTAAAAAGCAAAAAAGTAGACCCTCGTCGTCCACTTCGTAAAATTGTGTTTAACGTACCCACGCGTCGCGAGCTGACCATTGGTGAAAGCGCTATTGAGCATGGTTTAGCCATTGCCGCAGGTAGTAAGCTATGTAAAGACGTAGCCAACATGCCACCCAATATTTGTAATCCCGCTTACTTAGGCGAACAAGCGCAAGAGCTGGCTAGCAATTTTGACAACATCACCGTTGATATTATTGGCGAAGAAAAAATGGCCGAGCTAGGTATGAACTCGTACTTAGCAGTTGGTCGCGGCAGTGATAACGAATCGGTTATGTCGGTTATTAACTACAAAGGTGCAAGCGATGAGCAAGCGCCTATTGTGCTAGTAGGTAAAGGTTTAACGTTTGATTCAGGCGGTATTTCAATTAAGCCAGGTGAAGCCATGGATGAAATGAAATACGACATGGGCGGTGCAGCTGGTGTTATTGGTGCTATGCGTGCACTGGCCCAAATGCAGCTGCCTATTAACGTAATTGGCGTGTTAGCTGGCTGTGAAAACATGCCAAGCTCTAATGCGTATCGCCCTGGTGATATTTTAACAACCATGTCGGGACAAACAGTTGAAGTGCTTAATACTGATGCTGAAGGCCGCTTAGTATTATGTGATGCACTCACGTACGTTGAGCGTTTTGACCCAGATACAGTCATTGACGTAGCAACACTTACCGGTGCGTGTATTGTTGCCCTTGGCGCACACGCTACGGGTTTACTGTCAAATCACAATCCACTGGCGCATGATTTATTAAAAGCGTCTGAGCAAAGTGGCGACCGCGCATGGCAGTTACCACTGTGGGATGACTATCAAGATCAACTCGATAGCCCATTTGCCGATTTTACAAACTTAGGCGGGCGCTCTGCAGGTACTATTACCGCAGCGTGTTTCTTAGCTAAGTTTACTAAAAAATATAACTGGGCACACTTAGATGTCGCCGGTACAGCGTGGCGCAGTGGTGCTAAAAAAGGCGCAACGGGGCGCCCTGTTCCTATGCTTACTCAGTATTTATTAAACCGAGCTGGAGTAAGCGAAGCTGCACACGATTAATAATCTGCTTAGCTTGTTTTAAGGCGCCGTTTGGCGCCTTTTTATTGCCTTAATTATCTGCGTATTAATTGAAGCAAACCCCGTTATATGGCAAAATCTGCCTCTTAATTTATGTGTATCAACTATGTGCACATTCAATGTCATGGGAAACCCCGATACAATGAACATGAATGCCCAATTTTTCGTTCTAAAGCAAGAGGATGAATCAAAAGCTAAGCCTGATGATCATTTTGCTTTAGCAGCTCAAATTGCCGCAGAGCAGTATCGTTTAGGGAACCGTGTGTTTATTTTTGTTGATAACGAACACACCGCCTATGCCATTGACGAAACCATTTGGGCATTTGATCCCGACAGTTTTGTGCCGCATAACCTGCAAGGCGAAGGCCCAAAAGCCGGCGCGCCTGTAGAAATAGGCACCACGCCTCCTGTTGGCAAACGTAACGTTTTAATTAACTTAGCTAATAACCTGCCCGATTTTATTAGGCGCTTTAGCCAAGTTTTTGATTTTGTACCAGTAGAGTCTGTAGCTAAACAAGCCGCTCGTGAGCGCTTTAAAAAGCTGCGCCAACTTGGTGCCAATATCAGCACGCAAGAGATTAATAGCTAGCCGTTTAGGATAAAGCTAACCAACTAATTTAAGTACTTATTTAAGGTTCTGTGTAATGGATAAAACCTACAATCCGCAAGATATTGAACAGTCGCTATACCAAGACTGGGAACAAAAAGGCTACTTTAAGCCATCTGGCCAAGGCGTACCGTATTCAATTATGATCCCGCCGCCAAATGTCACCGGTAGCTTGCACATGGGCCACGCCTTCCAAGATACAATAATGGATACCCTTACGCGTTTTAAGCGTATGCAAGGTAACAACACATTATGGCAAGTAGGTACTGACCACGCGGGTATTGCAACGCAAATGTTGGTTGAGCGTAAACTACACGCTGAAGAAGGTAAAACACGTCACGATTTAGGCCGCGAAGATTTTATTAATAAAATTTGGGAATGGAAAAACGAATCTGGCGGTACTATCACTAAACAGCTTCGTCGTCTTGGCGCATCGGTTGATTGGGACCGTGAACGCTTTACGATGGACGATGGCTTATCTGAAGCGGTTAAAGAAGTCTTTGTTCGTCTTCACAAAGAAAACCTAATTTACCGCGGTAAGCGCCTAGTAAACTGGGATCCAAAATTACACACGGCTATCTCAGACCTTGAAGTTGAAAACAAAGACAAACAAGGCCACATGTGGAACCTGCGCTACCCACTTGCCGATGGCGTTAAAACACAAGACGGCAAAGATTACATTGTCGTAGCAACAACTCGCCCAGAAACCATGTTAGGTGACTCAGGTGTTGCGGTTAATCCAGATGACGAGCGCTACCAAGATTTAATTGGTAAAGAGATTTTACTGCCTATTGTAAATCGTCGTATCACCATTGTTGCAGATGAGCACGCTGATAAAGACAAAGGCACAGGTTGTGTAAAAATCACCCCTGCACACGACTTTAACGATAACGAAGTTGGCAAGCGTCACAAAATGCCAATGATCAATATTTTCGATAAAAACGCTGCCATTCTTAGCCAAGGTGAAACATACACCTTTGACGGTAAAGAGCTTGAATTTGATGCACCAATTCCTGAGCGCTTACACGGTCTAGACCGTTTTGCTGCGCGTAAAGCGATTATCGCAGAATTTGAAGAACTTGGTTTACTTGAAAAAATCGAAGACCATGCGTTAACTGTACCTTACGGCGACCGCTCTGGTGTGGTTATTGAGCCACTACTTACTGACCAATGGTATGTACGTGTTGCGCCACTTGCAGAACCTGCTAAAGATGCAGTTAAAAACGGCGACATTCAGTTTGTGCCTAAACAGTACGAGAACATGTACTTCTCGTGGATGAACGACGTACAAGATTGGTGTATTTCACGTCAGCTTTGGTGGGGTCACCGTATCCCGGCTTGGTACGACAGCGAAGGCAACGTTTACGTTGGCCGCGATGAAGCAGAAGTTCGCCGTGAAAACAACATTGCCGATGATGTTGCGCTAAGCCAAGACGAAGATGTACTTGATACTTGGTTCTCATCTGCGCTGTGGACGTTCTCAACCCAAGGTTGGCCGGAGAACACAGATGATTTAAAAACCTTCCACCCGTCTGACGTGTTAGTAACGGGCTTTGATATTATTTTCTTCTGGGTTGCGCGTATGATCATGATGACGCTACACTTCATAAAAGACGAAAATGGTAAGCCGCAAGTACCGTTTAAAACAGTGTATGTAACGGGCCTTATACGTGACGACAACGGCGATAAAATGTCTAAGTCAAAAGGTAACGTACTTGACCCACTGGACATGATTGACGGCATTGAGCTTGAAGATTTAGTACAAAAACGTACTGGCAACATGATGCAGCCTAAACTTGCCGCTAAAATTGAAAAAGACACGCGCAAAGTATTTGCAAATGGTATTGAAGCACACGGTACCGATGCGCTTCGCTTTACCCTTGCGGCAATGGCATCAACCGGTCGTGATATTAACTGGGATATGAACCGTCTAGAAGGTTACCGTAACTTCTGTAATAAACTATGGAACGCAAGCCGTTACGTATTAATGAACACAGAAGAGCAAGATTGTGGCTTCAACGATGCTGAAAAAGAGTTTTCGTTAGCCGATCGTTGGATCTTAGGCCAATTTGAATCAACGGTTAAAACCTACACTGAGCACCTTGATAACTACCGCTTTGATTTAGCCGCTAACACGCTTTACGAATTCACTTGGAATCAGTTCTGTGATTGGTATTTAGAGCTCACTAAGCCGGTATTATTTAAAGGCAATGAAGCACAGCAACGCGGTACTCGTAACACGCTAATAACCGTGCTTGAAAGCTTACTGCGCTTAATGCACCCAATGATGCCATACATTACCGAAACTATTTGGCAGCGCGTTGCACCACTTGCAGGGCTTGAAACAGCAGGCACCAGCATCATGGTACAAGGCTTCCCTGTTTATAATGAGGCAAACGTTGATGCCCAAGCTATGGACGACTTAGAGTGGGTTAAACAGTTTATTTTAGCAATTCGTGTTATTCGTGGTGAGATGGACATTAGCCCAAGTAAGCCACTTAACGTGTTACTGGCTAACGCATCAAGCGATGATGTGCGCCGTATTAACGAGAACGAGTCATTTATTGCCTCGCTTGCTAAACTTGAATCGTTCACCCTGCTTGAAAACAAAGACGATGCACCCGCGTGTGCAACCTCTTATGTTGGCAACCTTGAAATTATGATCCCTATGGCGGGCTTAATCGATGTTGAAGCAGAACTTGCTCGTATTAATAAGCAACTCGAAAAAGCAGAAAAAGGCCTAGCCCAAGTGCAAAACAAGCTGGCTAACGAAAAGTTTGTTAACAACGCACCTGAAGCCGTACTTGCAAAAGAAAATGCTAAATTAGCTGAGTTCACTGATGCTAAAACCAAGCTACTTGAGCAAAAAACTAAAATAGAGAGCTTATAAACTTTCATAAAAATGCCTATTAACATCATTTAATAGGCATTAAAAAAGCCGCTCACTGTTAAAGTGAGCGGCTTTTTTTGTGCCCTGCGATTAACTACAAGGCATTTCTACATTAAAACTTGTAGTTGTACTGAGCGCCAATAACAACGGCATGGCCTTTTGATTCAAAGCCCCACTGGCTGCCTGAGTCATCAGTTTCAGTAAAGTTTTGTGTTTTACCGCGAACAACACTTACACCTAAATCGACATTTGATTGCTTATCGATTGCGTAGTTACCACCTACCGAGAACCAAAAACGGTCAGTATCTGGAATAGAGATAGAAAGGTGAGTTTGTGATACTGGCGACTCATCAAACGCTACACCTGCACGAAGAAGTAAGTCTTCGTTGTATTGGTAATCAGCACCGATAGAGTAACGGAATGCATCATCAAACTGCTCTTGCTTTTCAAATGCAACAAACTTGTCGCCAGTAGGCGCTGTTACTTGCGCTTCTAACGATTCAAAACTGCTCCAGCCTGTCCATAATACACTGTAGTGAACGCCTAGTTTTTCATCTAGCTGGTGTGAGCCAGAAAATTCAGCAATAGCAGGTAAAGTCAGCTCTACAGAGCCCGGTAGTTTTGCACCGCCAGTGCCGCCTGCAGCTACTGGTAAATCATTAGAGAAATCACCTTCAAATGTAATATCTGTTTCGCTGCGGTAGTTAAAACCAAAGCGGCTGTTTTCGTCTAATTGGTACATTAAGCCCACATTTAAGCCTAGGCCGGTGTCATCACCTTGAAGGTTTACTGCATCTGCACCAAAATCAATACCACTTGCATTAGCGCCTACTTTACGAATTACTGTTGCATCAGCATAAATATAGTTTAAGCCAACACCAAAGCTAAATTGCTCTGTTACTTTGTATGCAACGCTTGCATTAAAGTTAACGGTCAAAATTTCTGTTTCACCAGCAATTTGGCCCGCTACGTAGTCATCGTTAAATTCTGTAGATAGGCCAAAATTAGAAAACGCACCAACACCTACTGATACTTTATCGTTGTAAGGCATAGTAAAGTAAGCGGCTGGTACCACTGCGCTTGGCGCAATGCTGTCGTCATCTAACGCACTTGGGTCTATACCATTGTTAGTAGACTCACCTTCAATGCTTACATCTGGCACTACAGCAATAGCTGCAACACTCAATTGCTTATCTTTAAATAAAGTCATTAATGCGGGGTTACGAGCAACAACAGAGGCGTCGTCAGCGATAGATGCTTCACCGGCGTATGCACGGCCAAGGCCTGATGCGTTTTGCTCAGCTAACTGAAACGCAGCAGCAAATGTATCTGCAGATACTAACGCAAGCGAAGCTGCGATTAGAGTTTTAGAAAATTTCATTGTTGTGTCCTTAACCAAACAGGCGTTTGGGTATCTATGTGTTGTTATTAGGATTTTAAACTTGGCTACACTACCTTAATTTTTTATAAAAAACTGTAACAAAGCGACAAAAAACACCAAAAAACACGTTTTTTAACTACATTTTAACAACTATTTAAAACTCATCGGAGCAGAAATGTGTTATTAGAGCTTATACTCTAATTGTAATTAATTATCATTTAGATTGACTTGTAATTCCGTGCATTTTAAACTCGTTACAAAATCACAAAGGAAGCAAATAGGTGATCATATTACTTATTATTGCGGGGCTCATTTTTTGTGGCGCCAGTGTGTATTGTTTTTATAAAGCAAACTATTGTGCTTGCACACAGGCCGGCCAATGCGATAACCCCGTAAACCATTACTGGTTGGGGGCCATGCTAAATGCATTAGTGTCGTTAGCTTTTTGCTGTATTGCACTGCATGTAGAGCAAGGAACATTACTATGGCTTACGTTAATGGCGAGCTGTTTTTTAGGCGCTTACATTTCTGCCAAGCGCGAAAAACTTAAACGCTGTAAAAAAGCTAATTCAACAAATGCTCTTTTAACAAACGAGCCAAATTAATTTGATAATCATGGGGCTTAATGCTCGATACAATTTTTATACTTTGATCTGGCTCGCTTAAATCGAGATCTTTAGGGGTGACGTGATGGCCATGCTTTGCATTATAAAATAGTTTAACCTTTGGCTTTATTGGGTTTAGCTTATTACCTTCAAGTACCAAGGCTAAACGCTCATTGGTTAATTTGACTATAGTACCTACCGGATGTACACCTAAGCATTTTATAAAATGTTGAACAAGCTCTGCATCAAATAGCTCTTTATGCGCTAACAAATAACGTAATGCATTAATGGGTTCATCTCCCTCCTGATGAGGTCTGTCGGCTGTTAGCGCATCGTACACATCAACAATTGCCATAATGCGCGCTGGGCGACTAAGCTTTTCAGCTGTAATACCACGTGGATAGCCTGAGCCATCTAATCGTTCATGGTGGTTAACTATCATGTCGAGCATTAGAGGGGTAATGCCCTTTTCACCTTTGACCAGGCCTAAACCTTGGGCGACATGACGTTTAATAATATCCATTTCACTGCTAGTGAGCTTACTTGGTCTAGAAATAATCCCCTGCGGGAGTTTAGCCTGCCCTAAATCGTGAAGTAGCGCGCCCATAGCAAGCTGCTGTACGGCTTCTTCTTTGTACCCTAAATATTTAGCGAACACAGCGGTGAAAATAGCGCAGTTAACCATGTGGCGCCAATTGTAACTATGTTTGTCTTTTATGCGGGTTAAAATGGTCATTGCGCTAGTATTTCTAAATACCGAGCTGACTATATCGTTAGCCATTTCGTCAATTACCGTTAAATTAACCGATAACCCTGTGGTTACATCACCATACAAAGCTTGCAGCTTGCGATTATGCTGCTCAAAGTTAATGCTGGCTTTAGCAAATTCTTGCTCAAGGGTAATTGCAGGTTTTACCGCTGGCGGCTTAGCTTTGCTGCTGGATGTAACAGGCTCTTTTACTACAGCAACCTTGGGTCTGTACTTATCAGGTACGGCTGCATCGCCTTTAGTAAAGTCGATAAGCAGCTCTAAAACGCCTTCTGTTACTAAGCGCTTTATAATTGCTTGGTTTCGCACTAAACCACTGGTTTTTATTTTTATACTATTGAGCCCTTCCTGCTGTTTGGTAACACTGTCAACAAACATACCTGGGGTAAGCTCTGAAATGGGTAACGCGATGAGCATGGTAAAAGCGTTTTTTACAATTAAATATGCCTACTAAATAGCACTATTTAAGCATAAAAGTCTACTTTTTGAGTTGAGGATAATACTATATAACTATAAAGGACTACTAAATTTGATTAGGCGTAAACAGGAAAATGATAAAAAGCAAATGGCGCTCTTGCTAGGGATCGAACCTAGAACTTAGCCTCCGGAGGGCCACGTGATATCCATTTCACCACAAGAGCACATTTGTTGCTAAAACACTAACTCGCGATATCAATGCTTTAGCACTGGCAATAATAAAGAGATCTTTAAATAAATACCAGCATCATTGAGTTATATGCCTATAAATCAAACTGTTTTTGATAAAACACTTCACAACTTGCAAAAAACAAGCTATTTATTGGTATTCAATAAAAAATAGTAACCGTTTAGCAACATATTATGGATGCTTACGGATTATATAGAGGATGTAATTATGAGTTTAATGTCGACTGAGCAAGTGGCTGAGTTTTTAGGTGTAAAAACCGAGCGTGTAAAACGTCTTGCTCGAGAGAGCTTACTTATTGCCAAGTCTGAAGATGAAAACGGTGAACCGCAATTTGATGCTGACGAGGTAGCAAAATACAAAGAGCTTGCTGCACGTTTTGGCGGCCTTTAACCGTGCATATCGCTCAATAATTTATTTAGCTGCGCGCGTAATGTGCTTGCCTTATTATTTATGTCGCGCTGCTCATACCACCCTATACACAGTACCAAAAATACCACTTTAAAGTGACATAGCTTGTCATAAGCGCTATAAAAATCACTGGGGGTTGCTTGCTGGGCGCTATATTGCTCAAGCAAGGCTTGCTCTGCGTGCGTATTTAACTCTAAGCTGACCGCAAGCGCCGCTAAGTCAAAATACACGTCATTAGTTTGCGCATATTCAAAGTCAATCAAATACATACCGCTTGAATTGACTATTAGATTATCTTTAACTAAGTCGTTATGACAAAAGCCACTGTTGTAGGGCATGTCACTAATGGCATTTAGTGTATCCTCAATTGAGCGGCTGTACTGTTGATATATATTGCTATTAGCGTAATACATAAGCTCTTTTGCAATATCCATTGGCTGTGTAGCTAGAGGGTAACTATGAACGCGTGCCAATTTTTCAACTAGGTCAATACTGTAGCTATTAGTAGCAATATCACCACAAATATAGCGAAATGCAGCTCGCCTGTTAGCCTTATTGAGCCAAATGGGTTTAGGGCAAACGTTATGCTGGCTAAGTGCAGTTTGGGCTTGTAGCCCTATTTTAGGCCAATGCGATTTGTAGCATTTTAATAAGTAGTTTTGCTGTGCAGTTTTTATTAGGTAATTGTCGTTACTTAAACCATTCACTAATTTAGTGGTTTGTAGCACCTGCTCAGGTGCCACAAACTCACTACACAACGCGGCAATATTTGGATTACGGTGCATGCGTTATAATTGCGCTAATGGCTTAGCTTGGCTTTGCTCGTACTCTTCGTACCAGGTTTTAAATCCCCACGCGGCCATAATAGTGTAAAAAATAAATAGCGCGAGCGTTGGGTAATAGCCTTTTTCGTAATACAAATACATAGAGGCCGCATCAATAACAATCCAATATAGCCAGTTTTCGAGCACTTTTTTAGCAACTAAATACGTAGTTACCACCGCAAAACAGGTTGTAAAGCTATCTAGGTAGGCAAAATCGGCATGGGTGTAGTTTTGCATTACATAGCCAATAATAATGGCCGCTAAGCTTGTAGCGGCTATAAGAATGGCGTGGCGTTGTGAAGACCACGAGGTAATACTAATATTATCTGCTTTGCCTTTGCGCCATACCATCCAGCCAAATACAGCCATGTACATGTAATAAAAATTGAGTAGCGACTCCATAAGCAGCGCGCCATTCCAGTACATTATGGTGTAAATAAGCGTGCTAAAAAAAGCGGCAGGCCAGCACCATAGGCTTTCTTTTATTGCCAGTAATAAATAAGCAATAGACAGCCCTACCGCAATATATTCCCAATGCGACATTGCTGTAAAACCACTTAAGGTTTGTGTTAAAAAATCCATGTGTGAGGTTACCGTTTTTAATACACGTTAAATAAAGGCGATTACGCTGGAGACAAATCGCCAGATAAAAACTTACATACAAAAATAGCCTTACCAAACTCTTCGTACGAGCGTTTAATCTCGGTGTTTAGCACTTGCATTACTAAATCGTAATCACCAAAAATTTGCGTAGAAAGGGTATTGGTGATCACTTTTAAGTTGTCGTATTCGTTTAAGCGGTCAATAAAACCTTTAATAAACGGGATATAATCTTGATGAAGTGGGTATTTACTGATCTCTACTGATAATTTCATTTTAAACTCTACTTTTAATTATTTGATTTCAACAAATCGTTCAATGCCAGTTCAATACAGTGTAAAATTACACTCACACTCAATTAGCTGAGCTTATTATGGCACGCAGAATAACCTATACATTTAAAAACCAACCGCGCGAAATTAACTTCGCAAAAGACAAATACCACGACATGTATCAGGCTATTGCCGCTGCCGAAGGTATTGATTTAACGAACTACTTAAACATGGTACGCCAAATAGAAATGACCTCAAAAGGCTCTTCCGCTGTACGTAACTTTCGTGATCAAGAATTTGCCCGTATGGGCTTTAGTGACATTTACTTTATTAAAGAATAAATATCACTTATTAACTACCGCTGATACTCATAACTTACGCGCGGTGTAATATTACATAGTAATTCGTAAGGGATAGTATCAGCGCAGTGGGCTATTTCTTCAACTGGCAACTCCGGCCCCCACATGGTAACGCTGTCGCCTACTTTAACATTATGCTCGTTTGCGCCTATATCAATGCTTATCATATCCATAGACACACTGCCTACAATACCGTAGCGCTGCCCTGCAATCATAACCGGTGTGCCTTCTTTGGCATGACGCGGATAGCCATCGCCATAACCCATAGCCACAACGGCTAATTGGGTTGGTTTGTCACTTTGCCAACGGCCTCCGTACCCTACTCGCTCATGTGCAGCAACATCACGCACTGCAATCACCTTTGTAGTTAAACGCATAACCGGCTTTAAATTGTGCTGCTGCCCTATGCAGTCTGCCATTGGCGACACCCCATAAAGCATAAGTCCTGGGCGTATCCAATCACCGTGCCCTGCTGGCCAAGCTATAATACCGGCCGAGTTTGATAAACAATGCGCTTGCTCTATCCCCTTTACAAGCGAATCAAATAAGCTAATTTGCTGCGCCGTTTTCGTATTATCCGTATCATCGGCACACGAAAAATGGGTCATCAAATTAATGGTGCTTTTAGCATTGGGTGTGCGCTGCAAGCGACTATAAAATTCTTCAAACTGCTCAGGTGCTATACCTAAACGGTGCATACCAGTATTTACTTTTAGCCAGCATGTTATTGGCGCATCAAGCTTGGCGTTTTCAAGTGCTGCTAATTGGTTTTCATCATGAATAATGGTTTGAAAATTATTCGCGAGTAAAATAGGCAAGTCGGCTTTATTAAAAAAACCCTCAAGCAGTACTATTGGCTTTGTTAAACCACCGGCGCGCAGTGCAAGGGCTTCATCAATTCGAGCAACAGCAAAAGCATCAGCACTATTTAAGTGCTGAGCAATTTTTACTAAGCCATGCCCATACGCATTGGCTTTTAATACCGCCATTATTTTGCTATTTGGCGCAAAATGTTTTACCTGCGATAAGTTATGCGCAAGGGCGGTTAAGTTAATTTCGGCTGTGGCTAGGCGCATTAGTATTCATCATCAACTGCTGGCCCCGCGTAATTATCAAAGCGAGAAAATTGACCCTGGAAGGTTAAACGCACTTTACCAATGGGGCCATTACGCTGTTTACCTATGATAATTTCGGCGATGCCTTTTTCTGTACTGTCTTCGTTGTATACCTCATCACGGTATATAAACATGATCAAATCGGCATCTTGCTCTATCGACCCCGACTCACGTAAATCTGAGTTGATTGGGCGCTTATCGGCACGTTGCTCTAGGGTACGGTTTAGCTGCGAAAGCGCTATAACCGGGCACTGTAATTCTTTTGCGAGCGCTTTTAATGAACGCGATATTTCGGCAATCTCTAAAGTACGGTTATCTGATAGGCTAGGTACGCGCATTAACTGTAGGTAATCGACCATGATCATACTAATACCACCGTGGTCGCGCGCTATACGTCTTGCACGTGAACGCACATCGGTAGGTGTTAATCCTGATGCATCATCAACATACATTTTGCCTTTTTCCATCAACAACCCCATGGTTGATGAAAGGCGTGCCCAGTCGTCATCATCTAACTGGCCGGTACGTACCTTGGTTTGGTTAATACGACCAAGCGATGCAAGCATCCTCATCATAATTTGTTCTGAGGGCATCTCTAGTGAGTAAATAAGCACAGGCTTGTCTTGCGTCATTGCGGCGTGCTCTGCAAGGTTCATTGCAAAGGTGGTTTTACCCATTGAAGGACGTGCTGCAACAATAATTAAGTCAGAAGGTTGCATACCTGCTGTCATTTTATCTAAATCAGCATACCCGGTGCTTACACCAGTTACACCGTCTTGCGGCGACTGGTATAGCTCTTCGATTTTATCGACGGTTTTTTCAAGAATATTATGAATGCTTTGCGGGCCTTCTGTACTTTTTGTACGTTGCTCAGCAATTTTAAATACTTTACTCTCGGCAAAGTCTAATAAGTCGTGGCTGGTGCGCCCTTCTGGGCTAAAACCGGCTTCGGCTATTTCGTTCGCTACACCAATCATTTCGCGCACTACCGCGCGCTCACGCACAATATTAGCGTACGCATCAATATTGGCAGCACTTGGGGTGTTTTTAGCTATTTCTGCCAAATACGCAAAACCACCAATACCTGCCAGTTGGTTATTTTTTTCAAGGCTTTCTGAAATTGTGATTAAATCTATCGGATCGCCCACTTCAGCAAGTGCGGTCATGGCTTCAAAAATAAGCTTATGGGTGCGGGTATAAAAGTCCTGCGCAACAACCAGCTCTGCTACGCGGTCAAACGCTTGGTTATCAAGCATTAAGCCACCTAAAACAGATTGTTCAGCTTCTATTGAATGGGGAGGAACTTTAAGGGTATCGACTTGCTTATCTGGTTTGGCCATAACTTCACAGTACTAAAATTGAATGGCTCTATTCTATCGACTTGGCGGGGCTGTGCAAATAGCAAAGCAGGAAATCTTTTCCTGCTTTTTGTAATCATCAACACTAATTAGCGTTATTTAGTACGCAGCTCAATGCGCCCGCTTATGGTATCCATTTCAACACTTGCGCTGCCACCATTAGCACTAAACTCTAAATCGCTTGCAGGGCCATATTTAGCCTTAATTACTTTATCGCTGGTAATTTTATTAATAATTTTACCATTGGCGTGCGCTTTAATCTCAAACTGAGCCGACACGCTTTGCGGAAAGTAAAAATCCGCATCGCCACTTACCGACTCATAGCGTACATCAGCCCCTTTTAGCAGCTCACTGATGTGTATTTCAGCTTCGCCGTTTACAGTATTGATACGTAAGCTTTTAATGCTTGATAATGTAAAATCGATATCGCCATTTACGTTTTCTAATCGCACATTGTTTGCTGTTGTGCTTGATTTAATATCACCATTTACGGCGCTAAAGCGCAACTCTCCGCTTGATTGCTTATCGTTTATTTCACCGTTTACGGTTTCAAATTGAATATTACCACTTAAGTTTTGTGCGTTTACATCGCCATTTACGGTGCTTAATTTAACAATGCCGCTAATGTCATTTACCGTAATTTCACCGTTAACAACATCAACCTCAGCGCCTTTTTCAAGGGTTTGTGCAGTCACCGACACATTTACGCCAGCAAACTCTAAATGACTGTTTTTTGGCATAAATACCGTTAAGTTAGAGCCATCTCCATTGTTACCCCACCCCAAATTACGTGGCATTTTTACTATAAATTCGGTTTTATCGCCTGTCGTTTTAAGCTCAAACCCTTCGGCCTTGTCATCAAGCTCGCCGGAGACTTTAAACTCGTTTTTATCCCAGCCAGTTATGTTTACATTGCCGCGTTGGTTTTCAATAAAAATAGTGCCGCCATTTGGCACCTCTATTTGCTTATCTATTTTTTCGCCCGCTAAAACGCTCAGTGGTAATAGACTTAGCCCAAGTAAAATTGCTTTCATGTTATTCCCCTATATTTGCTGCCAACGCGGTGCATGCACCTTGTTAATTAAGTCGAGTTGTTGCTGGTAAACTTGCGCCAACATGGTCAGTAACGCCTGATTTTGTGGCTCGTTTTCAAGTGCTTGTTTAATTGCTTGCTCTGCTTCTTCAAGCTCTTGTAACTGTGCTTGCCAGTTATTGGTAAGCGCATCCTGGTTTTTGTACTGTACTAATAAACTTTGCTTTTGTGCTTTAAAGTAATCACTCATAGCAACCACTTGGCTTGGCTCGTTGTTGCTCATAAATATATTGATTACTAATAACGCCGCGGCGCTACACGCAGCAATAGCGCTTAATTTAGGCCACAATGGCGCTTTAGCAGCACTTGGCTTAGCTGTAACGAGGGCATGCTCAATGCCCTGCCAAAGTGCTTTATTGGGCGCTATGTCTTTATTTAAGTTATTTAAAGACTCGTTTAAGTAGTCATCAAAATTTTGTTTACTCATGTTCGTACCACTCTTGTAATAACTGCCTTGCGCGATGATATTGTGACTTGCTCGACCCTACAGCCATACCCAGTTGCTTGGCTATTTCTTCGTGGCGGTAGCCTTCAATGGCATATAAAACAAACACCATGCGGGCACGCTCAGGTAAACGAACTATTAATTTATCGAGTCCGTTTAACCCTTTACAGCTTTGGGCGCTTTGCTCATCCATACCGCTTTGCTCTATGCTCACTACTTTGTTTAACCAGCTTTTGTGCTTACGCACATAACTAATGGCAATGTTGCTCGCTACGCTATATAACCAAGTAGAAAATTGTGAGCGTCCATCAAACCGCGCTATTTTATGCCACACCTGCACAAATACTTCTTGAGCGGCATCTTCAGCGTGCGCTTCATCAGCTAATAAGCGCAAACATAAACCGTAAACACGCTTTATATGCAGCTCATACAATGCTTTATAAGCATTTTGATCCCCCGCTTTAACACGCTCAATGAGTGCAAGGTCGCATAGGGGCGTGTGCTCGGGTTTTGTGTGTAACATCCGTGATGTCGCCTTTTAATTATTTTTATTTAAAAACGTGTATTAATGAGTGTATTGATTACTAAGACGCAAAGACAGACAAGAAAGGTTTAAACTAATAATAAAAATAGTTTAATAATTTTATAAAGAGGGATTAGATGGGTATTAAAGAGGAATGTTAGATACAAAAAAGCCGCGCTAAAAGCACGGCTTTTTGGGCTTAATTAAAAATTAAGCTTCAGCAATAACGATTACTTTAATAGTAGCTGTTACGTCTGAGTGTACTGCGATTGCAACGTCGAATTCGCCAGTTTCACGGATAGTACCGTGAGGTAAACGAACTTCTGATTTAGCAACTTCAACACCAACAGCTGAGATAGCGTCAGCGATGTCACGAGTACCGATTGAACCGAATAGCTTACCTTCGTCACCAGCTTTAGATACTAAAGTAACTTCTGCTAATGCTTCTAGTTTGTCAGCGCGTGCTTGTGCTGCAGTTAACTGTTCAGCGATTTTCGCTTCTAAGTCTGCGCGACGAGCATCAAACGTTTCAATGTTTGCTTTAGTTGCAGGAACTGCCTTACCTTGCGGGAAAAGGAAGTTACGTGCGAAGCCAGATTTAACAACAACCTGGTCACCTAGGCCACCTAGGTTAGCGATCTTATCTAGTAGAATAACTTGCATGTTTCTACACCTTTTAAAAACTGTTAATCCGCTGCTTACTTATGTAAGTCAGTGTATGGAAGAAGGGCTAAGTAGCGAGCACGCTTAATAGCAGTTGCTAGCTGGCGCTGGTATTTAGCGCTAGTACCTGTAATACGGCTAGGTACGATTTTGCCACTTTCTGTAACATAGTTTCTAAGAGTAGCTAGATCTTTGTAATCGATTTGTTGTACGCCTTCCGCTTTAAAGCGGCAGAACTTACGACGTCTGAAATAACGTGCCATGAGATTAATTCCTCAAATAATTCTTTCTATATGCTGAGCATGCAAAACCAATTGGCTAAGGCCGTTACGACCTTCGTGGCGATTTAAAAAACCACTCACTTGCAATGCCTGCCCAACGTGCAAATGTTGAGTCTGTTGTTGCATTTGCTTACCACTGGCAACAACCTGAAGCCTAACGTAACTATTACGGTTAAGATCTGCCTCGGTTTGCATCGATTTATGTTCTACAACAAAAATACAATGCGGTATGCCTGCAGGGCTTTGGCTAAACTTGGGTGTTTTACAAACAACCCCCGATATAACCAGCTGATTCATATATGGGCTAACCATTACACTAACTGCTGACTACGTGCCATGCTAGGACTCAAAACAATTAAGCAGCTGGTGCTTCTTTCTTCTCTTCTCTTGCAAGAGGAGACGCTTCAGTTACTGCATTTTTAGTACGCATAACTAAGTTACGAAGCACTGCATCGTTGTAGCGGAAAGTAGTTTCTAGCTCGCTGATTACTTCAGTAGGTGCTTCAACGTTCATAAGAACATAATGAGCTTTGTGAAGCTTGTTGATTGGGTAAGCCAGTTGACGACGGCCCCAGTCTTCAAGACGGTGGATAGTACCACCCGCTTCAGTGATAGAACCAGTATAACGTTCGATCATACCAGATACTTGCTCACTCTGATCAGGGTGAACCATGAATACGATTTCGTAATGACGCATGGATATTCCTTACGGTTAATAGAGCCTTCTACCGTTTCGGCCGGTCGGTTTAAGGCAAGGAATTAATAGTGTAAAAGCCGAAATGAGCGCGCATTTTACGCTTAGATGGATAATTAAGCAAGCAGGTTTTTTAGGCTTTTATAAGAGCAGCTATCAGGATGATATTAATATGTATCCGCTTTATATCAACAAGCAGAATTACGATAAGTGCATTGGGTTTGTATGTAGATGCAAAGCTTGCTTGCGTAAAAAGCGCAGCTTTTAATTACTTCCCCCCACCATATGCCCCTAAAATATAAACATTTACTCAAACCTAAAGGCGTGCAATTATTAAACAACACATTATTTAATAAGGATATTTATGAAGCTCTTACTATCACTCGTGTTTGCACTTACCTTTAGTACCTCTTTTTTAAGCTACGCAAACACCGCTACAACCGACATAACCGTTGGTAAAAAAGTCATTTTACAATCCAAAATACTTAACGAAGACAGGCCAATCAGAATTTTCATACCTGACACCGTAAAAGATGATCAACCGCTTTATGTTATTTATTTACTTGATGGTGTTGAGCACTTTCATACAGCATCTGGCGTTATAAAATCCCTTGTTGATTACGAGCAGATACCTAATGCCATGCTTGTTGGTGTTGATACAACTAACCGTGTTCGTGATTATTTACCTAAAGTACAAGGTGAGCCAAAAACTGAGTTTCAAACCTTTGTAAAAAATAAGTGGCCTGACGCTGGGCAAACCGACAATTTTTTAAATTTTGTGTCTGACGAACTCATGCCATACATAAACTCTAACTACTCAACTAACGGCTACACTACATTAATTGGTCACTCTAACGCAGGTACATTAGCGCTTTATACTTTAGTTAATCAGCCTGAATTATTTAACAACTACATTGCTATAAGCCCAAATGGTTGGTGGGGTGATGAAGAGTTAAAAAATAATATTATTAAATACACTAAACACCCTAAAGGCGCTCAAGAGTTATTTATTAGTGTAGCAAGTGAGGGCGCACGTTTTTATACCGGCGTATTAAATACGTTAGTAAATTTAGAACAACAAATACCTACGCAGCTAAAATGGGAATATAAGCATTACCCTGCATTTACTCATATGGGCACCATACTACCAGCCCTAAGTGATAGCCTAATTCATTTATTTAGCGACCTAATATTTAAAGTGACTGACGAGCACGGAAAGTTTGCCGATGTATCACTTATTACCGGTTACTACCAAGCATTGAGCGATAAGTACGGATTTAAGCTTAAAATTCCACAAGATGTGTACGTAGAATTTGCCCATCGCCAGCAAAAATTTGGTAATACTAAAAAAGCGATAACTACGCTTAAACACTTTACTCGCGACTACCCTAATGCGGCATACTCCCACATGCGATTGTCACAAGGCTACACGGCTGACAAACAGTTTAAAGAAGCTGTTACTAGCATGAAACACGCACTAAAGCTTGCTAAACAAAACTCACGAGACCCACTGTTAATTGATGCACTACAAGATATGGTGAAGGAAGCCCAAGCCAATTTATAATTGATTTAGCGCTAAGCATTTTAACTAACTATAAATACGAGCGACACTCATCGCGTCATCAAACTAAGCGCCTACAGTTAAAATTAAGCGCAGTGTTAAACTTTGCATGTAGACGCAGAGCTTGCTCGCGTGAAAAGCGCAGCTTTTAATCTATTTAAAGCCGCTTAAAAACAAAAAACCGATGTTTAAACTAAACATCGGTTTTTCTCTGACTGAAAGCTGACAGCTAAAAACTGACTACTTTACTTTCTCGTTGGGTTTCGCTTCGCTCTTGCCAACCTACTTATTTACCAATCGCTTCTTTGGCGAACAGGTGTTTTATTGGCCCCAGATTATCAACGAGTGACAGCCCTACTCCGCGAATCAGTTTTTTAACCGGATTTGTACCTTCAAATAACTCTTTGAGCCCTTGCATCATGGCTATGTGCTTTTGCGCGTCGAGCTTGCGGGTACGCTCGTAATCGCGAAGTGTACGGGTACTCGCAAACTCTTTATTATCACTTGTCAGTAGCTCAATTAAATACGCGGCGTCTTTTAGGCCTAGGTTCATACCCAGTCCTGCCAATGGGTGAATGGTGTGTGCTGCATCGCCTATTAGCACCACTTTGCCGTTAACCCATTGCTGGGCGTAGCGCATTTTAAGTGGAAATGCTGCGCGTTTACTTTGCACTTCGCACAGTCCGCATTGGCCATCGATGGCTGCCATTACGGCTTTATTAAAAGTAGTATCGTCCATTGCGAGCAATTCATCGCAGTGATTAGGGCTGGTAGACCACACTATAGAATGGGTGTTGGCATCGCTTAGTGGTAAAAATGCCAGAGGCCCTGTTGGTAAAAACACTTGGCGAGCGGTGTTTGCATGTGGCTCTTTGGTTTTAACCGTAGCAACGAGTGCATGGTGGTCGTAATCTTTAAAGCTTAGCGCCATATTAAATTGCTTACGAATAGCCGAATTTGCGCCATCGGCTGCCACCAGCAGTTTAGCAATAATAGGCTCACCACTTTTAAGGGTTATAAATACGTCGGACTCACTTTGGTGTATTTGTTGATACTGCGTATCAAACATGAGTGTGGCACTTGCTTGTTGCGCGAGCTCTTTTATAAGTGCAAAACGAATAATATCGTTTTCTACTATGTGACCTAAGTGATCAATCTCAAGTTGCTCATTATTAAAGGTTATTTTACCAAAACTGTCGGCGTCGCGTACGTCCATATGCGTATATGCACACGCTCGCTCTGCCATTATGTGTGGCCACACGTTTAATTGCTCAAACAAAGTTTGGCTTGCTATGCTCAACGCACTTACGCGTAATCCGTACTCATCACTTGGCGGTAATTGCTCTGGCGCGGCATCTAACACCACAACACTTACATTGGCTTTAGCGAGTCCTAACGCGAGGGTTAACCCTACGCAGCCGCCACCCACTATACAAACCTGTGCTTGCTTCATAAACGTGTACCTTGTTTAACTTGCCCCATTAGCTGCTTTGCCAACGGTGCTTTTAATGCAGGAAATAAATCCATTGAGAAAAGCCCAATGCTGCGCCCAAATGCTAAAACCCGTGACGAGTTTGAAAAAAGCCTTACCAGTGCATCGGTTAATGTCATTACCGTTTTTATATCGCTACTACGCTTTAGTGAATACTCACGTGTAAACGCATAACCGCCTAACTCGTTTTTACTTGTTGCGATTAAATGACTAAGTACCTGCACATCACGCAGGCCTAAATTAAAGCCCTGCCCTGCAATGGGGTGAATAGCATGCGCAGCGTTACCAATAACTACCGTGCGATGCGCCGTTAATGATTCTGCTTGGCCATAAACAAGCGGGTAGCTTGTACGTGTGCCCACTTTTGTAAATTGCCCTGCTCGGTAACCAAATGCATGTTGTAACGTATTTAAAAAATCGCTTTCGTTTAAGGCTGTATGCAGCTCAACTTGCGGCTTTGCCATGCACCATACTAATGAATAACGGTTATTGCTCATCGGTAAAAGTGCCATAGGGCCGTGCTCGGTAAAGCGCTCATAGGCATGGTTGTTATGCCCACCTGCAACTTCAACATTGGCAATAATAGCGTCTTGCTCATAAGGCTGAGTATTAAAACGTAAACCAAGTAATTTTCGGGTTGGTGATTGTGCGCCGTCGGCAATAACAAGTAGCTTAGCGTTTAATTTTTTACCACTTTGCAAGCTTACTTCATTATTGTTTAAGCCTTGCTTAATACTGTTTACGCTATCGGGGCAATAAAGTGTAATACTCGCTTGTGTTAAACGCTGATACAGTGCACGGCCAAACGGGTTTACTTCAACTACATAACCTAATGAAGGTTTAGCAAATTCGTCGCAATGTATATGTGCTTTACCAAAGTGACCACGATCCGACACGCTTACTTTTTTTATTGCTGCTGTGTATGGCGCACTTGGCTCAAATAAATTTAACTGCTGTAAATATTCAACCGATTGCTGTGCAAGAGCAATACTTCTGTCATCAAAACTTGGGTGGTAATCGCCCGATACTTGGTTTGCCTCTACCACCGCAATAGTCAGTGAAGGATTTGTTTTAGCAATGCTTAGCGCACAACTTGCCCCTGCAAGCCCGCCCCCAATAACAACGACATCAAACTGCTTAGCCACTTTACTCTCCAAGCTTATGCGCTTTTAGCGCTTTGCATTAGCGCTTCTATATCGTTTATGGTTTTAGGCACGCTTTGTGTGAGGTTTTCGTGCCCTGATTCGGTGATCAAAAGGTTATCTTCAATACGAATACCAATGCCTTTATATTGCTGCGGTGCGTTTGAATCTTCACTTATATAAAGCCCAGGCTCTATGGTTAAAACCATGCCTGGCTCAAATGCGCGCTCAACGTTATTTTGTTTGTAATCGCCCACATCGTGAACATCAAGGCCTAACCAGTGCCCAAGCCCGTGCATGTAATATTCTTTGCAAGCACCTTTTGCCATTAGCTCATCAAAGTTGCCAGTTAAAATACCTAAATCGAGTAACCCTTGGGTCATTACTTCCATGGCTCGTTTATTGGCGTGCGACATAAAACCACCGGGTTTAACTTCTTCAAAAGCCACTTCTTGCGCTTTAAGTACAATGTTATAAAGTGCGGCTTGCGCCTCGCTAAATTTGCCATTAACCGGAAAAGTACGTGTAATATCGGCGGCGTAGCCTTGTAGCTCACAACCAGAGTCAATCAATACTAAATCGCCCGCTTTTAACACATCACTATTTTGCGTGTAATGCAAAATATTAGCGTTATCGCCACTACCCACAATGGTGCCGTACGCTGGGTGTCGGGCACCGTGCATTGCATAATGATGATGCAGCTCAGCCTCTAACTGAAATTCAGTAGCGCCGGGGTGTGAATAGCGCATTGCGCGCATATGTCCGCGGGCACTTAGCTCGCAGCCTTCGCGCATAATGTTTACCTCGCTGGGCGATTTAAACAAACGCATTTCATGAATTAGGCCGCGTATTTCTTTAATGGTACTTGGTGCTTTGAGGCCTTTTCTCGAGCCACTTCTAAGTGTACTTAACAAGGTAAATACTTTGCTATCAAAGCGTGGGTAAGCGCCTTGTGCATAAAATAAAATCTGCTGACCGTTAACCAAATCTAATAATTGTTCAGTTAGCTCACTTAATGCGTAAGTTTCGTCGAATAAGTACTCACTTTTAGCTTTTTCGAAGCCAATTCTGCGGCCATGCCAAATTTCGGCTTGTTTGTCTTTATCAAGGCAAAATAAGGTACTGGGTGTATCACTGTTATTACACAACACTAAAACAGCATCGGGTTCGTTAAAGCCGGTTAAGTAAAAAAAGTCGCTGTCTTGTCTAAAGGCATATTCGGTGTCGCGGCTGCGCGTTACTTCACTGGCAGCAGGAATGATGGCCACACTGTTTGCATCCATTTGTGCAAGTAAGCGCTCACGGCGAGCTTTAAATTCTGACTTTTGTATTTCAACCATGCTTTAACAACCCGTTATATTTTAAATTAATGTAGTGTTTTTTTAGGTGCTTTTTCTTTGCCAAGTTCGGCAAAACAAAGCAATGCCGACACACGTACATATTCAATTACTTCATGAAGGGCTTGGCTGTCTTCTTCGGTTTCGTCAAACATGGTATCTAGGCGTGTAATTTCGCTAAAATCGCTAATCACTTCTTTTACATCTGCCGATAACTTACCGTAATCTTTTTGTTTTAAACCAAAACCAAGCATAAAACCTGCAACCCATGATACGAGGCCATTAGCTTGATCGATGAGTGTTTCATCATCGCTTGGTAAAAATAAGTCGAACGCAAAAGCTTCATCGTTAAAGCTAGCAACGACTTGCTTATAAATGGTGCCAAAAAATTGTTTTAAGTCGTTGCTAAACGCTTGGCCATCATTAAATACATCACTTAATAGACCTAAGTATTCTTTATCATCAATACTTAAACCACAGGCCAGTAGTCCGCTAATTACACCATGCGCTTCTGCCGGTGAGACAAAAATTTCGTTTTTTTCCAAAAGCAGCTGGGCTTTTTGGTAATCTGGTAAGTCGCTCATGTTTATATCTTCGCTTTGCAAGTTATGGCAATGCTACCACTCGATAAAAAGCAACTCCAATTAATTGTATGATCCCGCTCAAAAAGTAGTACGATAAGTAAATAGCGCGTTACCAGCGGGCAAAAACTGCTCGAACGATTGAATTTTTTTCGTTTGGGGTTTAAGGAATGGATTATGTCTTATATACTGAACTTGTTCCCTGGGGTGTCGGAGTTTGGTTAAGTCCCTGAGCCGATAAATTTTATACCAGGATTTCTGTTCGTCTACTATTGTGCAAGCTCGGCATGTACCGAGAAGCCTACGGTAGACCGCAGCTTTCCGCCCTGAAACCTTCTGGTTTCAGGACTGACGCCGGACACCACACGCTTGGGGAACACCTTCTTATTTTTATATTCCCTCTTATTACCTAATCATTTTTTACTATACCTTCGTACATTATTTTTATAATTTTTGGCAAAAAAAAGCTGCACTTGACATTAATCAACCACAGCTTAGCCCTAGAACACATTTCGGTATTTATCTAAACCAACTTTGAAAGCGCTCCATCAGCATATAGTTTACTGGCACTAATATAAGTGTAATAAACGTAGCAAACACAATACCAAAGCCAAGGCTTACTGCCATTGGAATTAAAAACTGTGCTTGTGTCGCCTTTTCAAATAGTAGCGGCATTAAACCAATAAAGGTGGTTAAACTGGTTAGCATTACTGGGCGAAAACGTGCAGCCCCTGCAAGTTTAACCGCATCAATAATTTTGCCGCCTTCACTGCATTTTTTATTAATAAAATCAACTAAAACCAGCGAGTCATTTACCACAACACCAATGAGTGCAAGCATACCTAACAAACTCATAATGGTTAAATCCATGCCCATGACCCAATGCCCAACCACGGCACCAATCATGCCAAACGGTATTACGCTCATTACAATAATTGGCTGCATGTACGATTTAAGCGGTATCGCTAATAGAGAATAAATAATAAAAAATACAAATAACAATGCCCAAGCAAGCGAGCCAAACGACTCTCTTTGCTCTTTAGCTTCACCTTCTAGCTTGTAATCAACACCTGGATATTGCTGCATTAGCTCATCTAAATACTCAGTTAGGTCGGCTTGCAGCGCGGTCATGTTGGTATTACTTTTTTCTATGTCGGCGGTCACGTTAAGTGTGCGGTAGCGGTCTATTCGGTTAATAGTAGATGGGCTTTGCCCTGCAATTAATGTGGCTACATGCGAAAGTGGCACCGAGCCGCCCGTAGGCGTAGTAATAAGTATATTTTGTAAGTCGGCTACAGAGCGGCGCTCTTCAATAGGTAGGCGTACCATAACACGTACATCGTCACGTCCGCGTTGTATACGCTGCACCTGCGAGCCAAAAAACGAGTTACGTACTTGGTTTGCTACATCAACTCGGTTTAAGCCTAAAGCAAAGCCTTGCTCGGTAAGCTCTATTTGCAATTCCTCTTTACCATCAGACATGCTATCGGCAATATCAAATACGGTTGGGTACGTGCTTAAACGCGTTTTAACGCTTTCGGCAATTTTTTGTAGCGTATCGAGCGATGTACCACTTAACTGCACATCTATAGGGTCTGAGCTGCGTCCTATTTCGGCCCTAAAGGTGACGCTTTCGGCGCCAGGAATAATTCCTATTAAATCGCGCCACTCACTTACCAGCTCGCGTGAGCCAATGTCTGAGTCGCGGCTCTCTGCTGGGGTTATTTCAAAGCGTACACTACCTGAGTTAGACACACCGCCACGCCCGCCGGTTGAGGCTAAAATATTTAATATAACGCTTTCGTCGGTATCTTCATCGCGGTATTTGTCTTGCAATAACTGCGCTTTTTGCGACATATCCATTACATACTTATTGGTCACTTCAAACGGCGTGCCTGTTGGCAAGGTTAATGTTACTCGTACGGTTTCGCTTGGGATACGTGGAAAAAATACAAACTTAGTCCAACCACTGGTTATTAAAGTTAAAATTATAAAAAACACACCAACAAACAAACTCACCGTTGCTAATTTATAGCGCAATGCTTTTGCTAAAATGGGCTGGTAGTATTTTAAAATAGCGCTTTCAAATCCGTCTGCAAAACGCTGCTGAAGTACTTCAAGCTTTGAAGATTTTGTTTTTTGATTACGAAGTTTTATGTACTTTAAATGAGCTGGCAGCACAAACTTAGACTCAATTAATGAGAACAGTAATACCGGAATAACCACCACCGGAATTTGTGCAAACAAGGCACCCCGTGCGCCTTCAATAAATGCTAAAGGTAAAAAGGCCGCTACGGTTGTTAGTACGCCAAAGGTAACAGGGGTTGCTACTTCTTGCGTGCCTAAAATGGCGGCTTGCTCGCCCGACTCTGCGGTTTTTAAATGGGTATAAACGTTCTCCCCCGTTACTATGGCATCGTCCACTACAATACCTAGTACTAAAATAAAGCCAAATAAGCTCATAATATTAAGGGTTACACCAAAAATAGGCATCGCAATAAATGCGCCCATAAACGAAACCGGAATACCAATAAACACCCAAAATGCGATAGCTGGGCGTAAAAATAGAGTTAGCAAAGCCAGTACTAAAATCCCCCCTTGTAGGGCGCTACTTGTTAGCGTAGCAATACGGCTTTTTACAACCTGAGAGTCGTCATCCCAGTAACTTAATTCAAAACCTTGTGGTAGCGAGCTTTGCTTGGACTCTATGTAGTTTTTTACATCATCTGCGACATCTATCGCACTTTGCGGCCCTATGCGGTATACATCTATAAAGGCCGCCTGTTTACCATTAAAGCGTGTACGTACTGGGGTCTCTTCAAAGTCATCATTGATGTTTGCTATATCACCTAAACGTATTACTGTACCGTCGCTTTGATTTTTAACTACAATGTTAGCAAATTCATCTTTTCGGTAAGCTTGCCCTTTTGAGCTTATAAGTACATCGCCCCCTTCTGTTTTTAAATTACCAGCCGAAATATCAGAGCTCGACTTAGCCACAGCAGTAGATATTTGCGCAAGGGTTAAATTGTATTGGCGAAGGGTGTCTTGGCTTACTTCTATGGCGAGCTCGTAATCTCGTACACCACTTAGCTCAACCTGCGTTACATTAGGAAGGCGTAAAATATCGTCGCGTACTTGCTCGGCGTATTCTAAGGTTTCTTTTTCACCGTAATCGCTCGCTACGGTAACAGCTATTACTTCACGTTTTCGCTCGGCAAGCGCCACAATGGGCTTTTCAGCATCCGCCGGAAAGGTATTTATAGCATCTACACGGCTTTTTATATCGGCTAATAATTCGCGTGGGTCGTAGCCACTTTCAACTTCTATGGTTACTGACGCAGAGCCCTCAGATGAGCGGCTAGAAATTTGCTCTATACCTTCTAAATCTTGAACAGCTTCTTCTATTCGAATAGTTACCCCTTGCTCTACATCTTCTGGGGTTGAGCCTCGCAAAGTAACGCTTACACTTATGCGATCTGTTTCAAACGATGGAAACACCTCAAGCGGTATTTGAGTCGATAAACTAAATAAACCCGATAACAGTAAAGTGACGAGTAACAAGTTTGCCGCTACGTGGTTTTTTGTAAACCAAGCGATCATGGCTTATCTCCTTGTGCAGCGCGACGTTTTTGTATTAGCTCTTGAACACTAATCCCCAGCTCTTGCGCTTTTTTTTCTAGCTGCTCACGCGATGGACGCTTACCTTTGCCTGGGCCTTTTGCTCGCATATTTTGCTTATCAGTTTCGCCTAAAATGCTTACTGCTGTGCCTGAGCTCACTTGCCCAAGCGGTGTAATTACTAACTTATCGCCTGCATTAAGACCTGTTTTTATCATAGCTTGTGTAGCATTTTGCCATGCAAGCGTAATGTTTTTACGCTTTAACAGCCCCCCTTCAACCACATACACGTAGCTGCCTTGGTAAATAGTACTATTAGGGATTATTAACGCATCAGGCACTGTTTTACCGCTAATTTGCGCAGTGATGTATTGGCCAATTTTAATAGGGTATTGGTTATTTGCTGTGGCTTTGTAAGGGTCATTTATCTGCGCAACAATATACAATTGCTGTGCATCTTCATCGATAGCGCCTTCAGTGCGTATTATTTGTCCTTGCCATGTTTGCTCGCCCACTAAGTCAGATTTAAACTTAACGAGTGAGCCTGCTTGGTTTTTACTGCCATCTCTGTATTGCTCTGGCAAACTAATATACGAAAGGTCTTTATTTTTAATTGGTAAGCGCACTTCAACGCTGTCTATGGCATAAATAGTTGCAAGCTCCGTGTTTTCACTTACCACTTGGCCAAGGTCTACATTACGACTAAGCACACGCCCAGCGTAAGGCGCAGTAATTTTGGTGCGCTCTAAATCAAGCTGTGCTTTTTCAAGTGCGGCTTGTGCTGAAAGTACTTGTGCTTGTGCAGCCGCTAGTTGGGGCTCGCGAAGCACTAAGCTGCTCGCTTGGGATGAGCCACCTAAGCGCTTCCAATCAGTAATAGCTTGTTGGCCGCGGGCTTTTTCTTCTAATAAGCTTTGCTCTGCAGTCAGTAATGCTGCCTGCGCCGATTTGACCTCAGCCTGATGATCTCTATCGTCGAGCTGTAGCAGTACATCGCCTTTTTCAAAAAAACCGCCTTCTCTAAAATCATCACTTACTTTATTAATTTGCCCAGATGCTTGAGCCACTAACAAACTTTGAGTACGTGGCTTTACCGTGCCATAGCTATCAATAAAAATTAAGTAATCTTGTGGCTCAATCTTTTTTACCGATACGCTCACGGTGGCTTTAGGGGGTGAGCCAAAACGTTTTGCTTCAGGCGGGTTACCCTTAATAAACATAACAATTAAAATGGTGGCCACCACCACTACGGCTGGAATTAAAAGTTTTGCTGATTTAGTTTTCATCGTTATTGCTCTTAGGTTCGCTTGTTGGGGCGTTAAAATCGCCGCCAAGGGCAACGTATAGGTTTATTCGGTTAGCAATTAGCTGGTTTTTTGTTTCTATGAGTGAGCTTTGCGCATCAAAAGAGCGCGACTGTGCATCCAGCACTGTAGTGTAAGTTACTAAGCCACTTTGGTATTGCTCAAACGACAGTTGCTCCGCTGCAAGGGCGTTTTCTTGTGCTTCTAGGGTGCTTTTATAACTGGCTTGCAGCGACTGCTGCTGAGTAATTGCATTTTCAACATCACTGAATGCATCGTACAAGGTGTCTAAATATGCTTGCTCTTGTTTTTGTGCATTTAAGCGCGCTATTTCTTCATTTGCTTTTAGCTGGCCACCATTAAATATTGGCGCAGAGATACTGCCTAATAAGGACCACGCTAAGCTTGATGGCGAGAATAAATCGCCCACTCTATCGGTGCTATCACTCACGCTTGCTGATAAGTTTAAACTAGGGAAGCGCTGCTTATGTGCAAAGGCTAGGCCCGCATCGCTCGCTAATAACTGGTACCAGCTTGCGCGCAGTTGGGGCTTGCGGGTTATAAGCTCAGAGGGAATACCGATATTAATTGGCGCAAGAAAAACAGGCAGTTCAACCTCTGCTGATATATCACCTTTGGGGTAACCGCCTAATAAGCGCTCTAAAGAACGCGACGCGCTTACAAGCGTGGCTTGCTGATTGGCAATACGCGTACGCTCGTTATTAAGCTCATTACGGGCTAAATATACATCGAGTGCTTCATTAATACCTTGGCGGTAGCCCGATTCAATAATATCTAAGTTTTGCTGAGCGTTTTCTTCTCGGCGTTTATATAAATCGAGCAACTGCTGGGCGGTGACTAAATCAAACCAGCCAGTGACCACATCGGCCACCAATTGCTGCTTGGCTTGCTCAAAACTAGCTTGTTGCGCCAAGTAGTTTAGGTTGGCTTGGCGTTTAGCATCAGATAACTTGCCCCACACATCGACTTCATAGCTTAGATCTAGAGTGACAGAGCTAGCATTATCATAACTTACAGGTCGATTGTTTTTACTACGCCTAGTTTGCCCAGATATATCAAGATCGGGCCAAAGCGCAGAGCCTGAAATTATTAATTGTTGCTTTTGTATTTGTACATCGTAGGCACTTTGTAACAAAGCTTGGTTATTATTCAGCGCCTTATTAACAAGCTTTTCAATGTAGGGGTTTTCTAATGTTTGTAGCCATTGCTGCTCTACTGCAAGTGTATTTTGTGCTGCGCCGTGTTGCCATGCGGTTGCTATATCGCTTGGTGTTTGTTGGCGCTGCTGCGGGTTTAAGTTGCCCGCACAACCACCAAGCAACACTAAGCTGAGTGCCAATAAAGTTGGCTTATGTTGCCAAATCATAGTTAACCTAAATTACTGCCATTTATGAATGTAATTCAAGCACTTTGGCAAATTTTGCTCAACTTACTTTACATAACATTACATACGTTGCGATGAATTAACATAATAGTCAGTTATTATAAAAACCGGCAGGAAATTTGGAGGGTATTTATACAAAAAAGCAAATAGCGTGTAATACACTATTTGCTAAACGAGATAAGCTATATTGTTAAACACAAACCTTTAAATTTCTTTAACGAAGCTCATGTATTGCTGCATATCGCCGACAACTGTTTGTGCTAGTAATTCGCTTGTTTCGGCTGCGTACGGCTGCTTAAAGTGAATGTCCCACAGCGCAGATTCATTGCGCCAATGTTCATAAACAACTAATGTATCGTCGTTATTTTCAATACTATATAAATCAAACACTAAGTTACCCGGCTCTTGGCTGCGCGTTTGCTCTACATGCGTTGCAAAACGTTCTATTACTTTATTTTTAAAGCTTGGCTTAATCTTAAAAATAAAAAACACAATACATATATCGTCTTCAGGGTTAATAACTTTTGTATTACGCTCATGCAGCGGAGCTGGCACTGTATTTTCAAGCAGCATGACCTCTGGCGCCGATTGACTAATTTCAGGCAGCGCATTTAATAACGTTTGTGTGTAATCCTGTGCGCCATGGTAATCAACTGCATTTTGATCTTCAAAACGCTCATAAGCAAAAAAGACGCCTGGCTCGTTTTTATCTTGATATAAACGCATCTCTAAAAGACCTGTTTCGGCCTTAGCGCCTTGCTTGTCTTCTTCTAGTAGCACTTTAAATTGTGCGATGTGCTCGTCTTTAATATCAAACTTAACAATTTGCGTGATCATAATTAGCTCCAGCTTTAAATTACTTATACCAATACGCTTAATTAAGTGATCTATTTTGCGGATTAGTATTATTTAGGCTAAAAGTGCCCTGCATTTTATTACTAAAATCAATCATATTGATGAGTAAATAAATGGAGTGAGTAATAACAGCACCCAACCTTTTGATGAGGTCATTATGCGCATGCAAACAAGGGAGAAAAAGAGAGGATATACCCAATTAATATGGACTTTTTTGTCCATAATAAATTTTAAGCAAAAAAAAGCCCTGCATGTGTATGCAGGGCTTTAATATAAATGGTGCCTCGACCCGGAATCGAACCAGGGACACGAGGATTTTCAATCCTCTGCTCTACCAACTGAGCTATCGAGGCACTTAAACAGTGCAATTAAACATTTAAAACATTTAATTTAAATAAATGGTGCCGACTAACCGAGTCGACGGGTAACTTGAACAGGCTACTGATTACAGTTTCTTTTTCAAATTACTAAAATAAATGGTGCCGACTAACCGAGTCGAACGGTTGACCTACTGATTACAAGTCAGTTGCTCTACCAGCTGAGCT
>NZ_LKDV01000012.1:0-113505 GCF_001401875.1 Pseudoalteromonas sp. P1-13-1a | reverse complement strand
AAGTGCGGCGAAGGCAAATGTGGCGGCGACGCAAAAGGTAAAAAAGAAGGTAAGTGCGGCGAAGGCAAATGTGGTGGCGACGCAAAAGGCAAAAAAGAAGGTAAGTGCGGTGAAGGTAAGTGTGGTGGCCAATAACAGGCTGATTTAAGTACCTTACTTACGTTTATGCTAAAAGGGCCAAAAGGCCCTTTTGGTTTTAGGAGATAATGATGAGAGCAACACAAAACTCAGCATTTGGGATGGTGGGCTTAGGTCTTCGTCGAGAGATGCTCGATGAACTACTTGCGCATACACCAAAGCAAATTGATTTTATGGAAGTCGCGCCTGAAAACTGGCTTAAGCTGGGAGGGCGCTTTAAAAAGCAATTTAAAACCTTAACAGACGCCAATAATTTTGTTTGCCATGGTTTATCGCTTTCTATCGGGTCGCCTGAACCTCTTGATATTGAATTTGTTAAATCGCTAAAAACGTTTTTTGATCAGTACAACATTAAACTTTTCAGTGAACACCTAAGCTACTGCTCTGGAAAAGGGCATATGTACGATTTAATGCCAATCCCTTTTACTGAAGAGGCTATTGCGCACGTTGTACCTCGCATCAAACAAGTGCAAGATATTTTAGAGCGACAAATAGCCATTGAAAATGTCTCTTATTACGCGGCACCTGGCCAGCAGTTATCTGAGCTTGAATTTACCAATACGATTTTAGAGCAAGCAGATTGTAAACTACTGCTAGATGTGAACAATATTTATGTTAATTCAATTAATCATGGTTACAATGCTGAGACGTTTTTATTAGGGTTGCCTTCAAAACGTATTGCCTATGGCCACGTAGCTGGGCACTACAATGAAGCCGATGATTTAATTGTTGATACCCACGGCGCTGATGTTATTGACCCCGTATGGGATCTGCTTGATAAAGCGTACCAAGCGCATGGGGTGTTTCCTACCTTATTGGAGCGTGATTTTAATATCCCAAGTATAAATACACTTACAAAAGAGCTTGATATTATTCACGATTTACAAAATAAGCAGTTATGCGCATCGTCTTCTCAGCAATTAGCATAAAGGAAAAAACATGAGCTTTATTGACAGTCAAAATGAGTTTATGGCGCACATACGAGAGCCTGAGCATAACCCAAAGCCTAAAGGTATTGAAGATAGACGTATGGCGATTTACCGCGACCTATTCTTTAATAATATTGCAGGGTTTATCTCATCTGGGTTTCCGGTGCTTAAAACGTTATACACACAACAGCAATGGCAAAAATTAGTAAGAGCATTTTTTAGTGAGCATGACTGCAAGTCACCTTATTTTTTAGACATAGCAGGAGAGTTTATTAATTACTTATCGAGCAGTTATACCCTGCAAGAATACGATTATGCATTTATGCTGGAGTTGGCACATTACGAGTGGATAGAGCTTGATGTTTCCGTGGCTAATGAAGATACCAGCGAGCAACGCTTAAAAAGTACTGAACTGACCAGTTCTGCACTTTACTTATCGAGTGTTGCACGTAATTTAAGCTACCAGTATGCGGTTCAACATATCAGCACAGAGTATATACCCAGCACGCCATCTGAGCAGCCTAATTACTTTGTTGTATACCGCGATGATAACGATGACGTGCAGTTTTTAGCTACGAATGCAATGACCGCTTTGCTACTTTCAATAATAGAATCAAATGCGGGCATTGAGTTTGAGAGTGTATGCCAGCAGGTTTTAGTTCATGCGCCTAATTTTAGTGAACAACAAATTGCGCAAGGTGCGTTAAGTACGCTTAATGCAATGTCCGAGCGCGGTATTATCGTGACAAAAAATCAACATTAAGGTCTTTATAGATTATTTTACTTCGTCTATCATGGCAGCCTTATTTGTCGTGCTTAAAAAAGGTTATACCAATGTCAGATGATAAAGACTTTAAAGATCCGTTTAACGCTACTTACTTTATTGCTTTTTTAGCAGTTTTTGTGGGTATTGGCTGTTTAAATGCGATTTTAGGCTGGATCACAAGCCTAACTTAAAGCTCCTAGCTCTATTAAGGCTGTTGTTTTTATCAGCCTTACGCTTCTTTTCTTCCTCCACTCGTATAATTTTCAAACCACCTCGGTATTAATAACAGCAAACTCGCATTTTAACGTCAGTTAAGGTTATAATCAGCTGCTTTGAAATATAAACTATTGAGCAATTAAACTTATGACTCAAGTAACACCCGCTATTATTAAAAACAGTATCGCAACCATTGCCGACTATCCTAAACCAGGCATTATGTTTCGTGATGTAACAACACTAATGGCAAATCCAGAAGCCTTTAAAGCAACAATCGATGCTTTTATAAACGAATATAAAAACCAAGGCTTTACAAAAATTATTGGAACAGAATCTCGCGGCTTTATTTTTGGTGCGCCGCTATCATACGCGTTAGGGATCCCTTTTATTCCTGTTCGTAAGCCAGGCAAGCTACCACGCGAAGTGATTCGCCAAGATTACCTACTTGAATACGGCGAAGACACATTAGAGCTTCATGTTGATGCGATTGTCCCAGGCGACAAAGTATTATTAGTGGATGATTTATTAGCTACCGGTGGCACAATTGAAGCCACAGCAAAGCTAGTTGCAAAATTAGGTGGCAAGGCCACTGATGCTGCGTTTGTTGTTTCATTACCAGAGCTTGGTGGTGAGCAGCGTGTAGAAAAAATGGGTATTAAAATCTTAAAACTTGTTGAGTTTGAAGGCGAGTAATTGATGAGTTATCAGGTTCTAGCTAGAAAATGGCGTCCGCAAACCTTTCATGAATTGGTTGGCCAGTCTCATGTAAAGCAAGCGCTTGTTAATGCGCTTACGCAAAATAGACTGCATCACGCTTATTTATTCACTGGAACCCGTGGAGTGGGTAAAACAACCATTGCACGCATTTTTGCTAAAAGCTTAAATTGTGACGAAGGTATATCGGCATCTCCATGTGGGCAATGTAGTAGTTGTACTGATATAGAAGCAGGGCGCTACATTGACTTACTTGAAATTGATGCCGCTTCTCGCACCAAAGTAGAAGATATTCGTGAAATTCTTGATAATGTTCAATATGCCCCCACGCGTGGACGTTATAAAGTATACCTAATAGATGAAGTACACATGCTCTCAAAGCATAGCTTTAACGCGTTATTAAAAACGTTAGAAGAGCCGCCAGAGCATGTGAAATTTTTACTGGCAACCACCGATCCGCAAAAGTTACCTGTTACCATTTTATCGCGCTGTTTACAGTTTAACTTAAATGCACTTTCGCAAAGCGAAATTAAAACTCAGCTTGAGCATGTACTTACTCAAGAGCAACTAAACTTTGATAAAGATGCGCTAAGTATTATTGCAAAAGCCGCCGATGGCAGTATGCGAGACGCCTTAAGCTTAACAGATCAAGCTATTGCGCAAACCAACGGCGACATAAACAACCAAGCCGTGCAAGCCATGCTTGGTTTAATGGACACACATTACAGCCAAAGTTTACTGGCTGCTTTGTTAGCACAAGACGGTGGCGCACTAATGGATGAAATAGCCCAAGTAGCGAGCCGAAACCCTAACTATATTGCACTACTTGATGATTTAATTGCATTAACTCACCTTATTCAGTTAACTCAACTGGTCCCGCAAGCAGCGCAACTTGATGATAAAAACGCCGATTATATTAGCCATGTTGCACAGCACACTCAGGCTCAACAAATACAGGTGTATTATCAGTTACTATTAAATGGTAAAAAAGACTTACAATGGGCACCAGAGCCTCGTTTAGGCTTTGAAATGATAATGCTACGTTTATTAGCATTTGAGTCCGCAGGTACAACACCTGCTCAATCGCTTCCTGGGGCAAGCAACACACAAAATGCAGCAACGCCTGCGCCTACCAATAGTAAAGGCCGTGCCGATGCGCTGCGTGATATATTAAATAAAAATAAAACGCCATCGCAAAACGAAACCCCAGCTGCGCAACCAATGGTTGAGCACAGCCAAAGCACAGCACAAAGTCAAACAACTGATGAACCAGTAGCGCACCCGCCCACAGAGCAGCTAACACGCTCGCCAAGTGAGCAACACAGCAACAGCGTAACACCTGCGGCTCAAAGTCCCCAAAACGATATGCCGAGCCCTGTGCAGCAAAATGAACACATTGCTAAGAATGACGAGGCCGCTGAGCGTCAAAGTGAAGACGATGCATATTTGCAACACAGTAATATGGAGCAAAGCTTAGCTGCACAATTTGATGATGTTATGAGCAGTGCTGTAGATCAAGGTTATAACCCGGCACCTGTAGCGCCACATACACAATCCGCCGCTGAAAACGCCAATACTAAAGATAGCAGTGTGCGTGAACAAGAAGCTCAAGCACAATCAGCTATTGCGCGAATTTTACGTGATAGAAATATATCGGGGGCAGGCAGGCTTTCAGGGGAAAGTGTAAATACCACTGAGCATGCGCAAACACCAAAAGCGTCTGATCAAGCAGCGCCATTCATTGAAGAAACGCCACACAATACACGCTCGCAAGCGAGTGAGTCACAAAATGATTCACCGCCATGGCATGACCACGCGCAAGGTGACAGCGAAAAAAAGCCAGCGCTCCCAGTAACAGGGAGCCTAACGCCGGCTGAGCCAGTAACGCAAAGCCAGCCAGTGCGTAAGGTTGATTTTAAAGAAAAGCATCAAACAATTACTGAAAACTTAGCCCCTGAGCTGCTTGAGCAAATTAATCCACAAAAAAAGCCAGAGGTAATAGAGCAAGAGCCTGCTATACCGGTTCCAGATGATTTTCAAAGTCCAATTAGCGAGATTAAATTTGCGCATCAGCAAGATGAGTGGGCTTATTTAATTAAGCGTATGGGGCTAGGTGGGCGAATGCGTCAATTTGCATTACACTCGATTTTTACCAAGCAAGGCGACAGTTTGCATATTGACGTGGATGAATCTCAAAAACACTTAGATACGCCCATGCTTAGGCAAAAGCTCGATGCAGCGTTATCAAGCATTTACGGACATAACGTATCGCTAAGTATTAACTTTGCCAAAGGGGTGATTGACTCGCCTTATTTAATTCAGCAAAAAATTGATGCTGGGCGGCATCAGCAAGCTATTGATGTGATCACATCAGATGAAAACATAGTACAATTTCAGCAGCTATTTAGCGCCGAAATTGACGAAAACAGTATTCAGGCATTGTAATTAAATACAATCGCCCTTATCTTCATGACAACTAGAGTTTAAAAGAAAGAGAGAAAATTATGTTTAAAGGTGGAATGGGTAACATGATGAAGCAAGCGCAGCAAATGCAAGAGCGCATGCAAAAAGCCCAAGACGAAATCGCAACAATGGAAGTTGTTGGCGAAGCCGGCGCAGGCCTTGTAAAAGTAACCATGCTTGGTAATCATAACGTGCGTCGTGTTGAGCTTGATGATAGCCTGATGGAAGATGACAAAGACATGATTGAAGATTTACTTGCAGCAGCATGTAATGATGCTGTTCGTCGCGTTGCTGACGAAACGCAAGAGCGTATGAGTAAAGTTACTGGCGGTATGCAATTACCACCAGGTATGAAAATGCCGTTCTAATAAATATGCAACTTTCAGATAGTTTAACACAGCTTATAGAAGCGCTACGTTGCCAACCGGGTATAGGCCCTAAGTCTGCTCAGCGCATTGCATTTCATTTACTGGAACGCGACCGTAAAGGCGGGACCCAGCTTGGTAACGCATTAACCAAAGCCATGTCTGCGGTTGGGCATTGTCAGTCGTGTCGCACCTTTACTGAGCAAGCTCAGTGTGATATTTGCTTAAGCACAAAACGCCAAGACAGTGGCGTGCTCTGCGTTGTTGAGTCGCCTACCGATGTGTTGGCTATAGAGCAAACAGGCCAATATCTTGGTTTGTACTTTGTATTGATGGGGCATTTATCGCCGATTGACGGGATTGGCCCCAAAGAAATTGGCTTAGATATACTTGAACAAAAGCTCTCGCATGGTGCAATTAACGAAGTGATTTTAGCTACCAACCCCACCGTTGAGGGCGAAACCACTGCACATTATATTGCCCAACTTTGCCATAAATATAAAGTTGGCGCTTCGCGTATAGCGCATGGTATCCCTGTGGGTGGCGAACTTGATTTAGTGGATGGCACAACGTTAATGCACGCATTTAGCGGCCGACGAGCGGTTGTGCAGGACTAGCATCACTATCTGAAATTGTTTTAAAAGCCTACATAGTAAAATATGTAGGCTTTTTTGTGTTTGCTCTTTTAATACCGTATAACGTGTGTGAGCTTAGCAGTAATCATATTTATTAATAAATGAGTTAAACTTGGCGTTGTTATGTTATAAATTATTGACTAACAACAACTAAATAGCGTGATTGTTGCACGGCACTTGCGCCCTAAAAGGCCACTCAAGTGGGCGAGTTGATATAAGCAAACATCAGGAATTTATCTGATTAGTAAGGAGTACTATGCAAAATAATAAACACGGGAATAAAGACGGTTTGCTCAGCAGTAAGCGTTTTTTACCGCTATTTGTAACGCAGTTTTTATCGGCTATGAATGATAATGTGTATAAGCAATCTGTGCTTATATTATTGGTGTTTCAAGCTACAACCCTAGGCGATGGTGCGCTATATTCAAACCTTGCAGCGGGCTTATTTATATTACCGTTCTTTTTATTTTCTGGGATGGCGGGGCAACTGGCCGAAAAAACAGAAAAATCAAAGCTCATACGGCTTGTTAAATTTTGCGAAATACCAATTATGGTTATTGGCGCGGCTTCTATTTTTACGCAATATGTGTGGCTAATGCTTACAACCGTGTTTTTTATGGGGCTGCAAAGTACCTTTTTTGGCCCACTCAAGTATTCTATTTTACCGCAGCACGTTGCACCCAACGAACTAACAAAAGCCAATGGCTTAGTTGAGTCTGCCACGTTTGTAGCCATTTTATTGGGCACTATTTTTGGCACCTATTTTATTACCCAAACAACAGGCCCAACGGTAATCAGCATCGCGGTATTAGTATTAGCTGTACTTGGCTTTTTAAGTAGCCGGTTTATTCCTATTAGTGAAGCGAACGATGCAAACTTGCGCTTTACCTATAATATTTTTACTTCCACTAAAGATGTATTTAAAGCGCTTAATGCTCAAACAGAATCGGTTGGTAAATCGGTGTTGGGTATAAGCTGGTTTTGGCTAATAGGTGCGGTTATTTTAACGGCATTACCTAATTACGTTAAGCATGTAATGGGTGGCGATGAGCTCGTTGTAACCAGTGCGCTGGTGGTGTTTTCGCTAAGCATTGCCGTGGGGTCTTTGTTGTGTGAAAAGCTCTCACGCTCACGTATTGAGCTGGGAATTGTACCTTTTGGCGCTATTTTAATAACGTTATTTTTGTATTTTTTAAGCCAAGAGCCGGCTATTAGTGAATATATCGCGCCCTCTGAAAATTTATTAACACTAAAGCAAGTGCTCAATACGGGCGATATGATATGGCATTTTGTTTGGATGGCAGGTATTGGTATTGCATCTGGTTTTTATACTGTGCCGCTGTATGCGCTTATTCAGCAGCGTACCGAGGAGGCAAGTCGTTCGCGAGTGATTGCTGCTAATAATGTGCTTAATGCGCTCTTTATGGTTGGCAGTGCCATATTAAGTATTGTAACGCTCTCTGTTTTACAGTGGCATATTTCGTCGTTACTATTACTTTTAGCGGGGCTTAATTTACTTATTTCTATTTATATTTACACTAAGGTGCCGGAATTTTTCTTGCGCTTTGTGATCTATATTTTAGCCATATGCATGTATCGTGTGCGCACAAAAGGACATGAAAATATTCCAAACGAAGGCGCAGCCGTTATTGTCGCTAACCATGTTAGCTTTGTAGATTGGATGTTTATTTTAGCCACTTCGCCTAGGCCTATACGCTTTATGGTGTTTGCGCCCATTTATCATTCAAAAGCATTGCATTGGTTATTTAAAATGGCAAAAGCTATTCCAATTGATAGCGAAAAAGCTAACCCAAAGGCGTTTACCAAAGCATTTGATGAGGTTGCCGCAGCGCTTGAACGCGGTGAGTTAGTTGGTATTTTCCCTGAGGGAAAACTAACAAGTAATGGTGAAATGGACATGTTTAGACGTGGCATTGAGCGCATTATAGCGCGCACACCAGTGCCTGTTGTGCCCGTCCACTTAGGTGGTTTATGGGGCAGCATGTTTAGCCGTAAAGCAAAATGGCAACTACCTCGCCTAAAATGGTCATTAGTATCGGTGAGTGTAGGAGAGCCAATTGACGCAGAGCAGGTAAGCGCTAATTATTTACACGAACAAGTCAGCGCTTTAAAAGCCCGGTACGCTAAAAACACACCGTAATTTAACCCCAGCAGCCACATTTATATGTGGCTTTTTATTTATATAAGTGCAAATGCTGCTTTTTTAAATTTTTCCCTTGAAGTTACTCCACCTCACCCCATATTAAGTGCATAACGCAGACACTTTGCTAATTGGAGATACATAAATGACTGCAGCACAAAAAGAAACATTAGGCTTTCAAACAGAAGTAAAACAACTATTAAACTTAATGATTCATTCGTTATATTCGAATAAAGAAATATTTTTACGTGAACTTGTATCAAATGCATCAGACGCTGCCGATAAGCTACGCTTTTTAGCGCTTTCTAATGGTGACCTTTACCAAGGTGATGCCGATTTACATGTACGTATTAGCGCAGATAAAGAAGCGAACACAATTACCATTTCTGATAATGGTATTGGTATGACGCGTGAAGAAGTGATTAGCTCTTTAGGCACTATTGCTAAGTCGGGTACTGCTGAGTTTTTCAAAAACTTAACCGGTGACCAAAGCAAAGACTCTCAATTAATTGGTCAATTTGGTGTTGGTTTTTATTCAGCCTTTATTGTGGCTGATGAAGTGACAGTACGCACGCGTAAAGCAGGTGAAACACAAGCGTACGAGTGGCAGTCACAAGGTGAAGGTGAGTACACGTTACAAGAAATTGAAAAAGAAGGGCGTGGTACGGATATTATTTTACACCTGCGTGAAGAAGAAAAAGAATACGCGGATGAATACCGACTGCGTAGCATCGTTACTAAATACTCAGATCACATCTCTACACCTGTACAAATGTATAAAGCAGAAGTGCCTGAGTCTGAAGGCGAAGATGGCGAAAAAATCCCAGCCGTTCCAGGTGAGTGGGAAAGCATTAACCGTGCAACCGCTTTATGGACACGTGATAAGTCAGAGGTTTCTGATGAAGAATACAAAGAGTTTTACAAGCATGTAAGCCATGATTGGGAAGAGCCGTTAAACTGGGCGCACAATAAAGTTGAAGGTAAAACTGAGTACACAAGCTTATTGTACATCCCTAAAAAAGCGCCGTTCGATTTATGGAACCGTGAGCGCCAAAGTGGCTTAAAACTGTATGTTCAACGTGTTTTCATTATGGATGACGCTGAGCAGTTTATGCCAAGTTACCTGCGCTTTGTAAAAGGCTTACTTGATTCAAACGATTTACCGCTAAATGTATCGCGCGAAATTTTACAAGATAACAAAGTAACGCAAGCTATACGCAAAGGGTGTACGTCTCGTATTTTAAAAATGCTAGAGCGCATGGCTAAAAACAAAGCCGAAGACTATCAAACATTTTGGAACGAGTTTGGCCAAGTAATCAAAGAAGGCCCAGCAGAAGATACAGCAAATAAAGAAGCCATTGCTAAATTACTACGCTTCTCATCTACGCATACCGACTCAGAAACACAAGATGTATCGCTTGAGCAATACATTGAGCGCATGAACGATGAGCAAGATAAAATTTACTACGTAGTTGCTGATTCGTTTACTGCGGCTAAAAACTCTCCGCACTTAGAAATCTTCCGCAAAAAAGGCATCGAAGTATTATTACTAAGTGACCGTGTTGATGAGTGGATGATGAGCCACTTAACTGAATTTAACGAAAAATCGTTCCAGTCAATCACCCGTGGCGACCTTGATTTGGGTAAGCTTGACGACGAAGAAACGAAGAAAGCGCAAGAAGAGTCTGAAAAAGAAGTAGAAGGCTTAATTGAGCGCATTAAAACAGCGCTAGGCGAAGAAGTTAAGGAAGTACGCTTTACGCATCGTTTAACAGATTCTCCTGCCTGTGTTGTGAGCGATGAGAACGACATGAGCTCGCAAATGCAAAAGCTTATGGAGTCAGTAGGCCAACCTGTACCAGAGGCCAAGCCAGTGTTTGAGCTTAACCCTGAGCACCAGTTAGTTAAGCACTTAAACGATGAGCAAGACGAAGATAAGTTTGCACAGTGGTCTCATGTATTACTAGACCAAGCTTTACTTGCTGAACGTGGCACATTAAAAGACCCTACCGGTTTTGTAACACGTTTAAACAAATTAATGCTTGATTTGAATAAGTAAGGCTAACAGGCTCTTTTAAATGCTAAAATAGCTTAAAAGATAACCATAATTATAAAGGAAGCGTATGCTTCCTTTTTTTATGCGATCTAAAGTAGGCAATTAGTATAAGTTGCTTGAGTATCTGCAGCGCTTGTGGAAGAATTCAGGCTTTAAAAATAACTATCCATACTAGGGGACAATGATATGCGCATTATTCTTTTGGGCGCGCCAGGTGCTGGTAAAGGTACGCAAGCTCAGTTTTTAATGGACAAATACGGTATTCCACAAATTTCTACCGGTGACATGCTTCGTGCAGCCATTAAAGAAGGTACACCACTTGGTTTAGAAGCTAAAAAAGTAATGGATGCAGGTCAGTTAATTTCTGACGATATCATCATTGGTTTAGTTAAAGAGCGTATTGCTAAACCAGATTGTGAACAAGGCTTTTTACTTGATGGCTTCCCACGTACCATTCCACAAGCAGATGCAATGAAAGAAAATGGCGTTGTGGTTGATCACGTTATTGAGTTTGACGTTGCTGATGAAGTAATTGTTGAGCGTATGGGTGGCCGCCGTGTGCATCCTGGTTCTGGCCGTGTTTATCACGTTGTTTACAACCCACCAAAAGTGGAAGGTAAAGATGATGAAACAGGCGAAGAACTAATTATCCGTGCAGATGACACGGAAGAAACAGTTCGCAAACGTTTAGGTATTTACCATGAGCAAACTATGCCATTGGTTGATTATTACCAAGCTGAAGCAAAAGCGGGCAACACGCAGTACCATAAACTTGATGGTACGCAAGCTGTTGAAACAGTAAGCCAGCAACTAGCAGAGCTTTTAGGTTAATATAATCTAAACACAGCTTAGGTATTAAAAAACCGCCCTCAGGCGGTTTTTTTGTATTTATTAGCTTTTAACAATTTTAAATTAAACCATTTGGTAAAACTTAGTACCTACAACGCTTTTAACTTTTCTATTACTGGGTCGTAGCTTGGCTCGGTTGATAAATTAGGCACGAGTTGTTTGTATATCACTGTGTGGCTCTTATCTAAAATAAATACGGCGCGGGTAAGCAGGCCCATATCTTTTATAATTAAGCCATATTTTTGGCCAAAGTCTCGCCATACAGAGTCAGAAAGGGTTGTTACTTTGTCGATGTTTTCAGCATTACAAAAGCGTTTTTGAGCAAAAGGTAAATCGGCGCTAATTGTCAGCATCGCAACAGCAGGAAATTGCGTTGCCACTTTTTCGTTGAAATGCTTTGTTTGTAAGCTACAAATACCTGTATCTAAACTTGGTACCACGCTAATCAATACTGCTTGCCCTTTATAATCATCAAGATTTACAGGAGCAAAACCACCATCAACTACTTTAAAATTTGGCGCATTATCACCTACACTTACACCTTTACCTAACAAGGTGACAGGTTTACCCTGAGCAGAGACCTTACCTGCATCAAGCGTGTTTTCGGGGTACTGTGATGCGTGCCCAACTGAGCTTAAAGCAAGCGTGCTTAGTGCAAAAATAAGAGAGCGTACCATAGGTTATTTCCTTTTAAATTAACGCAATAGGTTTGAGTGTATTATACTGAATATCACTAACCAAGCGATTAAATATCACGGTAAAAGTAATAATAAGTTCTGTGATATATAAATTGTAAACTCGAAGAACTTTTATTAACATGTAGTTACAAAATGTATCTTTAATAAAGTCATAAGGCCTATTGACAACATTGGGTTAAATAATAGAGAGATAGTATGTCAACATCCGTATTAATATGTGACGACTCAAAATTAGCGAGGCGCCAGCTAGCTCGCTCTTTACCAGATGACTGGGATATTAAAGTAGAGTTTGCTCAAGATGGTGTTGATTGCATCACAAAACTAAAAATAATCGAGCCCGAAATACTTTTTCTTGATTTAAATATGCCTGAAATGGACGGGTACGAAGTCCTTATGGCCATGAAAGAGCAAGGTCTTAATATCCTAACCGTAGTGGTATCTGGCGATATTCAGCCAAATGCGCACCAACGTGTTTTAGAGTTAGGGGCTATTGATTTTATCCAAAAGCCTTGCTCAGCTGAAAAGCTCGCAGATATTATTGAGCACCACGGTATTAAAGATAAAGCCATGCGCGAACGACTCGCCCACTCTTTGGGTGAGCAAGTAGACCCAGATGTGCGCGATATATACCAAGAGCTTACAAATGTTGCTATGGGTCAAGCGGGGGATTTGCTTGCACGGCTTTTAAACGTGTTTGTAGAGCTGCCGATTCCGAATGTGAATGTGCTTGAAGTTAATGAGCTAGACATGGCGTTGCAGTCTATTGACAACAACGCAGCTACCTCGGGCGTTTGCCAAGGCTTTATTGGCGGTGGCGTATCTGGCGAGGCGTTGCTTTTACTAAATGACTCAAGCTTTAAAGAAATTGCGTCATTAATGAATTACGATGGTGAGCTTAACGACAAGGTTGAACTTGAGCTGCTTATGGATATTAGTAATATTCTAATAGGCTCAATTTTAACGGGGCTCTCTAAACAGCTTGATATGTCTTTTAGTCAAGGCCACCCCATTGTACTTGGCCAGCATCGCGATGTATCAGAGTTGGTTAAATCGAATAAATCTCGTTGGCAAAGAACTTTAGCAATAGAGATAAGCTACGGCATCGAAAACCACGATATTAACTGTGACCTTATGCTGTTATTTACCGAAGATTCACTGAAGACTTTGAAATACAAAGTTGCTTACCTATTAGAAGACTAAGTTATGGCCGCTGATTTAGAAATGAATGAAATCCATTGGTTAATGGATATGTTTAACACAGTCGATGTGGGCCTGGTTGTACTGGATAGAGACTATAAAGTGTGCGTATGGAATGGCTTTATGGAAAACCATTCGGGGCTATTGCCCAGCGCTGTAAAGGACAAAGATTTATTTGATTTATTCCCCTCAATTGACGAAAAATGGTTTAGAAGTAAATCAGAGTCTGTATTTGTACTTAAAAACCGCTCGTTTACTATTTGGGAGCAGCAACCTTACATTTTCCGTTTTAAAAATTATCGGCCAATTACTGGTAAAGCGGATTACATGTACCAAAACGCGACTTTTATTCCACTTACCAACACATTGGGCGAAGTAAGCCATATTTGTATTATTATTTACGATGTTACCGATGTGGCAGTAAATAAAAAAGAATTGGAAGATTTAAACAAGCGTTTAGAACAAGTCAGCCAAACTGATAGCCTAACGCAACTGTATAATCGCGGGCATTGGGAAAGCACGCTGCACCAAGAGTTTTTGCGCGTTAAGCGCAGTGGTGGTAGCAGCACACTGTTAATGTTCGATATCGACCATTTTAAAAAAATTAATGATGAGCATGGTCATAGCTGTGGTGATGAGGCGCTTCGCCACCTTTCAGATTTGCTTCGAACGACGCTTCGCGAAACCGACATAGCAGGACGATATGGTGGGGAGGAGTTTGTTGTTACTTTACTTGATACCGACAAACAAGGCGCAGCAACATTTGCTGAGCGCTTAAGAGCACTGATAGAGGCCAACCCTTTTGTTTATAAGCATACAAAAATAGAGATGACAGTGAGTGTTGGCTTTGCAGGCAATAGCCCAGAGTTTGCAAAGCATGAACGTTGGATTGAAGCTGCGGATAAAGCGTTGTATTACTCAAAAGAGCATGGTCGTAATAGAGTAACTGATTTTGAGGATATAAAAAATGACGCATAAGCGTCATTTTTATTATGTGCTATTAAAATAATGCTACGTGAGTAATACTTAGCTCTGCGAGCTTACGCTGTTTTTATGCCCACAAATGCTAATGACTTTTGCTTTTCCACCTTACTTACTCTGAAATATGGCGTGTGTCATCAGCAGGGCATTGGCCAAGCGTAGAGACATCGCCGCTACTTGTCTCTTGCTGTAGTTGCACCTTAAATCCCCATAACCTGTAAAGGTGTTTTAGCACCTCTTTGTGGGAGTTCGCGAGGGGGATATTATTGTGGGGGACATAGCGCAACGTTAAAGAGCGATCGCCTCTAATATCAACATTATACACTTGAATGTTAGGTTCGTGATTACTCAAATTATACTGCGCTGAAAGCGCTTCGCGTACAGCCCGATAGCCGCTATCGTCATGAATTGCGCCTATTTCAAGATGTGGGTTACGGCTATGATCGACAATAGTAAATAACTTAAAGTCACGTATTAGCTTAGGTGATAAAAATTGGCTTATGAAGCTTTCATCTTTAAAATTTTCCATCGCAAAATGCAGAGTGTCAAGCCAATCAGTCCCTGCATACTCAGGAAACCAGCGTCTGTCCTCATCTGTTGGGTTTTCGCAAATACGGCGAATATCCACCATCATATTAAAGCCTAGGGCATAGGGGTTTATACCTGAATAGTAATTGCTGTTATAAGGTGGCTGATAAACCACGTTGGTATGACTTTGCAAAAACTCCATCATGAATGAGTCGGTTAACTTACCCTCATCATATAAGTGATTTAAAATAGTGTAATGCCAAAAGGTTGCCCACCCTTCGTTCATTACTTGGGTTTGTTTTTGTGGATAAAAATATTGCGATATTTTTCGAACAATACGTATTACTTCTCGCTGCCAAGACTCTAATAGTGGCGCATTTTTCTCGATGAAATATAAGATATTTTCTTGCGGCTCTTGGGGAAAGTGTCTTTCTTGCTTTTTAGCTTCCTGTTGTTGCTTAGGGATAGTACGCCATAGCTCGTTTACTTGTGATTGCATGTAATCTTCACGCTCTTTTTGACGCTTTTGCTCTTCAAAAAGGGATATTTGCTGCGGGCGTTTGTATCTATCTACACCATAATTCATCAATGCGTGACACGAATCAATCAAGTTTTCTACTTGAGTAATGCCATATTTTTCCTCACAACGGCTAATGTAATTTTTAGCAAACACTAAGTAATCTATGATGGAATCGGCGTCAGTCCATGTTTTAAATAAGTAGTTCCCTTTAAAAAATGAATTATGGCCATAACAGGCATGCGCCATAACCAAAGCCTGCATGGGAAGTGTGTTTTCTTCCATTAAATAAGCAATACAGGGATTTGAATTAATAACAATTTCGTAAGCCAGCCCCATTTGCCCACGTTTATAATTTTGTTCTGTTTGAATAAATTTTTTACCATATGACCAATGGCTGTATCCTATTGGCATGCCAACGCTTGAATACGCATCCATCATTTGTTCTGCTGTAATGACTTCGATTTGATTAGGGTAAGTGTCTAATCGGTAATGGGTGGCAACGCGGGCTATTTCAGTTTGGTATTGCTCAAGCAATTCAAAGGTCCAGTCTGGACCATCACTAATTCGTTCATTACTCATCGTAAACCTCGTTTAGGCTAAGCAGCGCCTTGTTGTTGACGATTTTTTTTAAAGAGCTCCCTAAATATAGGGTAAATATCTTCAACACTTTGTATATGTTGTATAGCAAAGTTGCTATGAGTGTGGGTTATGTTTTGGTATTCGCGCCATAAGCTTTGATGCGCACGCGTGGTAATTTCTATATAAGCAAAGTAACGAACGGCGCTAAGTAGCTTATTGCGTAATATTTCTGCGCAGTGGGGGGTATCGTCTGCCCAGTTATCGCCATCGGATGCTTGCGCCGCGTATATGTTCCACTGCTCTGAATCATAACGCTCTTTTATTATATCGTTCATTAGTTTAAGGGCACTGGAGACAATAGTGCCACCTGTTTCCTGAGAATAAAAGAACTCTTGTTCGTCGACCTCTTTAGCTTGTGTATGGTGACGTATATACACGACCTCAATGTCTTTATAACTACGGGTCAAAAATTGATACAGCAAAATGTAAAAACGCTTTGCCATGTCTTTTGTGGCCTGATCCATCGAGCCTGATACATCCATAATACAAAACATAACGGCTTTGCTGGTGGGGTGGGGGCGTTTTTCATAATTACGAAAACGTAAGTCGTAGTTATCGATAAAAGGTACGTATTTTATTTGCTGTTTGAGTTGATCAATTTCCTCTTGCAATAATGCTACGATAGCTTGGTCGCTGGCGGCTTGCTCAAGTTCCATCGCGAGTTGACCTTCAAGCTCAGCTAAGCGCCTTTTTTTACCCGCACTCATGGCGACTCTCCTGGCGAGTGAGCCCTGTAATGAGCGTACTATATCAATATTACTGGGCATACCATCGCTACAAAAACCAGCCCGATGAGTTTTCATTTGTACAAGCTTATCTAGCTGGTTTTCTTGTAAGTTGGGCAGCGCTAAGTCTTCAAAGAGCAAATCAAGGTATTCATCTTTAGAAATAGAAAACACAAAGTCATCTTGGCCTTCGCCTGAATCACTCGCATCGCCATCGCCTGCACCACCACCTTGGCCGCCTTTGGGGCGCTCAATTTTGTCACCTGTAGAGAATTGATCGTTGCCAGGGTGAATTTGTTCTCTGTCGCCCCCTTTACCTTGGTGAAAAATGGGCTCGCTAATATCTCGTTGCGGGATAGATATACTCTCCCCTGAACTAGAGTCGGTAACGCTACGTTTATTAACCGCATCAGATACGGCTTCTTTTATTTGCTTTTTATAGCGCCTAATAAAGCGCTGGCGGTTAAGCGTGCTTTTATTTTTACCATTTAAACGTCTATCTATAAAATGCGCCATACTGTTCCCCCTAAACTACATGAAGGTTACTGCGATTTTCTAACCCGTAAATACCACTCAGAAAGTAAACGCACTTGTTTTTGCGTGTAGCCTTTTTCAACCATGCGGTTAACAAAGTCCTCGTGCTTTTGCTGATCCTCTGCTGAGGTTTTAGTATTAAAGGAGATAACAGGGAGAAGATCCTCAGTGTTTGAGAACATTTTTTTCTCAATAACCGTGCGCAGTTTTTCGTAGCTTGTCCATAGTGGGTTTTTACCATTATTGTGAGCGCGTGCACGTAATACAAAGTTAACTATCTCATTCCTAAAATCTTTGGGGTTAGAAATGCCGGCGGGTTTTTCTATTTTTTCAAGTTCTGCATTTAACGATGCGCGGTCAAATAGTTGTCCTGTATCAGGGTCTCTATATTCTTGATCTTGTATCCAAAAATCTGCATAAATTACATAGCGGTCAAAAATATTTTGCCCATACTCAGAGTAAGACTCTAAATAAGCGGTTTGGAGTTCTTTGCCAATAAACTCAACATATTGTGGAATTAAATAGCCTTTTAAAAAGCTTAAATAACGCTCTTCCACTTCAGCGCTAAATTGTTCACGCTCTATTTGTTGTTCCAATACATAAAATAAATGCACTGGATTGGCGGCCACTTCAGTGGTATCAAAATTAAATACGCGTGACAAAATTTTAAAAGCAAAACGGGTCGAAAGACCAGTCATACCTTCGTCAACTCCTGCGTAATCACGGTACTCTTGATAAGATTTCGCTTTAGGGTCAGTATCTTTTAGGGTTTCTCCATCGTATACGCGCATTTTTGAATAAATGCTTGAGTTCTCAGGCTCTTTTAAACGAGAAAGCGTAGTAAATTGTGCCAGTGTTTTTAACGTACCTGGTGCACAGGGGGCGCTTGCCAGTTCACTGTGCTGAATGAGTTTGTCGTATATTTTAATTTCCTCGGTAACACGCAAGCAGTAAGGAACTTTTACAATATATACCCTATCCAAAAACGCTTCGTTGTTTTTGTTATTTTTAAACGTTTGCCATTCTGACTCATTTGAGTGAGCTAAAATCATGCCGTTAAAGGGCAGGGCGCTTATGCCCTCTGTACCGTTGTAATTCCCCTCTTGCGTTGCAGTAAGGAGTGGATGCAGCACTTTAATAGGTGCTTTAAACATTTCTACAAACTCCATTAAGCCTTGGTTTGCTAAACATAATGAGCCTGAATAAGCGTAAGCGTCTGGGTCGTTTTGAGCAAAGTGCTCAAGCTGACGAATATCTACTTTGCCTACCAATGCTGAAATATCTTGGTTGTTTTCATCACCAGGCTCGGTTTTGGCTATACCAATTTGATTTAAAATAGAAGGGTAGCGCTTTACAACTCTGAATTGGCTGATGTCACCATTAAATTCTTTTAGTCGTTTTGCAGCCCATGGCGACATAATGGTTTTTAAATAACGGGGCTTAATACCGTATTCTTTTTCAAGCACATTTGCATCTTCGACGGGGTCAAACAAACAAAGCGGGTGGTCGTTTACCGGCGAGCCTTTAATTGAGTATATAGGCACTTGTTGCATTAAGTATTTTAGTTTTTCAGCGATTGAAGATTTACCTCCCCCTACGGGGCCGAGTAAATAAAGGACTTGTTTGCATTCTTCTAGTCCTTGAGCCGCATGTTTTAAATAAGAGACAATTTGCTCTATGGCATCTTCCATGCCGTAAAAGTCTTCAAATGCAGGGTAGCGTGCAACAACTCGATTAGAAAACAACCGGCTTAAACGTGCGTCGGTTGCAGTATCAACCATTTGTGGTTCACCTATTGCCATAAGTAAGCGCTCGGGTGCGCTGGCATAAGCTGATTTATCGTTTTTACAAATTTCTAAAAATTCGCTGATGCTGTATTCTTCTTCTTGTGCTGCTTCGTATCGTGCTTGGTAGTGCTCAAAAATAGTCATAATAACCTCCGAAACCCACTTTAAAAAGGTGCTTACTTTTTAAAGTCTAGTCTCAGTTTGAAATTTTTGTGCAATAAAATTAAAAATTTAAGTGAAAAAAGATCATGTGGCTAATTTATCAATTTAGCACGTATAACGGCGGCTTAAATTTTATAAAGGCATAAAAAAAGACGCCGAAGCGCCTTTTTTAATCAGCCTATAGTGGCTAATTAAGCGAAGTTAGCGTTCGCGAATTCCCAGTTAACAAGCGCCCAAAAACCTTTAAGGTAATCTGGACGCACGTTACGGTAATCAATGTAGTATGCGTGTTCCCATAAATCCACAGTTAGGATTGGTGTAACACCTTCGTCTGTAAGTGGCGTTGCTGCGTTAGATGTGTTTACGATATCTAATGAACCGTCAGCTAGTTTAACTAACCATGTCCAGCTAGAGCCAAAGTTGTTAACAGCTTTGTCGTTTAGTGCATCTTTAAACGCGTCAAATGAGCCCCATTTCGCGTTGATAGCATCAGCAATTGCGCCTGTTGGTTCACCGCCGCCATTTGGAGATAGGCAGTTCCAGTAAAAAGTGTGGTTCCAAATTTGTGCAGCATTGTTAAATACGCCACCTTCAGATGAGCAAACAATCTCTTCTAAAGATTTGTTCTCAAATTCAGTACCTGGAATTAAACCGTTTAATTTAACAACATACGTGTTGTGATGCTTACCGTGGTGATACTCAAGAGTTTCTTTTGAAATGTGAGGCTCAAGTGCATCAATTGCATATGGTAGTGACGGTAGTTCAAATGCCATTTTTTATCTCCATCTTCTTTTGGTTGATAACGCGCTTGGTAGTACGTAATGCCTGATAGAACAGACCACTTACCTATACCAAACGAGAATATAGTGTTACTATAATTGTTGAGTATTTTACTCAAGTTTAAGCAAACAGCAATGCTATTGCTAAAGACTATTTCAATTGCGGCTTTATTTGCCCATTTTAAGTTATATATTTGTGGCCACAATGATTTATTTTCAAGCCCCGGATATATCAAGCTATCGTCATTTTGAGGTTGTAGATGGAAACCATTGATAAAATTAAACAGCAGATTTCTGAAAACCCAATTATCCTTTACATGAAAGGGTCACCTAAATTACCAAATTGTGGTTTTTCTTCACAAGCGTCACAAGCTCTAATGTCATGTGGCGAACCATTTGCCTATGTTGATATTTTACTAAATCCAGATATTCGTGCTGAGCTACCAGCATACGCTAATTGGCCTACCTTCCCACAGCTTTGGGTTGAGGGCGAATTGATAGGTGGTTGCGACATTATTATTGAAATGTTTCAGCGTGGTGAATTACAGCCGTTGATCACTGAAACAGCAGCTAAATATAAAGAAGCTGACGCAGAGTAATAGTTACTTTGCTAAACATAATAAAAGCCACGTTTACGTGGCTTTTTTGTGTCTATCTATAACTTTCTTGCGTTTTAATTTATTGATCAACCCATGATTATAGCCAATAATTTGTACTCAATAGTTAGCAAACTCAGGCCTCACTCCTCGTTTAGATACACCTTAGTAAGGATAAGTAAGCAACAATGCTACTTATATAAGCGCAAATTTTAATTAAAAAATTGAGTTTTATACCAAGGCGTAATAATACGTAACCAGCTATGCTGAGCTATACGTGTCGCTATCTGCGCTAAAAGGTTCTTTTTTAGCACAACCCAATATCGAGATTTTTGCCTGGCTATCAATACGTTTTTCCAGCCTCAAAATAGAACACTTAATTAAGCGAATTGGTATTAAATAAAAATTCACACCATTTGCACTAAAAACGACACAGCAATTCATAACTATACCAATGAACGCTAAAAAAGCGTGATCCTAAACCTTTAATTTATTTAAATTGCATTAAACTATCTAAATGTTAACTGAACCAATAAAGTTTTAATGAATATTTATTCATTGGGTGGAGCTTTACGTTTACGTAAAGGGTATTGGTGTGCTCCCTTTGTTTTTACAAAATGTTAAAATTGACACCAGTGTCATGAAAAAATAACGCACAAAAAAGCACTAAATGTTAAAACTTATGAGTTAAAAAGAAACCTTGCCTTGAAGTGAGAAATATTCAAGAATGTGAATATGTATTCAAAATAATATTGACTCTATTTACTATAGAGGCTAGTTTTGTGCGTCTGTTAGCAAATCGTCGAGCAGTTCATTCACGTTAACAGTGCAGCAAGGGAGGGGTCTATGTTATACGACTCAACATTAGAAAAAGATAATTGTGGCTTTGGCTTAATAGCCCAAGTAAATGGTCAAGCTAGTCATCGGCTTATTCGTACAGCTATTACTGGACTTGATCGCATGCAACACCGCGGTGGTATATCTGCCGATGGTAAAACAGGCGACGGCTGTGGTTTATTACTCCAAAAACCTGACAGTTTTTTTCGTGCCATTGCTAACGAGCATAACTGGCACTTAGGTAAAAATTACGCCGTAGGCATGGTTTTCTTAAATTCAGATCCCGTTTTAGCACAAGCTGCAAAACAGGTTTTATGTGAAGAATTAGAACAAGAAACACTTAAAATACTTGGTTGGCGTGAAGTGCCTACTGACCCTTCAATGCTAGGGCCAATTGCTACACAGCAATTACCTGGTTTTGAACAAATTTTTGTTAGTGCGCCGGAAGGTTGGCGTTCTAAAGATTTAGAGCGACGTTTATATGTAGCACGTCGCCGCGCAGAAAAGCGTTTAGCAGAGGATGAGTCGTTTTATATTGCGAGTTTATCGGGGTTAGTGACTATCTATAAAGGCCTTATGATGCCTGCAGATTTGCCTAACTTTTATTTAGACTTAGCTGATATTCGTATGACCAGCGCTATTTGTGTATTCCATCAGCGTTTTTCTACTAATACTCAGCCGCGTTGGCCTTTAGCACAACCATTTAGGTATTTAGCGCATAATGGTGAAATTAATACCATTGAAGGTAACCGCCAATGGGCTCGTGCACGTTCGTATAAGTTTTCTTCGCCACTTATTCCTGATTTACAAAGCGCAGCGCCGTTTGTAAACGAAACTGGCTCTGACTCATCAAGCCTAGACAACATGCTGGAGCTGTTTTTAGCGGGTGGCATGGATTTATTCCGTGCTATGCGTATGCTAGTGCCACCTGCATGGCAAAAAAATCGTGCTATGGATGATGACTTACGTGCATTTTACGACTTTAACTCTATGCATATGGAGCCGTGGGATGGCCCTGCGGGCATTGTTATGTCTGATGGGCGTTTTGCAGCGTGTAACCTTGATAGAAATGGCCTGCGCCCGGCGCGCTATGTTATTACTCAAGATGGCTTTATTACACTGGCCTCTGAGGTAGGGATTTGGGATTACACTGCAGATGAAGTGGTCGAAAAAGGCCGTGTAGGGCCAGGCGAGCTTTTAGTAATTGATACTAAATTAGGCAAAATCTGGCACTCAGATGAAATCGACCAAGATTTAAAATCGCGTCACCCTTATAAGTCATGGCTTGAAGAAAATGTTAAACGCCTAACTCCGTTTGAAGAGCTTACCGAACAGGATGCAGGTAATCGCTCATTTGATGACGAAACGCTTGTTAAATACCAAAAAATGTTTGGTTACACTAACGAAGAGCTCGATAGTGTAATTCGTGTAATGGGTGAAAATGGCCAAGAAGCAACAGGTTCTATGGGTGATGACACGCCATTTGCTGTGTTAAGCGAAGGGCATCGTTCACTGTATGATTACTTCCGCCAAAAGTTTGCGCAAGTAACTAACCCGCCAATCGATCCGCTGCGTGAAAACCACGTAATGTCATTAGCAACGTGTATCGGTAGTGAGCAAAACGTATTTAATGAAACCACAGGCCATGCTAAGCGTCTACAGTTTGATACGCCAATTTTAATGTATGCTGATATGCAGCAGCTACTAAATGCTGATGACGAGCATTACAGCTACTGTAAAATTGATATTACATACACAGCAGAGGAAGGTTTAGAAAAAGCGGTTGCACGTATTTGCGACGCTGCACAAGAAAAAGCAGCTGCAGGCTGTGTAATGCTTATTTTATCTGACCGTAACTTTAGCGAAACCCAATTACCAATTCCTGCTGCAATGGCGGTAGGTGCTGTACAAAAACGTTTAGTAGATAATAACTTACGTTGTGAGTCTAATATTATTATTGAAACGGGCAGCGTACGCGATGCACACCAATTTGCTGTATTACTTGGTTTTGGTGCAACCGCAATATACCCATACCTTGCATACGAGTCACTGGTTGCGATGAGCGACAGTAAAGTGATTGAAAAATCGTACTGCGAAGTGACGCTTTCGTACCGAAAAGCTATAAATAAAGGCCTTTACAAAATTATGTCTAAAATGGGCATAAGTACGATTGCATCGTACCGTTGTTCAATGCTTTTTGAAGCCGTTGGTTTATCAGATGCCATGATAGAGATGTGTTTTAAAGGCGTAGCAAGTCGTATTAAAGGCGCCTGTTTTAGCGATTTTGATAGTGATCAGCAAAAGCTACATAAACTTGCTTTTAGTAAGCGTAAGTTACTCAGCCACGGCGGTTTATTAAAATATGTTCACGGTGGTGAATACCACGCTTACAATCCTGATGTTATTCAAACGCTACAAAAGGCCGTACGTTCAGGCGATTATAAAGACTACTCAGCCTATGCTGATTTAGTTAATAACCGTCCTATTGCAACGCTACGCGATATGTTAGCGCTTAAATTACCTGAAAAAGGTATTAGCATTGATGATGTTGAGCCGGCTGAATTTTTATACCAGCGCTTTGATTCTGCAGCAATGAGTATTGGTGCACTTTCGCCAGAGGCGCATGAAGCGCTAGCCATTGCAATGAACCGCCTTGGGGGCTGTTCAAATTCTGGTGAAGGTGGAGAAGACAAACTCCGTTACAACACCGAGAAAAACTCACGAATCAAACAAGTTGCCTCGGGTCGATTTGGTGTAACGCCGCACTACCTTCGTAATGCTGATGTAATACAAATCAAAGTGGCACAGGGTGCTAAACCGGGTGAAGGCGGACAATTACCAGGCGAAAAAGTAACGCCGTATATTGCAAAGCTTCGTTATTCGGTACCCGGTGTAACATTAATTTCACCACCACCGCATCACGATATTTACTCGATTGAAGATTTAGCCCAGCTAATATTTGACTTAAAACAAGTAAATCCTGAAGCGATGATCTCGGTTAAGTTGGTATCTGAGCCAGGGGTAGGCACAATTGCTACCGGTGTAGCTAAAGCATACGCTGATTTAATTACAATTTCGGGTTACGACGGTGGCACAGGCGCAAGCCCGCTTACGTCTGTAAAGTATGCAGGTAGCCCTTGGGAGCTTGGCCTAGCAGAAACCCAGCAAGCACTTGTTGAAAATGGCCTTCGTCACCGGATTCGCCTGCAAACAGATGGTGGCTTAAAAACAGGTTTAGATATCATTAAAGCCGCTATTTTAGGTGCTGAGAGCTTTGGCTTTGGTACGGGTCCAATGGTGGCGCTAGGTTGTAAATACCTACGTATTTGTCATTTAAACAACTGTGCGACCGGTGTTGCAACGCAGGATGAAACACTTCGTCAAAAGCATTATCACGGCTTACCAGAAATGGCGATGAACTACTTTAAGTTTATCGCACAAGAAGCGCGCGAAATTATGGCAAGCTTAGGTGTTGCTAATCTAACTGACTTAATTGGCCGTTTAGATTTACTTGAAGCAATTGAAGGTAAAACAGCGAAGCAAAAGAAAATAGATTTATCGTCTGTGATTGCTCAGCCAAATAACCCAACGGGCGAAACCTTATTTTGTAGTGCGCCAAATAGCTCTCATTATTTAGGTGAACTTAACGAAACGTTACTAGGCAAAGCACAACAAGCAATTGATACTTCTTCGGGTATTTCGCTAGTAAGCCGCATATGTAATACAGACCGTTCAGTTGGCGCAATGCTGTCGGGTTACATAGCCTCAAAGCATGGCAACCAAGGTATGGCTGCAGATCCAGTATCGATTGAGCTACATGGTACTGCAGGGCAATCATTTGGTGTTTGGAATGCTGGTGGCCTTGAAATGACCCTTATTGGCGATGCAAACGACTACGTGGGTAAAGGCATGGCTGGTGGTAAGCTTGTTATACGTCCACCACTGGGTTCATCGTTTGAAAGTCATAAAGCGACCATTGTAGGTAACACATGTTTGTACGGTGCTACGGGTGGTAAGTTATTTGCCGCAGGCTGTGCTGGTGAGCGTTTTGCAGTGCGTAACTCTGGCGTGCAAGCCGTTGTTGAAGGCGTAGGTGATAACGGCTGTGAATACATGACTGGCGGCGTTGTATGTGTGCTAGGTAATGTAGGCGTTAACTTTGGTGCGGGTATGACAGGTGGTTTTGCTTATATTTTAGATGAGCGAAGTGACTTTGAAAAACGCATTAATCCAGAGCTTGTAGAAGTAGTAACACTTGATGATTTAAGCTCGCACCAAGAGCATTTGCGCGGCCTAATTGCTGAGCATTTAGAGCTTACAGGTTCATGTCGAGCAGAAACCATTTTAGCTAATTTTGAACTGTATTTACCTATGTTCAAACTAGTTAAACCAAAATCAAGTGATGTAAAAAGTTTACTCGGGCACCGCGCTCGTAGTAGCGCAGAACTTCGTGTTCAAGCGCAATAAGGGGGCAGTATGAGCGAAAATGTATATCAATTTATAGACGTGCAGCGTGTTGATCCACGCAAAAAACCAATCTCGTCGCGTAAAAAATCTTTCGTGGAAATTTACGAACCCTTTTCTGAGAATCAGGTAAATTCACAAGCTGACCGTTGTTTAGATTGTGGTAACCCTTACTGTGAATGGAAATGCCCAGTGCATAACTACATTCCTCAGTGGTTAAAATTAATTAGAACTGGCCGTATTTTAGAAGCGGCTGAGCTTTCTCATCGTACAAATAGCTTGCCTGAAGTGTGTGGACGCGTATGTCCACAAGATAGGCTGTGTGAAGGTTCATGTACGCTTGATGAAGAGTTTGGCGCAGTAACAATAGGTAATATTGAAAAATACATTACCGATACCGCATTTAAAATGGGCTGGAAGCCAGACATGTCATACGTGACATGGACGGATAAAAAAGTGGCGATTATTGGTGCGGGTCCGGCTGGGTTAGGGTGCGCAGATATTTTAGTGCGTAACGGTGTAAAACCAGTGGTTTTTGACCGTCACCCAGAAATTGGTGGATTACTGACTTTTGGTATCCCTTCTTTTAAACTTGAAAAAGAAGTAATGCAAAAGCGCCGTGAAATTTTCACCGAAATGGGTGTTGAATTTAAGCTAAACGTTGAAGTGGGTGTAGATATCACTATGGACGAAATTTTAGCTGACTACGACGCGGTATTTTTAGGTGTAGGTACATATCAGAGTATGCGCGCTGGTCTTGAAAACGAAGACGCGCCAGGCGTACACGATGCACTCCCATTTTTAATTGGTAACACAAATCGCGTTATGGGTTACGATGAGAAAAATCAAGCGTGCATTGATATGGCCAATCAAAAGGTTGTGGTACTTGGCGGTGGTGATACCGCGATGGACTGTGTGCGAACTTCTATTCGCCAAAATGCAGCTAAAGTAACGTGTGCTTATCGTCGTGATGAAGAAAATATGCCAGGCTCTAAACGTGAAGTTAAAAACGCTAAAGAAGAAGGTGTAAACTTTACTTTTAATGTACAGCCAACGGGCATTGTACTTGATGATAATGGCCATGTTGCCGGCGTTAAAATGGTTAAAACTCAACTTGGTGAGCCTGATGAAAACGGCCGTAGCCGAGCAGAAGTAGTACCAGGCTCAGAGCACGTACTTGAGGCAGACCAAGTTATTATGGCGTTTGGCTTTAAACCACACAAACTGGACTGGTTAGAAAAGTATGATGTAGAAATTAACCACTGGGGCGGCATTAACGCACCAGAGCAAGGTGAATTTACTCATCAAACAACTAATCCAAAAATATTTGCAGGTGGCGATATAGTGAGAGGCTCTGATTTAGTTGTAACAGCTATTTTTGAAGGCCGTAACGCTGCTGAAGGTATTATGGATTATTTAGAGGTTTAATTAGCGCGTTACGTTTTTAAATGTAATAAAGGCAAGTGAACGGGCTTAATGCCGATAAACTAAGGCATATTTAATGATCCATTGACCGAGAGGCTACTGGTTAATATATAAAGGCTTCTGAATTGATTCAGGAGCCTTTTCTTTTGCAACTCACTACCGCAATTGCCCTGCCAATGGACATGCATTAAACACAGAATGACTAGGGCAACCCAGTGATTTCCTTTGTCCTGTGTTTACTAAGCAATGTTCAGGACCTGTAGGTGCAGCAACGATAAGACATAAAAGATTACCTGCCGAGATGGCATTGTGAACCGTCATTTGTATGTCACTTTATCGCGAAGACCCACGCAGGAGTATTGTCAGTAAATTAAGTTTAGCATTGCCCAGTAAAACAAGAGCAAGCTTATCCAAGGTGTGTGCTACCTAAACCCAGTAAGTACCCCAATAAAAACGCCAGTCAGCTCTTAACTGATAGGCTCGCTTCTTTAAGTGAAAAAGTATTAAAAAATTGCCATTAACCAATAATTAACGAGTAAATCTTGCTTAAAGTGCTATTTCAGTACAAACTTGCAGCTAACTTCTTTTTTGAATCCTCGGATAATGAGTTTTTAAAGCTCACTTGCAATTAAAAATAATAATATGAATGCATACTCAGACAACAGAGAAAGAAAGCTAATTGTACGCTTTTTTTCGACTATCGGATTTATAGCTACCTTCGCTATGGCGTGTAATGCATTGTCTAATACAGATGTAATACTTGGTACTATGCTGTTAGTTTCTGCGGGGGTTTATGCGTGGGCTTTTAGCCTTTACCGTGCAGTCGAAAAATCAGCGACGACCATTTTATATAATCTTTACTGTTTAATGCTCTATTTAGTGATCACGGGCGGAGCTGAAGGAACCGGCCCCATTTGGATATTTATTGTATCACCGGTGACTTATTCAATCAGAGGCCTTAAAAAGGGAACTGTTGATATCATAGCTTTTTTATTTGCAGTGATTGCTGGGTTTATCATCACAGATAGTTTTAATATTTACGATTACCAACCTGAAGCACTGCCGCTGAGGGTAGTTATCTCCTTTATTATAGTGGCCTTATTAAGCGGTTTTTACGAGCGCTCACGCGAAAAATACAATGAAAAAATAGTTGCGCTGAGTATTAAAAATGAACGCCTCGCCACAATAGATCATTTAACTGATTTACCAAATAGACGTTTTATGATGAAAGAGCTGGCGCAGCTTAAACATCTTCATAAAAAAACTAAACAGCCTTATGTAATTTTGTTAGCTGATGTTGATAATTTCAAAAAAATTAATGACAACTACGGCCACGACTTTGGTGATGAAGCGTTAACTCAACTTGCCAATATTTTAAAAAAGAGTTTGCCAAAGCAAGCTATAGCTTCGCGTTGGGGCGGTGAAGAGTTTTTAATTGCATTACCAAACAGCGACAAAGAGCAGGGGCAGAGTATTGCAGAAAAAATTCATGCAGAATTACAAAAAAAACCAGTGCGTATGAATGGAAACTCGGTAGTATTAACTATAAGTATAGGGCTTGCGCAAAGCCAGTTAACTACAACTATAGCCCAAGACATAAAACTGGCCGACGAGCGTTTATACAAAGCAAAAGAGCAAGGTAAAAATAGAACGTGCTCTTAGCAGCAGCTATGTTAGTCAGTCCATAGAAAAGCTATCGAGGCTTGGGCGGCTTTTACTTTTTCGCCGCTGCACACTTAAATAACATATTGCACTGCACAGTATTTGTGATAGTAAAAGTAACCATTGATGATTAGTCACAATGTTGCCAATAATAAACCACTGCCATACACTCACAGTTACTTGATAAACCAATATAATTTTTAAAAAGCTAAAAAGTTTTAGTTTAAATTCTGCGTGCTTAAATTTACTAAACCCTATAAGCAAAAAGCTCAAAACTACAAGTAGCCACCCAGTAACATGGCAAAAATTTATCAGCATGTTTTGCATTTAAAACGTCTCTCCACTGTTGTAGCAAAAGTATAACTTAGGCGTGTGCCATAATAAGCTCTTTAGCATTTGCCTTAGCGGTTTTACTTATATTGTCGCCACCAAGCAAGCGCGCAATTTCGTTAATGCGTCCGTCTTTATTTAGGCTGAGCATTTGGGTAAAAGTCTCACCTTGTGCAATTTCTTTTGCTACAAAAAACTGCTGGTGCGCACTGCTTGCAACCTGCGGTAGATGAGTTACACAAATAACCTGTGTTGATTTTCCTAGTTGGCGTAGTAATTTCCCTACAGAGGAAGCGGTAGGGCCTGATATTCCAACGTCAACTTCGTCAAAAATAAGCGTTGGCGTTGTCACTTTTTGCGCAATAATCACCTGTATAGCTAAGCTTATACGCGACAACTCACCACCCGAAGCTACTTTAGCTAAAGGCTGCAATGGCTGCCCAGGATTAGTAGAAACCAAAAACGAAACACTATCAAAACCTAGCGCGTTGGGTTGGCGTTCAACTTCTTGGTTAAGCTGAATTTCAAAGACCCCATTTTCCATCGACAGGTTAGCCATGCTGTCACTAATTAGTTGGTTTAAGGTATTAGCATATTTTTGACGGCTTTCGCTTAATTGTTCGCCGGCTTTTTGGTATGCACTGAGCGCATTACTTATTTCATCGTCTAATTGTGCCAAACGTGAGCTATTGTTGCTAATTGACTCCAGCTCTTGTGTTAAACCTTGATGAAACTCAACCAGCTCTTGTGGCTTTATGTGATGCTTGCGGGCTAAGTCCATTGCGCCACTTAAGCGGGTTTCCACCTCTGTTAATCGGGTGGGGTCTAGGTCGGCTTGCTCTGCATAGTTTCTTACTTCTCTGCTTGCTTCTTCTACTTGAACTGCGGCTTCATCTAATAATGCAGCCACACCAGCTAAACTTTCATCATAATTTGCAAGCTCGGCAAATTGCTGTGCGCTGTGTTGAAGCATAGAGCAGGCATTTTGTTCATCACTTTCGTATAGGTGCTGCAGTTCGCGCTGACACGCTTCTAAAATAGTTTGGCTATTACTTAGTTTGTAGTGTTCGGCTTCTATTTTTTCAAACTCGCCGTCTTGTAAGGCAAATTCGTCTAATTCGGCAACTTGGTATTCGAGTAATTGTTTTTGCGCAGCTTGCTGTAGCTGCTGTTGCTCAAGCTGTTTAAATTCTTTTTGTAGGTTTGCATAGAGCTTATAGCTTTGACTAACCGCTTTTACAAGCTGGTTATGGCCTGCATAGGCGTCAAGCAGCTGCAGCTGGTGTTCAGCTTTTAAAAGGTGCTGATGAGCATGTTGCCCGTGAATAGAAATTAAGTATTGTCCCAGCTCTTTAAGTTGAGCGGCTGTAACAGCGCTGCCATTGATATAACTTTTACTTCGACCATTTTTACATACAACACGTCTAAGTAGGCACTCGTTGTCGTTACTGGTGAGCATGTGTTGTTCTAAAAATGCTTTGGCAAGAGGGAGAGCAGTTAAATCAAATTGTGCACACACTTCGGCTTTATCTGTACCTGGGCGAACAGCCGACGCTTCAGCGCGTTCGCCAAGGCACAGTGAAAGAGCATCAATGGCAATAGATTTACCCGCGCCGGTTTCACCCGTGATCGCCGTCATGCCGTTATGCCACTCAGTGCTTAAATTACTTACAATTGCAAAATTTTTAATTTCTAAACCAATTAACATACTGTTCATCCATCCAGTGAATTAACTGTTAATTTATACAGTGTTTAGGTTTTTTGCAAATTAATTTTTTACTTTTTAAGCAACACTGGCATTTTGAGAAAGCTGTTCATCAGTATTCGCACTTTCATCAGAAGGGCCTTCTTCAGTATTTTCAAGGGTTTCGCTTTGATTTACAGGTGTATCAGTTTTAATTTGTAGAATTAATGAAGGTAAAATTTCTTGATAAAACGCTTTATTAAAAAGTATACCTTGCTGCGGTAACTCACTCACAAAGTACTGTATATTGTCTTGCAGAGCTTGTGTATTTTCACTTTGCACTGCTTTTTGAAACTCAATCGAAAGCGTACTTACTAAACTGTCGCTAATATCTTCTAAATGCTGTAGGTTTTCCTCTGTATGAGGTTGAACCACAAAAAAGTTACTCACAATTGCCTGAATTTGCGCTACATATTTAGGTCTTATTATTTTGGCTTCTAATAAATTGTTAAGCTTAGTTTTAAGACGAGTGTTTACGTGGGCAACACGTTCGCTAAATTGTTTTTTTTTGATTTCTAGGGCTTTTTTTCTATTGTTTTCAACCCTAATGTAAGCGCCAAGCAAAGTGATAAGTAATAACAAAGCAAAGATAACAACATAAGTCATTGCTAGATATTCCTAGTTTGATTAATTTTTATTTGTTTTGTATTTTGCGCTAAAGCACTACACATGGCAATAAAATTAGTATAAACGGCTGCCCCAATTAAGTTTAGTACGTAAAACGTTGTAGTAAGAGTAGTTTTTTGGGTGAATTAAGCGCAGTTTTCTATCTGCTTTTTTAATTACGACTTCATCGCCAGGTAAAACGGCAAGCACGACATGGCTGTCGCAACTGACTTGTAAACTGTCGGTGTTATCAAGGCTTAACTTTAAACGTACCTCATTATCTGCATCAACAACTAATGGCCTGCTCGATAATGTATGCGGAAACATAGGTACGAGTGAAATAGCATTAAGCTCAGGCGTTAAAATAGGGCCTCCACCCGATAAAGAATAAGCTGTAGAGCCTGTTGGGGTTGATACAATTAAACCATCAGAGCGTTGAGAAAACACAAAGTCATTATTGATAAAAGCCTCAAACTCAATCATGTGGGCTACTTTATCGGCATGCAGCACCGCTTCGTTGACGGCTGAATTGGCGCTTTTAAGTTCATTATGACGGTATACTTCTACTTCGAGTAAAAAACGTTTCTCTTCTAAATAGTCGCCACTTAATACTTGCTCAAGGCTGCCTTCAAAGCCTTCGGGGTTTAAATCGGTTAAAAAGCCCAAATTACCCCTGTTAACCCCAATTACAGCGACATCAAAGCGTGCCAACACACGTGCAGCACCAAGCATATTGCCATCACCCCCTACAACAATAGCAAGGTCAGCTTGTTCGCCTAAGCTAACAAGGTCAACTTGATGCGTATCAGGCACATCAGATAATTGCCCGCCGGTGCGCTTTTCTACAATCACTGTAAAGCCAAGAGCCGATAAAAAAGTATGTAAACGTTGTAACGTAGCCGCAGCTTTAGGGTGGTTTGGCTTACCTATAAGGCCAATAATTTTAAACGGTGAGTGCATAATGGCAGCAATAATAGTAATAATATTTTTGTAGAGTAACTCAAAACACAAATGTTTGAAAACATAGATTTAGCTATATGATAATGATTCAATTAAGGCTTTATATTACAAAGCTGCTAAGTAATAGTTATTAGCTTAATATATTACATTCCACTTTAACTTTGGTATTTACTGTTTAAAAATAGTGCTTGCAGCGTTTTATTGGAATACCTGCAATAGCATATTCACTTAAAGCGTGCTTTAGGCTTGAATTTGTTTTAACTGCCCCGATATATCTTTCATGCAACAAGATGTAGATAACATGAATATAAACCCACGAGATCAACAAATTTTTTCAGCAGTGATGAGCCTTTACTGTAATGGTGAAGGATTGCCCGTTCCATCAACAAAAATAGCGAAGCAAAAAGGTATGGCGGTATGCTCTGCCACTGTACGAAATGCTATGGCGCGACTTGAAAAAGTAGGCTTGTTATATTCCCCTCATACATCAGCAGGGCGTGTGCCAACAAACCAAGGGTTTGATTATTGGTTTGATGAGTTTTTTCCGTTAGCTGATATTGCAAATTATTGGCAGCCAGAGCAAACACAGTTAGTTGAGCTTGCGCATGGGCTGAGCCAAAAGTATCAAGTATGTTGCTGCGTTGGCCTACCTCAGGCAAGTTCACAACAAGTATTTAGAGTAGAAGTGCTTGAGTTTGATTCTAACAATTGGTTGGTATTACTCATAGACAGGGCAGGGCAAAGCCACAATATTTGCATCAACAAACCTGATGACTCATCAGATGCAGTGCGCTACCAATTTGCTACTTGGTTAAACACGGTTTTCAGCCAACAAACTTTAATGGAGGGTTTGTACCGCATGCAAGCTATGGCAAACACCGCACCGCGTAACTGCCATGACTCACTCACACAGTGGACACGCCAACTTAGTCAAAAGTTAGGGTCTGATAACAGCATTGTCGTCGGCGAAAACTATTTATATAAAAAAATCGACTGCGAACAAAGCTTAAATATTGGCGTTTCATTTTTAAATTTTGTCGAAGATAAACTCGCATTTAAAAATGGTGTATCAGTATTAAACACTGAAAACTTACCGTTTACTGACTGCAATGAGCTGATTGTAATTAGTGTTCCGTATTTTCAGGAACAAGAATATCAAAGCCGTTTTTGCGTAATTTGTCCTAAATCGGCGCAAATTGAACAATTAATCCAAGAATTTAAATTATTAGAGCCATCTAACTCTTGAATCTTTTTATTCAATCCCCATAATTACCGCAGTTGTAAAGAATTGGAGCACGTATTTTATGTCTGAGCAGACACAAAAACCAGAGCAAGAAGTAGAACTAAACGAAGAAGTAGCTCAAATGGAAGCTGATGTTGAAGCTGCAGTGGAAGCCGCAGAGCAGCATGAGGCAGACCAAGAGCAAAGCCCTGAAGCTGAAATTGCAATGTTATATGCAGAGCTTGAAGCTGCAAAACAAACAATTGCAGATCAAAAAGACAGTGTTGTACGCGCCGCCGCAGATGTAGATAATATTCGTCGTCGTGCCGCGCAAGACGTAGAAAAAGCACATAAATTTGCACTGGAAAAGTTTGCTAACGAATTACTACCGGTAATCGATAACCTAGAGCGCGCTATTGAGTTTTCTGATAAAGAAAACGAAACCTTAAAGCCAGTGCTTGAAGGTATTGATATGACAGTTAAAAGCTTCAACGATGCGGTTGCAAAGTTTGGCGTTGAAATTGTTAATCCACAAGGTGAGCAGTTTAATCCAGAATTCCATCAGGCTATGTCTATCCAGCCGAGTAACGATGTATCACCAAATACAGTACTTGCAGTAATGCAAAAAGGCTATACTTTAAATGGCCGTTTATTGCGCCCAGCAATGGTTATGGTATCTAAAGAAGCTGACGCTTAATTAGTTACTGCTTGTTATAAAAAATGCCTCATGATGAGGCATTTTTTTTGTCTATTTTATAGTGGATTAATTGCACAAGTATAGTCAGTAGCACAGCGCTAAACATTAAGCTCGAAAACGGCACAGCACTTTTAGCATGCATAACTGCCAGAAGAGGACCTACAAGTGCGCCACTGCCAAAGCGCAGCGTACCGATGACAGCTGTAGCGGTGCCGGTGTTTTTTTCAAATTTCATTAATATCAACGAATCAGCATTACTCGCTGTTACCCCTAAGCTCATCATTAATGGCGCAATAGCCGCTACAATATAATATAAAGAAAGGTGTAATAAACTAAACGTAAGCAGTGCCAGTCCTGAGCAAAAACCACATACAAGTCCAATGTAGAGCATTTTACGAGAGCCGATTTTTGGCACTATTCTGGTATTTAAAAAGTTACCAAACATTAGAGCCATGACATTAAAGGCAAATAAAATCCCGAATAATTGCTCGGAGACATCATATAAATCAAGGTATACAAAAGGCACTGAGGTTAAAAAACAAAAAAAGCCAAACGAGACAAACATCGAGCTTAAAATATCTGCACGGGCATCTTTGTTACTCAGCACAGTTTTATAACTATCAAAAAACAAGGCTAGGCCTTTTTTTTCATTTTTATGAATGGGGATATCTATTAAATATATTTGAACAAGCGCTAATATTAAAAAGCTATATCCAGCAAGCACTAAGAATATAGTTGACCATACCGAAAACCCTAAAATAAATGACCCAACAGAGGGGGCAACTAAGGGGGCTACCATCATAATCATAGAAACATACGACATGCCTTTAGCGGTGTTTTTTTGATAAATATGCCTAATTACGCCAGGCACAACCACCGTGGCGGCCGCCCCGGTGAATGCTTGCACGGCTCTAAGTACCCAAAAGGTCTGTATTTCGCTGGTAAAGGCCAGCGCAAATGAGCTTGCACCAAATAAGGTTAAGCCAATACGGGCTAGTTTTCGTCGTCCGAGTTGATCGGCAACAGGGCCAAAAAATAGCATACCTAACGAGTAGCCAGCCAAATAAATACTTAGCGAAATTTGTACATTTGGCATACTGGTTTGTAAATCGTTCGCTATAACCAACATGGCCGGTAAATACATATCAATAGCTAATGGCGTTATAGCCACAATACTGGCTAACAAAGGTAACAATATTCGGGTATTAAAAGACGAGGCCGAGGCGTCCATGTAATCACTCAACATTCACTAAAAACAGGGCCTACAGTGTAACAGGGCAAAGCAAGGGTATAAACTGAGTTTGACTAGTAAGTTAATTTATTTACATACAATAAAAAGCGAAGCAATAAAGGAGCAAAGATTCTAAACTGGCACTGTGTTTGCTATTCTACAGCTAATAAAAAATAAAGACTTGAAGGAAACACTATGAAAAAACTAGCCCTTGCCTTACTCGCAACTGCAGTTTTAGCAGGCTGTAAAACATCGCCTACGGGGCGTACGCAAATAGCACTGTATTCAGAGCAACAAATGAGTGAAATGGGCTCGGCCAGTTTTGCTCAAATGAAAGAATCACAGCCAATTAATAAAGATGCTAAAACCAATGCGTATGTAAATTGTATTGCTGATAAGGTCGTGGCTGTTTTACCACAAGAATATGCTTCTCAAAACTGGGAAGTTGTTGTATTTGAAGATGAGTCGGCCAATGCTTTTGCACTACCAGGGGGCTATATTGGAGTACATACGGGCTTATTAAAAATAGCCACCAATCAAGATCAGCTTGCAACAGTACTCGGGCACGAAGTAGGCCACGTTATAGCAGAGCATTCAAATGAACGTGTATCACAAAGCTCAATATTAGATACAGGTATGCAGTTAGGCAGCGCTGCACTTGAAATGGGTAACGTGCAATACCGTAACGAAATTATGCAAGGTCTTGGACTCGGCGCACAGTATGGCGTAGTTTTACCGTTTAGCCGCTCGCACGAATCAGAGGCCGATACCATTGGCTTAGATTTAATGGCGCAGGCGGGCTTTAACCCACAAGAGTCGGTAACGCTTTGGCAAAATATGAGCGCAGCAGGCAGTGGTAGCACACCAGAGTTTTTATCTACTCACCCTGCACCGAGTAATCGTATTAAAAACTTACAATCACAAATGAGCGAAGCGCTTAGCGAGCAAAATAAGGCTAAATCGCAGGGTAAAAACCCGCAATGTACGCTGTAAATTAGTTTTTATATAAAAAGCCCCTGTAAGCAGTTTACTTACAGGGGCTTTATTTTATTAAGTATCAAGTTATTACTCATACCAATTCGCATAAATAAGTGATCTATTTTGGGGATGGATAAACATGTTGATAGCAAGGCAAAAAATTCGCTATTTAGTTGTTCTAAATGAGAATTTTTTAACGCAGATAGCGACACGTTTAGCCCCGCAAAATGATTAGATATTATTGCGGATTGGTATTACTTAGTGCTTGTTTAAACACTGCTTTAAAGCGCTCAAAATCTTCTACTTGTGGTAAGTGCCCTAAATTATCAAGTTCAAACAATTGTGCATTAGGAATAAGCGCAGCAGCGTGCTTTCCTAATTTGTCGTAACGCCCCAGCTCGTAATCAATTCCGTCTTTTTTCCAGTTTCGGCCAGGCCCCGTTCTGTCGCGTGTGCCAATAATTAATTTAACTGGCACGGATAGGTCTTTAAATTCAGTGATCACAGGTTGGGTAAAAATCATATCGTAGGTTTTAGCGTTAACCCAAGCAATTTGCTCTTTATCTGGGCCTTGTATCTGTCCTGTTATAAAGTCAGTAAGGGCAGAGTAGGTGGCATTCCACTTTCCATCGTAATAGTTTTTTTGTTGGTACTTTTTAACGCCCTCGGGGGTTTTGTTAAGCTCATTTTTATAAAAGAAGTTGGTGTCTTTGTATTTTACATAGTGTAGATAGTTTTCAAGCCCTATGGGGTTAAGTAAAATCAGTTTAGAGGTTGTATCTGGGTACATTAATGCAAAGCGGCTCGCTAGCATCCCGCCCATAGAGTGACCAACAACAATCGACTTCTGTAAATTTAGCGAGTCCATTAATGCGCGTGTATGATGAGCTAGCGCCGCAAACGAATATTGATAGTTAGTCGGCTTAGAGGATTTACCAAAGCCAATTTGATCAGGGATCAACACGCCAAAGCCAAGCGATTGTAAGTAACGTGCTGTGGGGCTCCAGTAGTCGGCATTAAAGTTTTTACCGTGCATTAGCGTAACGGTAGGCATATTTTTTTTAGTTGGCTTTAAATGAATATATGCCATTTTTAGGGAATGTTTTTGTGACTCAATATTATAGTAATTTACTTTAAAGTCGTACTGGTAATTAGTTAAAAGGGCATCATAAGCGAGGGAGTGAGCGTGTTCTGTACTACTGGCAAACGTATTATTCGTTAATGCTAACAATGTAGAAAAACATATAACTTTAAATGGCGACATTTTGTTACTCCTTTAAAAGAAGAGCCATAAGCTCAAAAGAAGTAAGACAATAACCAAGTATTACAGGCTGTTCAATTAAATAGTGTTCAAGGCATAAAAAAACGGAGCGCTTTAAAGGACTCCGTTAATGTATTTTAAACCTAAAGAGACTACTTAAAATGTCCACTCAACATGTATTTGTGGAACTGACTCAGTGACCTCGGTCCCTAGCTTGTTGTGCCAATATTGTAATTCCATACCCAGTAACAGCGTGTTTTCTTTCATTTCTAGGGCGTGGCCCATATCCCACACTAAAATAGGCTGTGCAAGTATCCATGCTTCTACGTCGTTACCAAATTCATCTTCGCGCTCTGCGATGTATTCAGCGTGTCCTTTAAAGCTAAATTTTTGCGAGCCTAGGGTAAACGGGTATTCAAAGGCAACATCAAACATCCAGCTATTAGTTTCAATAGGAGCGCCGCCTTTTGCTACGCCTTCACTGTCGTCAATATAGGCAGTCACAAGTGTTTGAAAAAAGTTGAACCCGGGCACATCCCAGCTTAATTTAACACCCGGCAAGTACTTCATCATTTTAGCATCGCCAGCTACGTTAATACCGCCAGTAAGGCCTACATCTAGTAGTGCACCTGCGCCAATTTTTTCACCGCTGATAGCCGATAAGCTTAGCGTTGAATACCATTCGCCGTAAAAGTCACTATCTTGGTAGCCGTCGGTTGTATCGTCTTTGCTGTAATCAATAAAGAAAAAGTTATCACCGTAATCATAGCCCGATGCATGCTGCAGCGAGTAAACAGTCGTATCTGATTCTTGCTTGGTAAATGGGTTTTTTTGATCGCCATTATTAACATGTAATGCGGTACTGCTCCAGTTAGCAGCAAGGGCAGAAGATGATAAAGCGATTGACGTAAGGGTAACGAGGGGGAGTAATTTTTTAAATTTCATAATCTGTATTTAACTATAATTTTAGTGACACGCGAAAGCGCGCATTATAGCACAAGGTCTTGATTTGTAGATTATTATTTTAACATATGTTGCAGCTTACTTATTAAGCTGCAACATCGGGTTTTGCACAAAGTTTAGGCTTTATTACGACGTAAACAAATAACGGCAATGGCAGTAAAAGCTAAAATAAAGCAGTAGTAAGATGAGGTTGATACTTCCCACGGGCTAATTTTAAACGTAGCACCTAACAGTAATGCTTGCGCACCATAGGGCAGTGAGCCTTGCGTAACACATGCAAAAATATCGAGCAAGCTTGCAGAGCGTTTACCAGTTATTTCACCATCATCAGCAAGCTTTTTAGCAATAGGACCTGCAACTATAATTGACACCGTGTTATTGGCTATACACACGTTACTGGTTAATACCAAGGCTGCTATACCAAGCTGATCAGCTACTTTGCGGTGCCACTTGGCAATCACTTTTGTAATGGCTTGAATTTTTTGTGCCAGAAAATCAAGGCCGCCGTTAATACGAATAAATTCAGATAAGCCACCAATGAACATAGAAAGTAAAAATATTTCCTGCATATCGGTAAAGCCTTTGTAAATATCTTTTACAAAGCTTGCACCTTCATAGCTGCCGGTAAAGCCCATTAGCGCAGCAAATACAATACCGCTAAATAGCACCACAAAGACGTTCATACCGGCTACAGCCAATACTAAAATAAAGGCATAGGGCAGCACTAATAATAAATCAAAATCTTTTGTTTCTACTGCTTGTGGCGCAGGGGTTAAATAAAGCAGCAAAGCAATGGTTAATACTGCCGCAGGAACCGCTATTTTTAAGTTTTCTTTAAACTTGTCTTTCATTTCACAGCTCTGCGTACGTGTTGCAGCAATGGTTGTGTCTGAAATAATAGAAAGGTTATCACCAAACATTGCGCCCGATACTATCGTACCGGCCATTAGCGCAGGGTCGATACCAGTTTTAACCGATACCGCATAAGCAATTGGCCCGATAGCGCCAATGGTACCCATAGATGTACCCATTGCGGTAGAGACAACCGCTGCAATTAAAAATAGACCAGGCAATAACAGCGACGGGGGTATAAGTGACAAGCCGGCATTTACCACTGCATCTACACCACCGGTTGCACTTGCAACGGCCGAAAATGCACCGGCAAGTAAATAAATTAAACACATGGTAATAATGTTGTTGTGTCCTGCACCTTTAATAAAGGTTTCAACACATTGGTTTACAGTGCCTTTATTTAAAATAAAGGCAAGCATAATAGCGGGTAAAATTGCAACCGGGGCAGGGAGCTGATAAAAAGCGTAATCGACCCCTTGAGATTGTAAATATAAACCTGAGCCTAAAAAAAGGGCTACAAAAGTAAGAAGGGGAAGCAAAGACAATATTGCTTTGTTTTTATTAAATGTTGGCTGCATTAGTATTCCTCATAACCAGTTAGTATAACCACAGCCAAAACTCCTCTTTTAGCTGAATTTAGTAGATCACGCTTTAGTAAAAAGGTGATGACCACAGCGCCCGCAAGCCAAAGACCAAATCGACGCGAAAGAGAAGTTTAAATGTATAGATGGCTAAAGTAAACTGGTATTGTTATTATTATTTAATTAAAGGCTTACCTGACTATTGCACGACTTTTAGATAATATCTACCGGTGTGCGATTATATGCGACTAATAATTGTTCAATGCAAGTGTAGGTCGGCAAATTAGTCAAGGTACGCAACGACAGATCCAACTAAATCAGATTAAGGCAATAACAATGAATCGAATCGGTGTTTTTGGTGCTAACGGCAGAATGGGCTTAGCCTTATTAGAAGCCGCGACAATTAAAGAGCAAACACAACTTGGTGGTGCGTATGTTCGCAGCAGCTCATCGTTATTGGGTATTAATGTAAATCAAGTAAACAGTGCAGCCGACAAAACCATTTGTTTTAGCGACGAGAATAAGGTTGTTGATGTTGATGTACTTATCGACTTTACGTTACCAGCAGGTATGCGCAATCACTTAAAAACAGCGCTCGATAAAAAACTGCCTATGGTTATAGGCACCACAGGTTTAACGAGCGAAGACATGGCATTATTAGAAAATGCTGCTAAACATATTCCTATTGTGTTTGCGCGTAACTACAGCGTTGGCGTTAATGTGCTACTCAACCTAGTGCAAACGGCGGCCACTAAATTTGGTGATGACTTAGATATAGAAGTTTTTGAAGCGCATCATCGTCATAAAATAGATGCACCATCGGGCACGGCATTGGCCATTGGTGAATCTATTGCACAGGCTAAAGGGTGGGATCACGATGAAGTAGCAGTATACGACCGCAGCCAAGTAGAAACCGCAAAATCGCAAAATGAAATTGGCTATTCGGTCTTAAGAGGCGGTGACATAGTAGGTGAACACACCGCCTATTTCGCAACTATGGGCGAAAGGCTTGAATTAACCCACAAAGCAAGCTCGCGAATGACCTTTGCGTTAGGTGCTATAAGGGCTGCGCAGTGGTTACAAAACAAACCAGCAGGACTTTATGATATGCAAGATGTGCTAGATCTGAAGTAGTTTAGTTACTTTTTTAGCTGTTTGGGTCTATTTTTGTCTAAAGCGACTTATTTTTAGTGTTTATCTAAATAACGTTAGACCTAAATAGCATCTTCATGTAGAATGCAGCCAATTTGCCAAAAATTACTAAATGCGTGTTTCCAATTATACCCAAGTGGCTAGTAAAACCAGGGGTTTCAGTGGGAATGAAAAGAGTTTTAGGCAAGAAAAATGATTGAAGGTTTAGCGTTTTATATCGGCATCATTTAAGACTGCGTAAAACAATTTAAGCTCACAAAAAAATCTGGTTTTGACGATCCCTCTGGGTATTGGCGGGGTGTTAAGCATTTGCTTACTCCCGTTTTTTACTGTTAGGAGGTTTAACTTGACTAAATCCGCTCTGTTAGTCCTAGAAGACGGCACAGTGTTTCGCGGTACTGCAATCGGCGCTGACGGCATGTCAGTCGGTGAAGTAGTATTCAATACGTCTATGACTGGTTATCAAGAAATTTTGACTGATCCATCATACGCGGAACAAATCGTAACTTTGACGTACCCACATATCGGCAATACGGGTACCAACAGCGAAGACGAAGAAGCGAATCAAATTTGGGCTAAAGGCCTAGTGATCCGTGATTTGCCACTGCTAGCAAGTAACTTTCGTAACGAGCAATCGTTAGATGATTACTTAAAACAACGTAATATTTTAGGTATTGCGGACATCGACACCAGAAAGCTTACCCGTATTTTGCGCGACAAAGGCGCACAAAACGGCTGTATTATTGCCGGTGACGAGTTAGACGAAAGCAAAGCGTTACAAGCCGCGCAAACCTTCCCAGGTTTAAAAGGTATGGATTTAGCAAAAGTTGTCTCAACCAAGGAAAATTTTGAGTGGCGCGAATCAAGCTGGACATTATGCCAAGGATTTAAAACCCTTAGCAGCGATGATGAAAAGTTTCATGTAGTAGCCTACGACTTCGGTGTTAAACGTAATATTTTACGTATGCTAGTTGATCGCGGTTGTAAATTAACCGTTGTACCAGCGCAAACCTCAGCCGCCGAGGTACTTGCTTTAAACCCAGATGGTATCTTCTTATCTAATGGCCCTGGCGATCCAGAACCCTGTACTTACGCTATTGATGCAATTAAAACCTTTTTAGAAACCGACACACCAATCTTTGGTATTTGTTTAGGGCATCAATTATTAGCACTGGCCTCAGGTGCTAAAACAGTAAAAATGAAATTTGGCCACCACGGTGGTAACCACCCAGTAAAAGACTTAGACCGCGATGTAGTAATGATCACCGCACAAAACCACGGTTTTGCTGCCGATGAAGACACACTACCAAGTAACTTACGTGCCACGCACAAATCGTTATTTGATGGAACACTACAAGGTATTCATCGTACTGATAAGCCAGCGTTTAGCTTCCAAGGTCACCCAGAAGCAAGCCCAGGCCCGCACGATGCAGCCCCATTATTTGACCACTTCATCGACCTGATGCAAGCGCGTAATAACTAATTTAACTGGAGTAATAATGCCAAAACGTACCGATTTAAAAAGCATTCTTATCTTAGGCGCAGGCCCAATTGTAATTGGTCAAGCTTGTGAATTTGATTACTCTGGTGCTCAAGCGTGTAAAGCACTTAGAGAAGAAGGCTTTAGAGTTATATTAGTTAACTCAAACCCAGCGACTATCATGACCGACCCGGAAATGGCCGATGCAACGTACATCGAACCTATTCATTGGGAAGTCGTAGAAAAAATTATTGAAAAAGAAAAGCCAGATGCAGTCTTACCAACGATGGGTGGTCAAACGGCACTAAACTGTGCACTTGATTTAGATAAGCACGGCGTACTGGCTAAACACGGCGTTGAGCTAATAGGCGCAACTGCTGATGCAATCGACAAAGCAGAGAACCGTGAACGCTTTGACGTAGCTATGAGAAATATTGGCCTTGAATGCCCGCGTGCAGAAATTGCTCACTCTATGGATGAAGCACACGACACGCTAACACGAATTGGTTTTCCGTGTATTATTCGTCCTTCTTTCACTATGGGTGGCACCGGGGGCGGTGTGGCTTACAACATGGAAGAATTTAACGAAATCTGTGAGCGCGGCTTAGATTTATCACCAACAAGTGAGTTGCTGATTGATGAATCACTGATTGGCTGGAAAGAATATGAAATGGAAGTTGTTCGTGACAAAAAAGACAACTGTATCATTGTATGTTCTATCGAAAACTTTGACCCGATGGGTGTACACACAGGTGACTCAATCACCGTGGCACCAGCACAAACCTTAACCGACAAAGAATACCAATTAATGCGTAATGCCTCTATGGCAGTACTGCGTGAAATTGGTGTAGAAACCGGTGGTTCAAACGTACAGTTTGGTGTAAACCCTGTTGACGGGCGTATGGTTATCATTGAGATGAATCCACGTGTATCTCGCTCATCTGCTCTTGCATCAAAAGCAACGGGTTTTCCTATTGCAAAAATCGCTGCTAAATTAGCGATTGGCTACACGTTAGATGAACTTCAAAACGACATTACAGGTGGCAAAACACCCGCGTCATTTGAGCCTTCAATCGACTACGTAGTAACAAAAATTCCTCGCTTTAACTTTGAAAAATTTGCCGGCGCGAACGACCGCTTAACAACGCAAATGAAATCAGTGGGCGAAGTAATGGCGATTGGTCGTAACCAGCAAGAATCGTTACACAAAGCATTACGCGGTCTTGAAGTTGGCGCAACGGGCTTTAACCCAATAGTGGCACTTGATGATCCGAAAGCCCGCGAAAAAATCATCCGTGAACTACGCGAGCCAGGCGCTGAGCGTATTTGGTACATTGCCGATGCAATGCGCCACGGTATGAGCGTAGAAGAAGTTTTTGAACTAACCAAAGTTGACCCTTGGTACTTAGTACAAATAGAAGACATTTTAAAAGACGAAGCAAAGATTGCTGAAGGTGGCATGGCCGGCTTAAATGCAGAGTTTTTACGTAAACTTAAACGTAAAGGTTTCGCCGACCCACGTATAGCTGAAATTGCGGGTGTATCTGAAGCCGAAATTCGTAAAAAGCGTCATCAATTAAACATTGTACCTGTGTACAAGCGTGTTGATACGTGTGCTGCCGAATTTAGCTCAGATACCGCTTACATGTACTCATCGTACGATGAAGAGTGTGAAGCTAACCCGTCAGATAAAGACAAAATCATGGTAATTGGTGGCGGTCCTAACCGTATCGGCCAAGGTATTGAGTTTGACTATTGTTGTGTACACGCGGCCCTTGCGCTACGTGAAGACGGCTATGAAACCATCATGGTTAACTGTAACCCTGAAACGGTTTCTACCGATTACGATACCTCTGACCGTTTATTCTTTGAGCCAATTACACTTGAAGACGTGTTAGAGATTGTACGTGTTGAAAAACCAAAAGGTGTGATTGTTCAGTACGGTGGCCAAACACCACTTAAACTAGCACGTGAACTGGAAGCCAATGGTGTGCCAGTAATTGGTACTTCACCCGATGCGATTGACCGCGCAGAAGACCGTGAGCGTTTCCAACAGTTAGTAGAGCGTCTTGATTTACTTCAGCCAGAAAACGCAACGGTTACATCAACGGAAGAAGCATTACTTAAATCAGTTGAAATTGGCTTCCCATTGGTTGTACGTCCATCGTACGTACTGGGTGGCCGTGCAATGGAAATTGTATACGATGAGCAAGACTTACGTCGATACATGACCGAAGCAGTACAAGCGTCAAATGAAGCGCCAGTACTACTTGATCACTTTTTAGATAACGCGATTGAAGTGGACGTGGATGCAATTTGTGACGGCGAGCAAGTCATTATCGGCGGTATAATGGAGCACATTGAGCAAGCGGGTGTTCACTCTGGTGACTCAGCATGTTCATTACCTGCACACTCTTTATCACAAGAAGTGCAGGATGTTATGCGCAAACAAGTAACCGATATGGCACTTGAGCTTGGCGTAGTGGGCTTAATGAATACACAATTTGCTGTAAAAGATGGCAAAGTGTACTTAATTGAAGTGAATCCACGTGCGGCGCGTACTGTACCGTTTGTATCAAAAGCGACCGGTATTGCACTTGCAAAAGTAGCAGCGCGTTGTATGGCGGGTCAGTCGTTAGCCAGCCAAGGTATTACAAAAGAGGTGATTCCACCTTACTACAGCGTTAAAGAAGTGGTTTTACCATTTGCTAAGTTCCAAGGTGTGGATCCTATCCGCGGCCCAGAGATGCGCTCTACAGGTGAAGTAATGGGTGTTGGCGATACTTTCGCCGAAGCGTTCGCAAAAGCACAATTAGGTGCAAGCAACACTTTACCACGCGGTGGTCGCGCGTTACTATCTGTACGTAACAGCGATAAGTCTCGTGTTGTAGAACTTGCTAAAACCATGATAGACCTAGGTTTTGAAATTGATGCAACAGGTGGCACAGCAGAGGCTTTAAAAGAGGCTGGTATTGAAGTACGCCGTGTAAACAAAGTATATGAAGGCCGCCCGCATATTCTTGATAACATCAAGAATAAAGAGTACAGCTATATCGTAAATACCACCGAAGGTCGCCAAGCGATCGAAGATTCGAAGGTGTTGCGTCGTGGTGCATTGCAAAACAAAACCAACTACACGACAACCTTGAACGCGGCATTTGCTAACTGTACTGCTAACCAAGCGGACGACCGTAGTAAAGTGACGTCAGTTCAAGAGCTACACCAGCGATTGAACTAAGGAAATGTACCAAGGCCATTAGGCCTTGGTGTTAAGTGAGAAAAGTATGCAATCAATTCCGATGACAGTTCGTGGCGCAGAGTTACTGCGCGAAGAGCTTAACGAATTAAAAACAGTTACCCGTCCTAAAATCGTAAATGACATTGCGGTGGCGCGTGAACATGGTGACTTAAAAGAAAACGCTGAATATCACGCTGCGCGTGAGCAACAGGGTTTTTGTGAAGGCCGTATTCAAGAAATTGAAGCTAAGCTTTCAAATGTGCAAATTATTGACGTAACTAAAATGCCTAATACCGGTAAAGTTATTTTTGGTACGACTGTCACTATCGTAAATGTAGAGACAGATGCTGAAGTAACCTACCGTATTGTGGGTGATGACGAAGCGGATATTAAAAATAATTTAATCTCTGTGAATTCACCAATTGCGCGCGGATTAATTGGTAAACAAACAGATGATGCTGTTACCATTAAAACGCCTAAAGGCGACGTTGAGTACGAAATCATTGACGTTGAGTACATTTAATACTTAGTTTTAACAAAAACCACACCTTAGCAATAGGGTGTGGTTTTTTTATATTTGAATTTCAGGTTAAGCAGTTCGCTTATATCAATCGTGTTACGTTATCTTAAATCAGTAGCTTATAAAGTCGCACATTTCAGGCTTTATTCTCTTAAAGTGATCACAATTCTCGCCTCGCGATAAACATTATTGCGGGAATACCTCTAACGTGACATAGAGGCTGTCATGTTTTACATCTACATTGGTTGGTTGCTCTATATCAAGTGCGGTTTCGGCGGTTAAAAAGTAAAACCCAGCTTGTTGTGGGGTAAAGGTAAACTCACCGCTTTCGTTTACTTTAATGATTTGTTCATTACGGGTGTTTCTGTGGCGAGTACCTGCTTTTATAACTTTTAACTGCGTATTTTTTGGCACCGTTTTACCGTTATACACCAGTTTAAAGTGAGCAGGCTCTTGAGCAAATAAATCATTGGGATGTGTTTTACCTGTTAACTCTAAACCTTTTCCAATAGGCTGAAAAGTGCTAAAAGAAGGCTCGTTCATGGTAATAAAAGTCTCGACGCGCGCCGCGGTTGTTCTTCGTACTATATTAGTGGCGCCTTCAGGGATAACCGGTTTGGGACCAAATACTCGCCCAGGCGCGCCATTAGCCTTTTTAAATGTGGTCATGGCCACTTCTTTTTGCACTAAGCTCACGCGATAAGTGCCTGATTGGCTAAAAGGCACATCAGCCACAGACAAGCGCTGAAATGCTTGCCATTGTATTGAGCTGTCGTTTTCACCATTAGGTAACAATACATTTGACTCCAATAAAGAGAACAAAGGCTTTAAATCACCCGCATCAATACCTTTATTATTATTGCCCAGCGGGCGGTCTGGGTGAAAAATATCGTTAGAAATACTCGAAATAATGGTTGCATATTGAACATCATCGCCTGAAAACACAGTATGAGAAGGCACCATGAAGCGCTCGTGGGCAATACTTATGTTACTCAATGTTAGTGCCAATAAGCTACAGCTTGCAACAAGCCCTTTGATCGAATGTGAAATTATTTTTTTCATTGTTTTACTCTATTGTGATGGTGATAGCGCCAAGTTCGGTTTGACCTTGCAGTTGATAATGCTGTGGTTGATTGTTATCCCAGCGTATTTTTTGTTTTAAATACTCTCGGCTGCCTTCTTCACGTACCGCTTCAAAATTAAGTGTGTATTCGCCTTGCGGCAACATCTCAGTGTCACTTAATTGGCCTTGCCAGCTGACTTGATAGCTATTTGGTTTTCTTGTAGCGCCTGACACGCCATCGTAATTTGCGCTTGCTTTGCGGCCAATTTTTCGCCACCACTGGCGTAAGTCTTTAAACCACTCTTGTTGCTCGTGCCAAAAAACTAAAGTATGTATACCTTCGCGATCGGGCGTTTCCAGCCAAATAGCCACATAAGGACGGTGGTAGGGTTCGGTATTAATTTTTGGTAAGGTAAAGTCGATGCTTAAATTGATCGGCTCTGCTTTTTTAGCGTAACTCACTGGGGCTAAAAACAAGCTTACCAATAGTGACATGGAGAATATTCTAATAGCTTTAAAGCGCATCATAGTCCTCATTAAATAATATAAACCAGTTAACAACTTAACTGGTTTATAAGGTTATGCTTAATACTTAATCATTTTGCGGGGCTAAGCGTATTGCTATTTGCGTTAAAAAATTCTCATTTATAACAACTAAATAGCGAATTTTTCCTTGCTATCAACACATTTATCCATCCTCAAAATAGATCACTTAATTATGCGGATTGGTATTAAAACTGATAGGCAAACGTTGCTTTGATATTTCTGCCTGGTTCATAATCGAGTAGATAGAGTTCGCCAAAGCGAGGGTGGAATGAAGTTCCTGTTCTTGATGATTGCGAGGCGTAATATTCATCAAACAGGTTATCCACACCAAACACGATATTTATTTGTGGTTGGCTTTGTGGTTGCCAATTTAGAGAGATATTATGTACCGTAAATCCGTCTTTCTCGTTATTAAGTGTCGCGCCGTCAAGGTCTACGCCGGCATCAACATCATCTACATTCATTAACTCCCAGTGTAGAGTTAAATCGACAGCAGAGAATACATAATCGGCACTGACTGTTAAGGTATCACCTTGTTGGCGGTCTAGTCTTGCACCGTTTAAGGCATCGTATTGATCAAAAGCATCAAGTTCACTCTCGGCTGATGAGTAAGTTATTTGACTATTGAAACCGTTTAATTTGTAGCCTAGATATGCTTCAAAGCCATCAATTTCCATGTCGCCAATATTATCTTTGAGTGAGCCACTGGCATAATCATAAATATAATCGTTGATTGACGTTTTAAATAATGTTGCCCCTAAAGAGAGCTGATCATCATCTTTAATACGTGTTTGATACGCGAATGAGAACTCGCTATTGGTACCGGTTTCGGCTTTAATATCAGGGTTAGCTTCGTCATATAAGCCTGCACCAATAAATACCTCAGCAATTTCTGGTGCCTTAAAAATTTGTGTAGAACTTAATTTAAAGATCAATTGCTCTGTAGGCGAGTATTCGGCAGCTAAGGCAAATGATGTTTCGTTAAATGTATTATCCACTAAGGTTGAGTCAATGTCGTAATGCTCATAACGGGCGCCTGGAATGATGGCAAAACTTGGACTAATTGCTATTTTATCTTGAATAAATAATGCTGTTGTTGTTGCTTCTTCTGCAGATACCGCATCATCGATTGTTGTGTAATCAGCATAATAGTGTGTTTCATGCTTAACTATATCTAGGCCGTAAGTAATATCATGCTCAACGCTGTTAGAAATTAACGTGTTGGCTAAAATATTAACCCCTGTGTTTTTGGCTTCACCGGTGATTATACCGGCTGAACTTGCAAAGCTTTCGTTTTCGGCCCAGCCTAACTCATCACGCCATAATTCACTGGTATTGGAAAATACTGAGGCTTTAAGCATTGAATAATCTGACCAATGAAGTGTGTAGTTTAGCGTTAATGTGTCGCGTGTAAACTCTGTAGGCCACAACAGCGGAATCGCCAAAGAGTTAGTTATAGCTAAATCGGTGGCTAAGCCCATATCAGGTCGGTAGCTGTAATCACCTTCATCTTTATAGCTTTCATAACTGAAAGCGAGGCGTTGATTGTTGTTTATATCCCAGCCTAGCTTAATTAACGCATCGGTAGTTGTCCCTTCTAAGCCTTTTACTTCACCATCAGTGCCCTCAATTTCAGCACCACTGGCATCTTTGATCTGATTGCCACCAACATCATAGTTTTTGCGATCTACATAATTATAGTAAGCTAAAAAATCAACGTTATCGGCCAGTAAACCATAACCTGTTAATGAGTAGTTGGTGCCCGAGTTATCACCGGCGCTCACATGGATACGTCCACCAATTTGTTCATTTGCATTAAGCAGCTCTTGAGCCTGTTTAGTTTCAAATTTGACCGCACCCCCTAAGCCGCCATTGACGACCGAGTTAGTACCAATTTCAATATCTACTGATTTTAAAATGTCGGCATGAATTTGTAAGTTACCCATATGGTGATACATATACGTATTTTGTGCTGCGCCATCGATGCTTATTTTTAAATCTTTATCATCCATACTCCGAATGGTGATTCGTTGATTTAGAGAGTGAGCTCCGCCTACATCTACCCCAGGAATGGTTCGTAATAGGTCAGAAATATGATCCGCTTGCTTATTACTAATATCACCTTCATTAAGGTACAGTGATGAAGTATTAACGGCTGTACTCCACACAGAAACACGTTCTATTTCATTATCAGCAGTATTGTTTTGCGCTTCATTTGCGTTTGCAGATATAACTGTTGCACCTAGCGCAGAGGCAACAGCGCCAGAAATAATGCGTTTAGAAATACTAAAAGGGGCCATGCTTATCCTTAATTATTTTTAAATAGTAGAATTATTGCAAATAAGAATTGTTCGCACTATTTTACATATGTGGTAGTATTTTATGCGGAAAATAATTAAGTAAAATCGCCAATTAATTTTGATTAATCGCCATTAATAACGTGAAAGTGAAAGAGCTATGAAATTAGCATTAAACTTAAACAAAGATAACCTTCATTCGGCACTTGTTTTGCAGGGCTACGATAATCATGTTTTACAACATAATGCGGATCACAAGCCATTATTTGTAGGTGATTTAACATTTGAAAGTGTAGCGCAGGGTATCACTATGCACTGTTGTGATGGCGAAGAAAAACAAGCGGCCAGCAGTACGGTTGCCATTGATGCCGGTATAAGTATTAATATTTTATACAGGGGAACGTTGTGCTTTAGTTTAGGTAAAAGTACTTACCAGCTTAGGGCAGACCCACACAGGCCGTTATTGTTTATTAATACAATTTCAGGCAAAGAGATGTTTACCCGCCATTTAAATAAAAATCAAAAAGTAAAAAAAATTAATGTATCAATTAACAAACAATGGCTTTATTCACGATGTAAAACCGGCGACGATAGAATAAAAATAGACAGAATTTTTGCTCACCCAAGTCGTGTTTTTACATTTGACTGCGCTGATGAATTAACAGACATTGCAAATCAGTTGTTTACATTAAAGTCTAGCCTTATGTTTGAAGATCAACTCAAGGCAGAGCAACTATCAATCCAACTAATATATAAGAGTTTAATTTTACTCTTCACTGAGCCTAGCCAAGCAAAGTCAGCACCAATAATCAATCTTCACAGACAATCTTTGAAAGCACATCACAAATGTAAAATAGACAAAGCATTTGAGGATTTAGCTTTATCGCATGGTTGTTTAAGCCAAATTGCAGATTATTTGGGGGTTAGTGTCAGCACGTTACAACGGCAAGTTAAAAACAAGTACCAAGTCACGGCAATAGAGTACTTAAGAAATAAACGCTTGGATAAAGCGAAAAGCTGGCTTGTTTTGGATGGTAAATCGATAGGTGAAGTCTCTTTCTTACTGGGTTACAGCCATGTTTCTTCATTCACTACCGCATTTAAAAAGCGTTTCGGTGTCACGCCTAATAATTTTAGAAAAACCCATATTTAAGCAAGTAAAATCACTTAAACAACCCGTAGACTACACCAAATTTACTTCTTGCATTCATATTGTATAAAGAGTAAACGTGTTGATATGGGTACACATCTACAATACGTGTAGAAGGGGAAACTTTTCACGCACTGGAATTACTTTATCAAAAGGAACACTCATGGCTAATATACTTTATCCAGCGCCTTTAAAAGTAGGCTCTAAAATTGCTATTTGCTCGCTTTCGTCGGGCTTAAAAGAAAAATACCATGCACGACTAGATAGAGTGATAGACGGTTTGAAGAACCGTGGTTACGAGGTAGTAGAAGGGGAGTTTTTACGCCAAAATAAACCCCGCGATGAATTAGATGCAAAAGCCCATGCCAAGCAATTGATGGGCTTTTTGCTAGACGATGACGTTGCCGCCATTATGCCACCAATGGGTGGAGAGCTTGCAATGGAAATTTTACCACTACTTGATTTTAATGCCATTAAAGAAGCTAAGCCTAAATGGCTGGTGGGTTTTTCTGATGTGAGTACAATTGCCTGTGCACTTACAGCTAAGTGCCAATGGGCGACACTTCATAGTGCCAACTTAATGCAGCTTCATCCCGATGAAACAAATCCCTTTAGCTTACAAATTTTTGAAACCATTACCTACGAATCGGGCAGTAAATTTGAGCAAGGACCCTCTGCATATTATCAAAAAAATAAACCCAATTACGCACAAAACCCCGATGAGCTGTTAGCACCAAGCGAGCCTACTCAGTGGCAGTGCTTAAATTACACCGATGAGCGCACAATAGAGATGTCTGGGCGCTTATTTGGCGGCTGCCTTGATACGGTAGGGTTATTATTAGATTCACCTTTTTTAGCATTGCACGACTTTAAAAAACACAGTGCGAACGAAGGCCTTATTTTATACCTTGAAAACTCAGAGCTTACCCCTACCACCGTGGCACGCTTTTTACTGTCGCTCAAACTTGCCGGTGTATTTGATGATATTAACGGCCTTATTTTAGGGCGCAGTGAAATAACACAAAGTCATCACGATGCCTTTGATTACCGCCATGCGCTAGATGTGGCATTGGGTGGGTGCTTGTTTCCGGTAATAATAGATGCTGATATTGGCCATGTGCAGCCAAATTTAAACTTAGTTAATGGCGCAAAATGCTCACTCACGGCCGATATAAATCAAGGTAAAGTGCTCAATGCCTCACTGAACACTGAGCTTATTTAACGTTTATTTTTGAATAACATGGTCATACACGCGTATAATGCGCAGGCCGTGAACAGATAAGTTCACGGTACATTCTCAGGGCGGGGTGAAATTCCCCACCGGCGGTATGTTTTACTCATGACTTTATGAATAAAATGAGCCCGCGAGCGCTTTATTTAATAATCGTTTTTAATGTATTAAATAAAGGTCAAGCAGATCTGGTGAGAGGCCAGAGCCGACGGTTATAGTCCGGATGAAAGAGAATATAGCTTGTAGCGTATGCAAACACGTGGCCTGTGGCTGCGTGTTTAATACCAATTTGCAAAAATACTTAATCATTTTGAGGGGCTAAAAGTGTCGTTATCAACACGTTTTCCCGCCTCAAAATTGATCACTGAATTAAGCGGATTGGTATAAGCTGTTTAGTGGTAAAAGTGCGCAATTTAGTTTGTGTGTTTTGCCATGTCTTTCAGTGTCCTGAATCTATTTATTTTTATGTGGAATATAATAATGATTCAGTCTTTACTTAGCCAATTTGGCGAAAGCCACACCCGCGTAGAAAACGCCATTGCTGCTTTGCAGCAAGGCCAAGGGGTACTTGTTGTTGATGATGAGGACCGCGAAAACGAAGGTGATTTTGTTTTTTCTGCCGAGCATTTAACGACCCAACAAATGGCCGAAATGATCCGCGAAGGCAGCGGTATTGTGTGCCTGTGTATGGGTGATGAGCGCATTAAGCAGCTCGATCTACCGCAAATGGTAACTAACAACACCAGCCAAAATAACACAGCCTACACAGTAACCATTGAAGCTAAACACGGTGTTACAACCGGCGTATCGGCAGCCGACAGAGTCGCAACTATTAAAGCCGCCACAGCCGATAACGCAAAACCGAGTGATTTATCGCGCCCAGGGCATGTATTTGGCTTAAAAGCACAAACAGGTGGGGTTTTAGTTCGCCGTGGTCACACCGAGGCGTCTGTAGATTTAATGCAGCTGGCTGGTTTAAAACCGTTTGGGGTTATTTGTGAACTCACAAATCCAGATGGCACCATGGCACGCTTACCACAGATAAGCGAGTATGCTAATAAACACAGCATGACCGTGGTATCGATTGAAGACCTAGTACAGTACATACAAATGCAAGAACTCAAGGTCAGTTAAGGTTTATTAAGCATGACCTAAGTAAAACCCAGCTTTATTGCTGGGTTTTTGTTTTTCAATAAGTGATTTATTGCTCGTTTTTATTTGAAAATGTTTCTCGGCTAAGCGGCTTTTTCAAAAATTCTCAGCCTGTAAACTTTGCCTAAATAGTCAGTGCAGCCGCACACAGTTTATTATTTAGGTGAAACTATGAAAATTAACACGCTTTTATTAGCAGCTGCTTTAACAAGCTCTGGCGTATGGGCAGCGCAAAGTAAACTTGCACAGCAAATAACGCCTGCACCCCAAATGGGCATAATGGATAGTTATAGCCAGCACATTACCAACGCCCCTTTTTTACTTAATCTCGACAGCCAGCCCAAAGAGCAAATGGGCCCATATTTAACACGCCAATATTTTCATGGTACGCAATCTACGTTTGTAAAATGGGTGGCCAAAAAAGGGGGCAAAGTGACGCTTCATAAACACCCGAATGAACAAGTAACGTGGATTATGTCAAGCGAGGCTAAAGTGTTTTCTGGCGGTAAACAATACCTTATGAAAGCGGGTGACATGATGGTGATACCGGCCAATGTACCGCACGAATTTCACTTTACCCAAGATACGGTGGATATTGATTTTTTTGCCCCAGCTCGACAAGACTGGATAGACGGCACAGCTAATTACATTAAGCAAAAATAGGGCAAATTATGTTCTTAAATAAATCTAAATTAGGGCTAAGCGCTATAGCCTTACTAATAAGTGCCTCGGCTATTGCAAACGACACGGTACCCGCTGAGGTTTACGCACAAACCGACGGTGCTGTAGGCGGTATTACGTATACACAAAACAAGCGCTTTATTTTTAGTTATCATCCCTTTTATAACCCAAAAGTAAAAGTGGGAGAGCTCTTAAAAAGTGGTGATGTGGTGCCATTTCCTAATGCCCAAATGCAAACTCCTTATAAAAGTGATGGCAGCTTAAAAAATCCCGCTAACTATTTAAATTGGGTATTAGGGGTAAGGGCTGATGACAGAGGTAACGTTTGGATACTCGACTCAGGCCAGGCGCAGCCGCGTATTACGCCAAAGCTGGTAGCATGGGATGCGATAAACAATAAGGTTAACAAAATTATTTATTTACCTAGCCCTATATCGGTTGCTCAATCTCAACTTAATGATTTAGCTATATCGAGTAAATACAATACATTAGTGATTGCCGATGAAGGTATTGCAGATGGCGGAAATGGCAAGCAAGCGGCCCTTATTATCGTTAATACTAAAACAGGCAAGAGCTGGCGAGTATTGCAAGGTCACGAAAGCACTTTGCCCGATTACACCATGCCAATAATGATTGATGAAGGGACTGATAACCAAAAGCAACTTAATGCCTTTATTGGTGCCGATGGCATTGTGCTTGATAACGCGCAGCAATGGCTTTACTTTGCTCCGCTTAATAAAAAGTATGTTTACCGTATTAAAATGGCCGACATTGCTAACGAGCAATTAACCGATAAACAACTAGGTGAACGAGTAGAGCAATACGCACAAAAACCAGTAAACGGTGGTTTAAGTATTGATGCTGATGATAATTTATATTTAACCATAGTGGGTGAGCGTACGGTGGGCGTTATTGATGCCAAAACACGTACGTACCGTGATTATGCGTACGATAAAAACATGATTTGGCCAGATGGCGTAAGCATTGGACCAGAGGGTTACATGTACACCGGCGCTGCGCAATTGCCGCTTTCGGCACAACTTAATAACGGTCATGCTGAAAACAAAGCACCTTATTACATATTTAGATTTAAACCTTTAGCTGAAGGCGTAATAGGGCGCTAACTATAATGTGTAAATTGAGTACATTTTTAAACACGCCTTTATGGCGTGTTTTTTATGATATTTGCTTTTAAGCGCGTGATTATCAATTTTTACAAGATAAAGTTTCAACCTAAATGCGGTTTTTCTGTGCTGAGTATTTGGGTATCTTACGGGCATAGGTATTTAACCGCTTTCGGCTTTAATTAATTATGAAACTATACAGTTACTCTCATTGTCCTTTTTGTGCGCGTGTTAAATATGTAGCAGGTAAATTAGGTATTAAGCTTGATGATGTTGTACTTGATTACGACGACACTGAAACACCAACAAAACTAATTGGTAAAAAAATGGTACCTATTCTTGAAAAAGATGACGGCACTATTATGAGTGAAAGTAACGAAATTATTAGCCTGTTTATTGAACTTGCTGGTTCTAGCGAATCAAACACGCCAACGCAAGGGGCTATTGAGTGGCAAGGTGGCTCGTTTGCGCCTTTATTGCAAATTGGTTTGCCACGTTGGCCATTACTGGATTTAAAAGAGTTTAAAACAGAATCTAGCCGTATAGCGTGGGAAGATAACAAGCAATCGACAGAGCTTAACTTTGTAAACCTAATAACAACAACTCCTGAGATCGTTTTACAAGTAAATGAATTTTTAATTGGCACCGAAAAACAGCTCAATATTAATGAGGGTAAAACGTCATTAAGTTTGCTCGATAGCGCAATTTATTTTTCTATATTACGTGGTTTATATTGCGAGCCAACCATTACCTGGCCAGAGCAACTAAACCAATGGATGAGCTATCAGGCATTAGAATCTCATGTGCCATTGTTAAGATAGCGAATACTGAAAAAGTTTTAACAGCCAGTACGACTCCCTTCGTATTGCCTTCTTTTGGCCGGTGACCTCGTCACTGGCTTTTTTTATTTAGCTCTGAAAATCAACCCTTTTAATCCTGCACTTAGCAGAGTGCGTGAGCATGGCTGGATAGTATATTAACAACACTAAAAAATTAGTTACCTATTTACACTACATATGATTAGTGGAATTATTAAGCAGGCTTATTCAACGCTATGAATACGCAAAATTATACCAGGAGCTATTATGTGGGATGAAAGGTATAACACTCAGCAATACGCTTATGGCAAAGAGCCAAACGATTTTTTAGCCCAGCAATATAAGCAATTACCTAAAGGTAATATAGTGAGCTTAGCCGAAGGTGAGGGGCGAAATGCGGTATTTTTGGCAAAAATGGGTTATCGCGTTACCGCTGTTGATGGCTCTAAAGTAGGGCTTGAAAAAGCGGCAAAACTTGCCAAAGAGCACAACGTAACCATTGAGCTAGTACACGCCGATTTAGCTAAGTTTGATTTTGGAAAAGAAAAATGGGATGCGGTAGTGTCTATTTATTGCCCTTTACCGAGCGCGGTACGCTCAGCAGTATATAAGCGCGCTGTTAAAGGTTTAAAGCCTGGTGGGGTGTTTTTACTTGAGGCCTATACGCCTGAGCAAGTAAATTATAATACCGGAGGCGGCCCAAGTGTCGATACTAAAACCTCAAAAAGCGATTTACAAGATGACTTAATCGAGCTTAGCTTTTTGCATTTAGAAGAATTAAAGCGAGAAGTGCTGGAGGGTACATATCACACGGGTTTAGCATCGGTAGTGCAGGCTATTGCTAAAAAATAACGTGTGTATAAAAGCTTAGCACTCTTTAGCGCTAAGCTTTTTTAATGGGTTTTATAAAACCTGAATAACTTGCTCTTTTGCTAAGCGAGATTTAGGTAACTTAGCGTTATAATCTTCAGTATCATCATGGTAGCCAAGTACTAACGCTACATCACAAATATAGCCATCCAGCTCGTGTTCAAACACTTCACCAATAAGCTGTGCATCTACACCTTCCATAGGCGTTGAATCAATACCTAAGCGTGCTGCGGCGTGCATTGTGTTGCCCAGGGCAATGTAAGTTTGCGCTTTGGTCCACATCGCATTGTTGCCTTGCTCATCGGTATTCATATCAACAAAGGCAAACGCACCAAATGCTTGTTCGCGGTTTTCACTTTGGGTACGGCCATTTTTAATATCTGCATCAATGACTTGTGCGTAATCATCACGTTTATATTTAGGGTTGTAAGCAAATAAAATAACGTGCGATGCAGTTTTAATATGCGGCTGATTAAATTGAAATTTATTTTCAAACGTAGAGTGCATACGCTCTTTAGCTTCGTCTGATTCAATAACAATAAATTTCCACGGCTGCGAGTTAATAGATGAAGGAGAAAGACGCATAGCTTCGTAAATTACATCTAAGTCATCTTGAGGAATACGCTGGGTTGTATAGCGTTTAGTTGTATAACGTTTTTCTAAATCATTAATAATTGGATGGGTCATGGTTATCTCCGTTAAGTGGCAATTTTAGCCAAGTAGTGTCTATATTGAGCCTTTTTTAAAAAAACAAAGCACAAACTACTATTTAAATGGATTGTGATTAAGCCAATTACGCGTTACGTCATCGAGGGGCTGTAAGTTCTTGCATACTTTATAGTCGAGCTCGGCAATGATCTCATTGGAAAAGCGTAATTTATCAAGAGTGTTTATCTGTGCTTGATTAAACAGCACTTGTTTATCTTCTCGTAGGAGTAAAACAGCTCTATCAACAACGCCTAGTAAGCCTTTTGGTTCTATAAGCGCTCGTATTGTGTGCTTGTAATGCAAAAATTGTGGCTTCCATAATGGCACTACGCACCAAGTTTGGGTGGCTACTGCGTTTTCAAACGCGCTAAAACAATCATGCTCTGTGCCGGTTATAAACTCATATCCTGCGCTCGTCAGCCCATATTCTTTCATCATATTAATAGAAAAACGGGTAATACCAGCACCGGCATTAATGCCCTGAATTGTTTTTTCCATTTTTATAAGCACATTTGGTTTAAGCAAATCACTAACTTCATTCACTGCACTTTGCGGTACGTAATCTGGTACGCCCCAATGCGCATAAGGCTCATAATGCAAGCCAAGTTCAATGAGTGGTGTAGCTTGCTCAACATCGGACTTATAAATACCGTGGCTTGAAGGAAGCCACGCTGAGGCGAGTAAATCTACTTCACCCGATTTGAGGTTTTTAAAGTTATTTTCATGCGGCGCATAAATACGCTCAACATTAAAGCCCATATCAGCTAAAACATGGCTCACTAAAGAAGCCGTAACATGGTGAAACGATAAATCGGTTACGCCCAATTTTAAAATTGGTTTACGCATAGGGTCAGCCTTATTTCAATACCAGTAATTAAGTTGAACTAGAGCAAATATGTTTAAAAATTATCGTTGATAAAACCTTTTAACGGGCCAGTACAAAAACTGGCTCCTAGGCACTTTTTTACTGATTAAAACGAAAGCGTGTTAATACGTAGGGTGGTTTTGCATTACCAAAGCCTTGGCTAAATGCAGGGTGTTGATGGAGCTGATCTTGTGTTACATAAACCCAACCATTGCTTAGCGCTAGGCTATCTGGCCATGATAATCGTTTATCTTGAACAATTATTTCGTAGTGGCCTTTAGTGGTTAAGCCAATGGCATTGTTTTCAAGGTCGGTTACTAAAATACCGCCACCTGGCGCGTAGGTCATGCCATCGCTTGGGTTTTTAGGGCCAAACAGTTCAATGCTTTTTGCTTTTTTAGCATCTGAATACGTGCTATTAGCGAGCGTTTTTGCCGGAATACGGTAGACGCGTGTGCCTGTAAATGCGCCAAAGTAGACCCACTCATTTTTATCATCAATGGTAATTGGGTTTAAACCAAAGCGAAGGTTTGTCGTTTCACCTTCTGCTGATTTAGAGGCAACGGGAGAGGCTTCGATGACAATATCGCGCTCCTCTGGCATTAGCTTAGCATTGCCTTCAAGTACGCGAGTGGATTCACCCGTTTTTAAATCAACCACTATAAAAGCAGGTTTGGTTGCACCCATAAAGTTACCGAATGACATATCGGCAATGTAAATTTTGTCGTTACGCTCATCAATGACAAAGTCTTGTAAAAATGAGTTAGCAAGCACGGCGTCTTTATTTAATTCAATGGTATTAACTAAGGTATTGGCAACGCTGTCCCAGGCTATAAGTTTTGGGGCTATTCGCTCGCTGCCCATATCTAAAATCCACACCACACCTTTACTATCGCTATGTACACCAATTACAGCTGCAAGGCCTACTTTGCCAAGCTCAGCGCCGTCTGCCCAATCGACGGTAGGGAAAGGTTGTTGAGCACCATTTGCCATAATTTCAATTACTCGCGTTTTTGGTGCGTCAAGCGGATGCATGCTTACAATCATTCGCCCTGCAGGTGTTATAGCTATACCTGCACCGCGATATTTATTAAACGTGGTCACCGTTTCAAGGGCGCCAACCTCTGCTGCATAGGCGCCTGAAGCAGCAGTTACTGCCAGTGAAAGTGATGCTATTGCTAGGGTGGTTTTTAATCGTTTCATACATTGATACCCGTTATGCTAAAAAATAGAATAAAGCGATTTAAATAGCCTAAATGGCTTCGCTTGCGTTGAGGTGAATAATAGGTGAGTGTTTTTAATCAATAAACAGGGTAATAATTGAATCTTTATCAAAAAATATTGTTTAATAGCTGGCTGAGCTTTTTATGAATGTATTTTAAAGCGTGCGGTTAATACCTAGTGTCGTTATACACATACTTAAAAGCGTTTAATAAATGTATTTTTTCTGAACAGTATTGAGAGTTATTAAACTAACATAGGGTTACTAAAGATTGTCCTAATTTAATAAATAGTGGTTAGTGACTAGGTAGTGGGTACAGTGTAATATTAGCCTTTATATTGATAAATCACGCAATACCTAAGCATTGTCAAATATAAATAGACAATAAATCACTTTTTGATTGCTCAACACGCATGTAAGCAAACCTAAAGCGCTTAATTTTGCCAAAAATAATAATTAAAAGTTGATAACGGATTAATACACAATGCTTTTAGAAGACTTACAGGTAATTTTAAAAGTAGCAGAGTTTAAAAGTATTACTGCTGCCGCATCCAATTTAGATATGCGCACCGCTACAGCAAGTGCTGCTGTTAAAAGGGTAGAGCAGGCTTTAGGCTTTGAACTATTCATACGTACTACTCGTCATTTAAGGCTTTCTGCTGCCGGTGAGCGTTATATTCCGCAGTGCCAACAAGCAGTGACGATGCTTGAACAAGCTAAAAATACACTAAAAAGCGATGATGATATAATTGATGGCGAGCTGCGTATTGCACTTTCTTCTGATTTAGGGCGCAATATTGTGATCCCATGGCTTGACGAGTTCATGCAAACTCACACTCAGTTAAGCCTTCGCGCCAATATTAGCGACAGTAATATCGACTTTTATCGTGACTCGGTCGACATTGCGCTGCGTTATGGTAAACCTAACGATGCCAGCATGTACGGTTTTAAAATTTGCGACGTACCGCGTATTTTATGCGCAGCGCAAAGCTACCTTGATACACACGGTACGCCTGCTCATCCACATGATTTAACATCACATAAAGGGCTGTTTTATCAACTTCAAGATATAATTAAAGATGTGTGGCTGTTTAGTAATGGCAGCGAAGAGTTTAAAGTAAAGCTCAACGGTGGCCACGCAACTAACGATGGCGATTTAGTAAGGCGTTGGTGTGTGTCGGGCAAGGGGCTGGCGGTTAAATCCTGCTTAGATATGTCTAATGAATTATTGGCTGGTAATGTTGTAAGTGTTATGCCAAGTTTTAAACCCACGCCTACAGAGCTTTGGTTGGTGTGCCCAAGTAGGCAGTCAATCACTCCGGCAGTGCGCTTACTTCGCGATGCATTTAGAGAAAAAAGCGCCGGTATTTTAAAAGCCCTTATTGCAAAAGGAATTATTGATAAAAGCGTGCTTGGCTAATGAAGGACTGAGAATGCAAGTTCATGACATTAGAATGTTTGTGCCGTGTAAAAATTATCAGCAATCGTGCGACTTTTATCAGGCGCTTGGCTTTAATGTTGAGCAAGCATCAGCTGATTTAAGTATTGCAACATCAGGTGAATGTAGTTTTTTTTATACCAATCGTGTTAAGTTATTAGGCATTTATAGCGGCAGTTAAATAGCGTGATAACAAGGCATAAATATCGCCATGTAGTTGTTCTACATAAGAAATTTATAACGCTGTTAGCGCTCTATTTAGCACGCTAGAATGATTAAATATTTAAGTCGATTGGTATTAAACGTTACTACAACAAAGAATTTGCTGAAAATTTAATGCTGCAAGTGTGCGTATTAAACATAAACGAAGCCTTTAACACTATTAGTAAGTTAACTCACTTTGATATTCGCTTTGAAGGAATAAAACAAGAACCGTGGGGGAAAGTGATTTATTTATGGGGACCTTCGGGTAAGCTTTTACATGTTACAGAGCTTAATTAGCCAAAGCTTAGTTAATCAGGGCTTTGGCTAATTAACTAAAATAACGCCACCCATTTTAAGCTGGTGGCATTACCTTATTATTAACTTAGTTTTTCATTAAAAAACGCTAAGGTACGCTGCCAAGCGAGTTCTGCTTTTTGCTCATCATAACGCCCCGTAGAGTCGTTATGAAAACCATGATTAGCGCCTTCGTACATGTGCATAATGTACTCAACATTGTTAGCTTTTAAGCTTTTTTCATAATCAGGCCATGTAGCGTTAACGCGTTTATCAAGCTCACCTAATTGAATCATTAAAGGTGCTTTTATATTTTTGTGCAGTGACTCACTTGCAGGAGTGCCATAAAAGGGCACGCCCGCGCTGAGTAAATCACTCTCAACCGCCGCTAAGTAATTAACAATATAACCCCCAAAACAAAAGCCCACAGCCCCTAATTTGCCGTTACTATTTGAATGATTTTTTAAAAAGTGCGCAGCGGCTACAAAGTCATTTTGGATTTTAGCTCTGTCCATGGTTTTTTGCATGGCACGGCCTTCATCGTCATTACCCGGGTAGCCACCAAGCGCAAAGAGTGCATCGGGTGCAAAGGCAATAAAACCTTTTTTGGCTAAGCGCCTTGCTACATCTTTAATATATGGGTTTAACCCACGGTTTTCGTGAATAACTAATACAACCGGCAGTTTACCTTCAATTTTGCTCGGCACAGCTAAGTAGCCTTTGCCTTTACCATGCCCGTTTGGCGAATCAAATTCTTCGTAGGTGGCTTTAATATCGTCATCGTTAAACGACACTTGCTCTGCAAACGCATAATTAGGTAACAGGGCACTGGTTAGTACGCTCATTGAAAAGCCAAGTGCAGCTAACCCACCTAGTTTTTTCATAAATGTACGTCGGTCCATTAAACCGTGGGCGTATTCGTCATACCAATCGAAGGCTTCTTGCGGGATATGATTTGATTGCGGGGTATTCATGGCTGCTCCTTCCATTATTATTAGTTATGTATTGCTATTTATTACCATAACGTATTAGGGATAAAAAACGAGCAATATTTTTCTCAATTATTAGGAATGTTGGCAAAGTTATCCGTCAAGCAAGCAAAGGAGCACATTCCTTTGCTGTGTGGAAATTAAAGAAACCATTTCAATGTGGTTTAAATCTTTTACCTCATAAATGCTCACTTTTGGGTTGTTAAGAGTAAGCATCCTATTATATGGACTCACTTTATCTGTATTACTTGAAAAGATGTAAGTGTGCCTAGCATGCGGGGTCTTATTTAGATTATTTAATAAGTTGAGTTTGTTAAGAGGTACTTCACTTTTTTCTATTATTTTAGCCGCGACTTCGTTTAAATAATCATCGCCTAATAGTTTGCTATAAATAGGGTGTGATAAGTTAGCAATTGTGCTTAGTGCGGCCTCAAAATTAATCATTGGGGCATAAAGTATATGCTTACTAATGTTCAGCTTAGATGCCAACTCAACTCCCGCAATTGCGCCCATTGAGTAGCTAATTAAGGAAATATCAGTGTAGTTTTCTTTATTTACATAATTGACTAGCACATCAAGCGAGTTTAAACCAAATCTAAATTTCTCGTATTGATTACTTGCAGGCATCACTATCACATTTTTTCCAGTGACATGGCTAAGCCACCTTGCTTGCATGGTGTAAATCAAGCTGTCTACGCCATACCCCGGAAAGATGATTAAAAGCCCACTATTATGGTTGTTTGGTAAATTATCTGAAGTAAGTTGGTATTCAAAAACCTCATCCTCAGTGCTTCCTTCAACAATCAAACTTAACGAAAGTGTATTACCATCGAGTAGGTAGCTTTCGATATCCTTAGGTGAGATAAACCTAAAATCAAGACAATCTACTTCGCTGCTACAGTAATGGGTTTGTACTCCAGATAAAGCGATAGAGCTCTCAAATTCTTTAGGGAGAACTTTCTGCGGAGGCTTAGTTATTTGATAAGCAATATAGCTCTGACACCCACTTAAAAAAATAACTAAAGAAATAATCAGTATGTATATGCGCATTAAAGTCCCTTTAATTTTCAAGCTAAAATTTTTTGATTAATTAATGCCAGATAACCCTTCACCTACGCCTGTTAAAAATCAAGTACCACAAATGCGAACGATATAGCAATAGCGCCTAATATCATTAGTTTACGGCTGTTTTTTTTGTAACTAGGTTAAGACGGAAAAAGTAATAAATAGAATAAGTTGTACACGTGGCATTGTTACACCCTTTTATGTGCGTGAGTCCATATAAGTGTCTAACTTATCAGCTGAAAATAATTTAAACAATTGATTTAAAATAAAAAGCTCGGAAAACGCCGAGCTTTTTGAGTAAGTTACCTAATTGGCTTGTTACGCCATAGCGTCGTTGGCTACAGGGTATTTAGGGTCTTCAACAATGTTAACCTCAACTAAATCACCAGCTTTTTGTAATAACTGGGCAGACTCAGGGCTCAAATGGCGCAAATACAACGTTTTACCTAATGCTTTATAACGCTCACTTAAACCATGTATGGCCTCAATACTTGATTGGTCGCATACTTTAGCATTGGCAAAATCAATACACACTTTTAGTGGGTCGTGATGTGGGTTAAACCCTTCTTTAAACGAGGTTATAGAGCCAAAGAATAAGTTGCCTGCCACTTGGTAGGTTTTTTCGCTTTGCGACTTATCGCTGCATTGAATACGAATTTCTTTTGCAGAATTCCACGCATAAACTAAGGCTGAAATAACAATACCTATGCCTACTGCAACGGCTAAATCAAGCAATACGGTAACGGTTGATACCACAATAATGATAAATATTTCAGACTTTGGAACGCGGCCAAATAAGCGTAAAGAGGACCATTCAAAGGTTGCAATAACCACCATAAACATAACGCCAATTAAAGATGCAACCGGTATGATTTCAATTAAGCTTGGGAAAAACAAAATAAATACCAACATAAATAAAGCGGTAGCAATACCTGCAGCACGGCCTCGGCCGCCTGAATTTAAACAGACCATGCTTTGGCCAATCATTGCGCAGCCGCACATGCCACCAAATAAACCGCTTAAAATATTGCCCGAACCTTGTGCTACAGACTCGCGATTACCTTGCCCGCGGGTTTGTGTTATTTCATCAATAAGCGAAAGCGTCATAAGGGTTTCTATTAACCCCACTGATGACAAAATAAGCGCAAGCATGAGCACGGTAATAAGTGCATCGAGCGAGTCGCTATTGGTTAAATCCCAACTAATTTGCGGAAAGTGAAAACTCGGTAATGCACCTTTTAAACTGCCATCAAGTGGGTCTATGGTGTCTTTTAAGCCCGCAGCTACTTTTTGCGCTTCGTTTTCTTGCCATTTAGCCGTAATTTGCGCATCGGTTGGGCGCTCAAGTGCAATATTTTGTGCCACTTCGCTGTATTGCCCATGAGGTACTTGATTTTTTATAGCTGCAAAGTTTTCAGTAATGATCTCTTTTTCAATCATTGAGGTACGCTGCGTGTGCACAACGTCACTAACAAGTTTAGACTCAAGCGGCGTAAATGTAACTAGGGCTGTACATACGGCAATAGCAACAAGGGGCGCAGGAATTGCTTTGGTATAGCGTGGTAAAAAATACACAATGGCCATGGTTAACGCTATTAGCCCCATCATGGTAAGCATGGCTGGGCTGGTTAATTGCATCCAATCGCCTGCGTAGGTAAACATATCGTGTTGCTTATCGTAGACTACACGTACGTTTTCTTTAAATTGGCCAAATTGCGCCATACCAATCACAATAGCTAAGCCATTTACAAAGCCAAGCATTACAGGGTGAGGTAACAGCCTAATAAATTTACCCATTTTAAACGCGCCAAACGCAACTTGCAGTACACCGGTTAATACCACGGCGGCCAACAAGTACTCCAGCCCAAACATAATAATAAAGGCGGTAGTGACTACAGCCATAGAGCCCGCCGCACCCGAGATCATACCAGGGCGGCCGCCAAACACAGCGGTAATAAAACCAACAAAAAACGAGCCATAAAGACCCATCATTGGGTCAATTCCCGCTACAAATGTAAACGCAACGGCTTCGGGAATGAGCGTAAGCACAGCGGTTAAGCCGGCTAGTACGTCATTTTTTAAATTAGCGCTGCGTTTGCTTATTAAATCAAACATAGGGTTCCTTAGGGTACATAAATAAACTACATGCCATAGCGCTTTTTCGCGAATAGCAGTATGTTTAGGTGTTTTAAATTTACGTGTATAGGGCGTGTTGATCTTTGCGGATTGAAATTTGTTCAATCTAGGGGCGATCAAATCACGGCGCGAGGTTTGTAACCTAGTGGGCTCGATAACTGCTCCTGCGTTATTCTAATGACTTACATCCATGTAAGAATAAGTAATAACCGAGCAAAGCTTCCGCGTCCTGCTCACGGCCCTTACCAACATCCATGTAGGCAACAAAGAGTTTATCGCCCCTAGGCAGAACCCAAAGGGCAGCGTATGTTTGGCATTTATGCTACGTTATCGCCTATTTATGGGGAGTAACCGCACTTCATAGGCTCTGCCTTGCCTAAAAACCAAACATACTGCTGTAAATTCAAACGCCAAAGGTCAACACGCCCTCGTTATTAGAGCTAAGTGGAGGGCACTTAACTGACAAGCTGCTCAAAGCCATTGCGGTGTGAGCGTAATGCTAAGCAATAACATTTTAATGCGTTAGCTGTGCTTTAAATGAGGGCGCATAATACGCTGATATTATTAAAATAATTACCTATAATTTATTTGAAACACTTTATAAAAACTATTAATAATGCAGGGCTAATAAAAAGCTCGGCGTATTAGGCCGAGCTTTAATGGTTGGGAGAGAAACTTTAATTATTTGGTAGTGGGTGTTGGTTGAATACTTATAGGTTGCGATTTACCAAATAGTTTACGGGTAAGGCGCTTGGCGTCTTCTAGTGCTACGTACTGGCAAGGTATAAGTATCAAGGTAATTACCGTGGCAAAAAGCACACCAAAGGCCAGCGATACCGCCATAGGAATAACTATTTTAGCTTGTAAGCTTGTTTCCATAATAATTGGCATTACCCCAATAAATGTAGTGATTGAGGTAAGCAATATAGCTCTAAAGCGCTTTGCACCGGCTTGCATAACAGCTTGTTTAATAGCCATACCTTCCGCGCGTGCTTTATTTACAAAATCAACCATAACGAGGGAGTCGTTTACTACAATACCCGCTACCGCGATAATGCCAAACATAGACAGTCCGCTCATGGTCATACCTAATATTACGTGACCAAACATTGCACCTACCACACCAAATGGAATAACCGACATGATAATAAGCGGCTGCGAGTAAGAGCGAAGCGGTATAGCTAATAACGCAAATATAATCATCAGCGATATAGCAAAGTCGCGTAACTGCTCATCGGCGCTGTCCATCTCTTCTTGTACGCGTCCAGCCACATTACTTTTAACGCCTGGGTAGCTTTTAAGCAGCGAAGGTAAATAGGCATCGCGAATTTCTTGTGCAATGGCAAACGGCTCAACTTGATCAGTATTGACCGCTGCCCACACATTAACGGTACGGTTTGAGTTTTCACGGCGAATCCGGTTTACGCCATCAACAAGCTTAACTTCGGCTACTTCGCTTAACGGCACTTCTGCACCAGTTGGCGTAATAATGCGCGCATTTTGAATGTTGCTAATTGAGTTACGCTCGCTTTCTGGGTAGCGGATCATTACTTTAATTTCTTCGCCTTCGCGTAAAATACGCTGTGCTTCTAATCCGTAGTAACTAAAGCTTACTTGCGATGCAACATCGGCAAGTGTAAGTCCCATGCTGTAGGCCAGTGGTTTTAAATCAAGCTGTACTTCGTCTGTGGCACTTTGCAATGAGTCGTTTACATCGCCTACACCTTCCATGCTTTGTAATTTAGCTTTTAATTTACCGGCTACTTCTTTTAACTCATCGGCATTTTTGCCTTGTAGTCTAAAACTTACGTCGCCGTCATCACGCCCGCCACTAAAAATATTATCTTGAATATTAAGCGTTTTAACACCTGGTAGCGGTGGCATTTGTTCGCGCCAAAGGGTGCTTAATTCAAAGGTATCGATAGGGCGCAAGTGTGGCTCTACTAAAATAGCCATAATGTTTGCCTCTGTACGCCCGCGTAGGCTTACCGATAAATCGCGGATCATGCTTTGTCCGTATTGCTCTTCAAGTTCTTTATCTACTTTGAGTAATACATCTTCAATTTTACGGGCAGTTTCAAGGGTTGCCTGCTCCGAAGAGGCTAGGTTCATTTCTAACGTAATACGCGGAAAGTCATGCGGTATTTTAGGATTAGGCACAAACTTAACCAACCCGCCTGCAAACATACCTGCACTGACTATTAAAATACATAAAAAGCCAATAATTACGGTATAACGATAATGTATACAATGGCCTATAAAAGGCGTGTAGTAGTTTTGTACAAAGTGTTTTAAACCGTTATCAACTACATTACGCAGTTTGTGTAATGGATTTTTAGGGTTAGGTTTACGTGGGTTCATGGCTGCAATATGCGCAGGTAATATTAGCTTTGATTCAATTAACGAGAAAATCAAACACAGTATAATAACCACACCAATGGCCTTAGAAAACGCAGCACCTGGGCCTGATGCCATAGCTTGGGGTAAAAACGCTGCAATAGTGGTTAGCACGCCAAATGTAGCGGGCATAGCAACGCGCTTAACACCGCGAATAACATTATCAAGGCTATGACCATGTTTTTCTATTTCGGCACTGGCAGATTCGCCCACAACTATGGCGTCGTCGACCACAATCCCGAGTACTATAATGAAGGCAAATAACGACACCATGTTTATGGTGATGTCTAAAAAGCCCACAGGCATAAATAAAAAGGCACCTAAAAAAGACACTGGTAAGCCCATCATTACCCAAAACGCTAAACGCAGCGGTAAAAATAGTGCCAATACAATCATTACTAAAATACCGCCCCATACCATGTTGTCGATCATCATATCGAGTCGACCTTCAAGGTAGTAGGTTAAATCAACAATAGGTGAGAGCTTTACACCTTGTGGAAGTTTTGACTGTTTTTCTGCCATGTAGCCTTTAAGAACTTTAGCTACATCGGTTATGTCTTGATCTTTTGAGGCATCTACTTCAAACGAAAGTGAGTTTTTACCGTTATATTTAGAGTAAAGCAGGCCTTCTTCAAAGCCATCATTAATTGTTGCTACATCGCCTAAATTAATTTGTGCACCATCGGCAAGCGTTATAAGCGGAAGCTTTGCAAATTCTCCGCCACGGTAGGCCTGCTTTTCAACACGCATAGAGATATAGCCTGTGTCGGAGCGAATTTGTCCTGCCGACATATTAGTAGAAAAGCTTTGCACCGCGCTTGAAACATCTCTAAATGTAAGGCCATATTCACGTAGTTTATCGGGGCTTATTTCTATGCCTATTTCGTAATCTAGGCCACTGTAAAAATCGACTAAGTTAACGCCAGGCAGGGCAAGCAGTTCATCTTTTATGTCGTTACCTAACTCTTTAAGCTGGTAGTAACTCATGTCGCCGTAAAGCGCGAGGATCATGACCTCTTGCTGAAATTTTTCACGTTGAATAACGGGGCGTTCCATCCCCGCAGGAAAGGTATTGATAGAGTCTACTTGCGCTTTTATTTCGTCTAGGGCTTCTTGTAGGTCGTATTTTTCTTCTATTTCTACCCACGCTTGCGCATAACCTCGGTTAGAGTAGGTTATTAAACGTTTTATACCCTCGGTACCTTCAAGGTTTTCTTCAATTTTTATGGTTATGCCTTCTTCAACCTCTTGCGGGGCGGCGCCTGGGTATATCGCTTGAATACTCACCCAGTTACTTTCAAACTGCGGAAATGCCTGTTTGCGAATGGTCAGCGCTGTTAAAAGCCCACCAATGAGAATAAAAATCATGATGAGGTTTGCCGCCACTGGGTTACGTGCAAACCATGCAATTAAGCCTTTTTCTGAGGTACTCATGGTGTATCCTCTTTAAGTGCTAATTGAGTAACATCGCTTTTAGGTTCAATGCCCTCAAGCTTAACCGCCATGCCTTCTGTTGGGTATTCCAGGGCAGAGGTAATAAGTTGTTCGCCACTGCTTAACCCTTGGTCGGCTATGACCATGCCGTTTTGTTCACGTACAATATTAAGCGTTTTAAAGCTCAGGGTGTGATTGTCGTTTAAGATAGCAATTTTGTTATTTTTAACTAAATGGTGCGGCACTATAATGGCGTTATCAAGCGCTCGCCCTTCAATAGTAGCGTTAATGTAAGAGCCAAAACGCAGTGGCTTAGTGTTATCAGCGTACGGGGTAGGTAACTGCGCAACTAAGTAGCTCATACGGCTGGTTTGATCAACAACACCTTCGCTACGTACAACCTTGGCTTGCCAGGTAGTTTGCTTACCGGCAAATTCGGCATTAAGTGTAACCTGTGCGCCAATACCGCCGTTATTTAAGTATTGCAGCTCTTTATCTGCAACCGGTAAACGTACCTCTGCAACCGAGGTCGCGCTTAGCTCACCAAATTTACTGCCAGCACTCACTACAGAGCCTAAGCTAATTGTGCGCTCGTTAATAATGGCATCATAGGGGGCTCTAATGTAGGTGCGTTCTAAGTTACGTTTAGTGCGTTTTACACGCGCTTGAGCAGATTTAAAATTTGCCATTTTTTCGGCAAGTTGTGGTTTACGTAAATAAAGTTCAGATGCAATTGCATCGCTTGAGTCTGATTTAATACGTTCCCATTCGGCTTTAGCAACATGGGCTTGTGCGCGTTCAATTTCAAGTGCTGAACTTGCTTGTGCAAGGCCTGCTTGGGCTTCAATTAAGTCGGCTTCGTAATCATTTGGATCAATTCGTGCTAAAATATCGCCTTGCTTAACAAACGCGCCTTCAACAAATTGTTCGGCTACTGAAATAACTTGCCCGCTTACTTGCGCAACAAGTTCAGTACGGTCTTTAGGTTTTACAACGCCGTACGATTTAACATCAAGCGTTATCGCATCAATGTTTACGTTTTGCGCAGCAACAAGTGGGCGAGTGTCTTGCTCTGGTTTTTCTTCTGGTGGCGCTTTCATTGCTGAAAGGCCAATTGCCAGTGCAATTCCGGCAGCTAAAACTGCGACAGGTAATAAAATTTGTTTTTTAGTAGCCACAAGGCATTCCTTCATATATTTGGTGACAAGGCAATAATACGCAATAAAGTGTTTACAAGGCGTTTGAAGATGTAACAAAGCATTACATATGTGTATTACAGATAAATAATGAGCTAGGTAGGGTGTTAATTTAAATACAAAGGCCTGGCTTTTACTAACAGAGGTGTTTATGAAAACAGAGCCTATGGCATGTCGTTTAGGCTGCGGTGCTTGCTGCATTGCCCCCAGTATTAGCTCGCCAATCCCGGGAATGCCAAACGGTAAAAAAGCCGGAGAGCGTTGTATTCAGCTAGATGAACGTAATTTATGTAAATTATTTGGCGATGAAAGCCGTCCTAAAGTATGTAGCGATTTTAGCGCCACATTTGATGTGTGTGGGTCTACTAATGCAGAGGCTCTAGCACTTATAACCGAGCTTGAGCAATTAACCTAGCTCACGAGGTTAATACACATATATTTACATTTATCTATTACCGAGTGATTTTTTTAAGTAATTAAAAGCTGCGCTTTTAACGCGAGCAAGCTCAGCGTCTACCGCAAATGTGTAGATATACGCTTACTTTGTAGACGTAAAGCTTGCTTAGGTGACAGGCAAAGCCTGTAAAAGTGATTTATTCACAAAGAGGGGAAGAGGCGCTGCGCTTTTAGAGGAAGAGATTAACTTTAAGTAATAGTTGGTTTGTGTTTTCTCATTTACTTCTCATTCGCTTCTTTTTGTACAATATTTTCTGTCTAAAATAACGCTTTTATAAAAAACACAGCGTTTACAAATCAAAGTATAAATTGAGTTTGTAAACGCCGGCTTTATTTTCTACCAACTATACGTTGCGCTTAACGTATATTGCTCACCGCGTCCTGGTGTACCTGGTATTTCTTCAAACGACTCATCCCATAAGTTGTCAGCCGCTAAAGTAATAAATAAATTGCTTAACTGAGGCGGGGTTATTTTAAGCGTTAGCTGGGTAAATAACGCGTTGTCGTGGCCGTTTCTAAGCGCGTTTTTGTGTTGTGTACGCCATTCGTTATCTATTCTAAATTCTAAAATATCAGTTGGGTTGTACACAGCGCCGAGTGTTAAACGGTGATCAGGAAAGTTTAACGCGTAAAAACTAGCATCAATATCGGCTGCGCCGTAGTTTTCTGATTTATGCAAATAGGTGTAGCTAGCAATAAGTTTCGCAGAATCAAAGTGTTTAGTCGCTAAAAATTCAACCCCTGCAGTATCAATATCAACGGGGTTTGCAAAGCGCGCAGAGGTGGAGTCAAAATTAAAGGTCCAGTCGGTTAAGTTATTATCTTTTCGATAAAAAATAGCCGAGTTTAACTGCCAGCTTTGCTCTTCAAGTAATAAGCCAAGCTCTAAGTTTGACGTTGTTTCGCGCTCAAGGTTGTAGTTACTTCTAAATAACCCGCCAGAATCGCTGCCGCCAATGGCTGTGTAGCCTGCAACTTGGCTTGCCTGCGCGTACGATAAATAAAGAGTGTGTGCTGTGCCGTCACTATTTTGCGTATTTAGGGTTATATCACCAATAGCTGATACTTCAGCATCATCACGATTGGTATCATCATACGCAGCCCCTAAGCGAAAGGTAAGTTGTTCGTTTTTTAGCGCTATTGTGTATTCAGGCAATACGCTCAGCTTATAATATTTTCGTGAGGTAAAGTTGTTTTCAAGTGTGGTTGATTCAATCGAGTCATCAATAAATTGTGCCGAGTAATTGATTGCCAGTGCATCGCTTTGTGTATGGCGACCCGAAAGAGCAAGCGATTTAACTTCACTTTTATGAAAAGCTTCAAATGCACTTGGGTTTTCGCGCGAGTAAATATAGTGATCGTCATGGGTACGGTAATACGCCGATACTTCAAAATTGCTGTTTTCAGCGTAATTTTGTTTGTGATTAAGCATCCAAAGGCGGGTTTCTAAATCTTCAGTTTCGTTAACGCCAAAAGGGGTATATAAGTTAGGCCAGCCAAAAAACTTATCTTGCGAGCCATAAAATAAATCGGTTTGGCTATGCTCACTTGCCAATTGCACGCGAACTGAGGCGCGCGAAAAGTCATGATCGCCATTATCAATAGTGCCATCACTTTGCGAGTGAGAGTACTCACCTTCAAAGCCCAGTTTATAGTTAGCTAAGCTATCAAGTTGTGTGTTTTTAGCAGCGTGAATACTTTGCAGGTTAAAGTCGTTCGTACCAGTGCCAAGCGATACACTACCGCCAGTAATAATTGGTTTCCAACCAAACGAAACTGTACCTACAGAGCTGTTCATACCGTACAGTGCGTTATCGGCACCGGTTAAAACTGCGGGGCCGCTTAGCATTTGCGGTGCAATAGGTATTTCAGCAAAATAATGACCAGATTGCGGGTCAAGTAGGGTAGCACTGCCGACTCTAAAACCGGTATTTTCAAAAATTCCACCACGAATAGTTACATCAGCTTGCGCCTCAGCCATATTACGCGACTGTAAATCAACACGCGGGTCATACTCTAAATTAGAAATAGGCGAGTCAAATGTACCGACAGGCAGTTTATTCGCAGTAGGCGAAGCTTCAACCGTTATTTGCTCTATTGAAGACTCATCAGGTAGCGTATTAGCATCAACAAATGGGGTAACGCTGCATAATAGTGCAGGTAATATAATGTGTGGTGTGCGGCTCATGTGTTTCTCGTCGTTTTTTATTTGTAGCGGCGGTTACAATTAATTTCAAAGCATATATTTGAGCATGATAAAATAACTAAATGTAACAGCAGACATTTTGTGCGCGATTGTACATTAATTTGTTAATAACTGCATTTGATAACCATTCACACTTTTCTCATTAGGTAACATTTATAATGGATACTAAAGAACATAATACTATTTACTTTGCTGGTGGCTGCCTGTGGGGCGTACAAGAGTTTATGAAACACTTACCAGGCGTAATAAGTACTGAAGCAGGACGCGCTAATGGTACAAATAAAACGACAGGTGGCGACTACGATGGTTATGCAGAATGCGTAAAGGTAATTTTTGACCCAAACGCCGTTAGCCTAAATAAGCTGTTTGACTACTTTTTTGAAATTATTGACCCATACAGTATTAATAAACAAGGAGATGACGTAGGCCCTAAATACCGCACTGCTATTTACAGTAAACACCAAACCCATTTAGACGCAGCAAGCAATTATATAAATAAGCGCAGTGATGCAGAAAAAGTTGTAGTAAGCGTTGAGAAGCTTACCAATTACGTACCAAGCGATCCTGAGCATCAAGACCGTTTAACCAACCACCCAGATGACTATTGCCATATACCCTTTGAGTTATTGTATAAGTATAAATCGTAAATTTAACGCAGTGTCTATGTAGACGTGCAGCTTGCTGACGTGACGAGCGAAGCTCGTAATTACTTCAATCTAAAGTCCCAAAACAAACAGCCATAAAAAAGCTCACATACTGTGAGCTTTTTAAAACTTACTTAACGCTAATTTTAACTTACTGCTGCTTTTGCGGCGGGAAGTTGCTTAAAATATTAGCGACTGTTTCTTTAATTGACGCTTCGCGTTGCTCAGGCGATTGCTTTTTCTTTAAACGGCCTTCTTTAGCACCGCGCCAAACTAGTTGGTTTGATTCACGGTCAATAATATCAATCACTAACGTACCCACTTCGTATTCGCGGGCGCTAATATCGCGTTGAAAGCCCGTACCCCAGTACCCCCAACGTGCGCCGTAGCCTACGTTAAAGCTGTCTACTTCGAGCTCTTTATCTACCGATGCATGGTAGTTAACTAATACGTCAGCTTGTGCGGCGTCAACTAGGGTCATACCTAATGTTTGGCTAAGTTCTTTATTAACAGCGGTACGTACGCGTTTTTCCATTAAACCGTTAATTTGGTAGTTTGTGGTGTCTTTGGTTAGGCTCGCGTTTTCTACCCAAGCAAATGTTTTAAAATTACTAAAGTTGGCTGATTTGTCGTAATCCCAGTCTGGGGTTTGCGTACAGGCTGTAAGTAATGCCAGCGCTGCAACAATAAGTATATTTTTCATTACCTTTGCTCCAATAAAATGCGTTAATTTAAAATAACACACATCGTTTAAATGTGTATTAGTTTAACGTCCTATATTTTAGTTTAGTTGGTTTGCCTTAACGGCCAATTAACTGTGTTCAACTTCTATCCAGTCTTTTTCGTCTACCCAGTTTTGGGCGCCATCCTTTACTGAACGAATAGGTACAATGTAATCACAGCTTACCTGTGGCTTAACTGAGGCAAATATAGGCACAAAGCCAAAGCTCAATGCCGTTTCTATGATTGCTTTTTGGTTTTGCGGGTCGATATCGGCCGCTTCATCTATATAAATAGGTATACGGTAAAGGTTTTGTTCCTGATCGCTTAATAAGTAACGAATAAACAACATGCCACATAATAACTTAATGGTGATACGTGTCCCGTTTGAACCGGCTGAATCGATTTTTTCAAAGTGTTCGGTTTCACCTGCGCGGTTTACCACTTCAAAACGAATGTCGAACAAATCAGTTAATGTAAGGCCAGCTTTGTCTGAGGCAAGTTTTATTAGGTGATCTTTTGCTTCGTTTACTGCGCTTTCGCTGTAAGGTTCTTGGCTTAATAAATCAAGGGTGTCGCCTTGCTCAAACTGATGCGACGTGCTGATAATGGTATCAATACTATCAACCAGCATCTTGCGCGGTATTACGTTAATTTTAAACGCTTGCAGGTTAGAAATACGGTGCTGGCTTATCCCTTTATTAAAGCTGTTCATTTCGCGACGAAGGCGATCTAAATCTTCACGCAAGCCTTTAATGGTTGCGGCTACTTCGGTTAGGGCTACGCGACCTTGGCGCTCAACGGCATCGCGTTCGTTATCAAGGTTATGAAATGCACTAATCAACTTTTGGTATTTAGTAAATTCGTCGTTTTCGTTATCGAACTTAGTAATACCCGCGTTATATACATGCAAATAGGTATTACGTACGTTTATGTCAAAGTTGCGCAGCTCTTGGCAGTCTTTATTAAAGTGATGTACTAGGTCGCTTAAGTTATCAAAATCGACTGTTATATCAATCATATATGGGGTCACTTTCCCGCTGTATAAATCAAGCGTGTGGTCAATTCGCTCGCTTTTAACTTGGCGAAGGCGCTCGGTTTGGCGATTAATTTGCTCTTGCTTAGATTTAATTAACGAACGTCTGTCTGCAATTGAGCCACTATTTTTTTGAATATCTTGCAGGTAGTCGTCAACTTGTTCGCGCTCTGCTAATAATTGCTCTTTTAGCATGGCTTGCGCTTCTACCGACTGCTGCATTACCTCAAATTGCTCTAAGCGTTTAAGTGCGCTCTCTGCGCTCAATAGCTCATCATAAAGTGCATCTTTTTCTTTTTGTTTCTCTGCCACGTTAGCGGCTACTTCGCGCTGTTGTTTAAACTCTTTTAAGGAGCGTTCAAGCGCGTCTAATTGAGCGCTAAGCTGGGCTTTGTTTTCTCCGCTTTGCATTTGTACAGGCGAGAGTTTTTTAAGCTTAATGCTTGCCCCTGGAAGGGTTAGCACACCGCCTTTAACGTTTTCACTTAATAGCGATAAAAATTCCCCAAAGGCGTCTTCGTCATCAATGGTTATATCGCCCTGGCTGGTGGTTGCGAACGAGAGTAGGTCGGGATTTAAAATGCGCGATATTTCTTCTACTTCTTTGAGTGATAAGTCTTCGCGCATACGAGTAAACAAATTAAACTCAAGGTTTTTAAGCTGTAGTTTTAAACTTTTTATTTGTTTTTGGGTTTCGCTAATGCGGTAATCAAGCGTATGTAGGCTTTGCCCTTGTGCGCTGGTAATAGAGTGCGAAAGCGACTCGTAATCTTGCTTTAGTTGCGCAAGGTTTGCTTTAAGGGTGGCTTTATTTACCAGTTCAAACTCGCTTTTAAGGGCGCTGTAATCTAAAAACCATTGCTCAATTTGGGTTTGTTTGCGCTCTATATCACGAGATTGCTGCACGTATAAGCTTTGCTTTTGTTCAAACTCGTGTTTTTCGTGCTCTATGTCTTCAAGGGCAATGGCGAGTTCGCTTAGTTGCTCTTCTTGGTAGGTGTCAAAGTCTATTAGTGCTTGGTCAATTTTAGGTGCGTAGGCTGCTAACTTACCTTTAAGCACGGTTTGGTTTTCAAGCATTGATTCAAGCGCACTTATTGGCTCTTGCATTGATTCAAGCGCTTTTAATTCGCGTTTAGCGCGGTTTACTTTATCAAACGAGCGACGCCATACTTCATAAAAGTCCACTTTAGAGTTTGACATATGGCGCTCAAACACACGTAACATAAAGCGTTTAACATCGCTTGCGCCTAATTTGTGTAAGTTAAGAATACGCCTAAATATTTCTTTATAAATGGCGGAGTCTTGCACGTTATTAAGCGGGATCATTTTTAAATTAATGTCGCCGTCAAAGGGCGTTGCGCCACCGGTAAGTAGGGCGTTTAGCTCTTGTGCTTTTAGCTCTATTGGGTTGTAACCTTGCGTTTTTAAATGATTAAACAGCTTGGTAAACTTAATTATGGTATTACCTTGCGTGTACTGCGCTAAATCAAGTGTGCCTTGATAACAAAAGTACTGATGCGCATAACCAGCTATTTTACCAAGGCCTGCGACCCCAATTACGACCGAGCCATGAGGGAGGTTGGCTTCGAGTAAAATGTACGATTGATCCGATGAAAAATAAAATTTACGGGTTTCATCTAAATCATGGCCGTCCCATTCGGTTAGGCGCAAATCGTTTATTAGCGGAAATTGCAGGGCGTTAATAACCGAGCTTTTACCGGTATTGTTTGGCGCACAAATAGAGCTGCTTTTATCAAGTGGGATCACACACTTTGCATAACCTGCGGTATTAAGTAGGGCGAGTTTACTTAGTCCGTATAAGTTTTTCATTGCTCGTCCTCCGTAATGTAGGTTTCTTCGTTTACTTCCATCAGTGCATCAATGTAACGGTAAATAGGCGCTTGTAGCATAAAGCCGCCTTCTACTTCGCGGGCAAGGCCTAAACGTACCATGCGCAGGTAAACGTCTTTTCGTAAATCTGAGCCCGAAAAGATCTCAAGCTGATCAAACAAATGTTTGTTAATTTGCACTAAGGTTTGCATCAGTTCTAAATCGTTTACTTCATCAAATAGGGCGCGCATTGGGTCTTTACCTGTATTGGCAAAGTGCTCAATTAAAATGTAAATAGTTAGCGCAATAGCACGGGAGATTTTACCCATATTCGGTGTACTTTCGTCGCTGGCAAAATAGTAAAAGCCACGGCTGTCGTGTTTTAAATCGTGGCCCAGGGCGCTAAATAAGGCACTGTAAGATTCTATGTGTTGGTCAAGCTCTTGCCACATTACGTTGTCTTGTTCGCAAATATGATAACCCGCGCCTAATTTTTTATTAATGGCTTGCAGGTGTGTTAGCTCGTCTAGGTTTATATGTGTCATGTGTTACTCGTCTGCCTGTGTATCTGGCTGAGGCGCTGAATTAAATGGGTATAACGAAAAATGCTGGCCGGCAATTTTTATGCGCGCTTTTTCATCGCTTTGGCTAATGTGAATTTCACTGTCGCTGACTAATTTTTGATATAAAAATAGCATTTCGTCGGCCTCTAACTCGGGGTAGCTTTCGTCTAAAAATTGCAGCAATGGCTGAGGCTTTTTGCGTTTTTTATTAAAGCGTTTTGCAAAGGTTTTTTTAACATCGTGGTAATCAGGAATGTTAGGCGTTACAAATGCCGGTACGTCTTGTTGCTCTGGAAGCTGGTATTCTTCGTGTTCAAATTCTACCAAGCTTGCCATGTAGGCTACTATATGGCGCTGTTGCCCAAGCGAGTAACGTTGGGCATCACTGACAAAGTTTGGTTGCACCGCGCTTAGCATGTTGTCTACGCCATTTTTACGTACCAGGCCAAGCACTTTTGCCGCTTGACGGGTAATTAAGTTATTACGGCGCAGCTCTTCGCGCAGTGGCATAAGCATATCGGCACTTTTACGTAAGCTTTCTCGGCCAATCAAATGCATTTCGAGTATACGGGTGCGTAATTGCTCAAGCATGCGTTTGTCACTGTACGCTTTACCTGAGCGTTCAATGTGCTCTATTTGCTTACTTATTTGCTGCTCAATACGGGTAAAGCAAGCATGAAAGTCGCCTCTAATATCGACCATTTCAAGCATGGGCTCTATGTATTCGTCAAAGGCCTCTATTACGGCTTTGTATCGCTTTTGCAAAGATTGCACAGCATGATCAGATTTAGCCTGCTCAACTATATTTAATATGGCGTTTTCGTTGTGTGCGTAAAGCTTCATTATTTTACGCACCCGATCATCCATAATGCGGCTAAAACGGCGTAAATCGTCAAAGTCTTCCATTTCGCCTGCGTTATCTAGTCGGTTTCCTAGGCGGGCTAAATCATCAACCAAAACGCTAATTTCTTGTGCTAAACCTAGGTGTTCTTCTTGTAATAAAAAGGTCGCAAAATCGGCAATGGCACGGTTAATTTCAAGCTGAGAAGATTTAGCCAATGGAATGAGTATATCTTGATTGAGCAAACGATTTGTTTCTTTGTATATGCGCTCGTTTGTCCACGTAGGCTGTTTTTGTTTAATAGCGTTTTGTACGTCTTTTAGGCTAAAGTCGGCCATTTTAAAACGTTTAAATAATAGCTCTAAAACACCCCAATGTTCGCTAAGGGTATTTAGCAGCTTTTTAGCTGGGATCATAAGAGGTTACAACATCCTAGTATTTTATTATTGAGTTCTTAAAGTTGACTCATTATTACGTATTCTACCAGTAAATAGTATTCGTTTTTAAGACCATTTAATAATAGTTTTTGCATGAGGGCGGTGCTAAAATTCGCACCGAAATTGGGCACGCACAAAGGAGTGATTTTTGTGTGTTCTTTAAAACTATATCAAAGGTTATTTAACTACCATGGTCCCCTCGATAATTTTAACCCTAATAGCGATTGCCTTCTTACTGATCGTTATAGAAGATATAATTCACGTAAATAAAGCTAAAACAACGCTATTTTTTGGCACGCTTTGTTGGATTATACTTTTTGTTAACCCTCTTCATGGGCAAAGTCCCACCGAAATTCAGCACCTTTTAAACGAAAACATACTAGAAATAGCCTCACTTTGGTTGTTTTTAATGGCCGCCATGACCTTTGTTGCGTATTTAAATTCTAAAGGGTTTATAGAAAACATAGTGCATCGGGTAATGCCTAAAAGCATTAGCGAGCGACAACTTATGTTTTTAGTGGGCGGGTTTGCTTTTTTGTTTTCGTCTATTTCTGACAACGTAACCGCTACCCTTATATCACTTGCTGTGGTTATGTCGTTACAGCTTGAAGCTAAAAAGCTGATTAAATACGCCACACTTATTGTGTTTGGGGTTAACTCTGGCGGTGTATCGTTAATAACCGGTGATGTAACCACCTTAATGATATTTTTAGATGGCAAAGTGTCTATTGCCAACTTATTACTGCTTATAGCGCCTGCGTTTATAAGTGTGATGCTACTCGCGCTTTTGCTCTCTATTGGTATGAAAGGGAAAATAGAGTTCCAAGGCTCGCAAAAAAAACGCATAGAAAAAACTGACATTACTATTGCCATTATATTTTTATCAACCGTGGTAAGTACGTTAACACTTAGCGTAATTTACAGCGTACCGCCGCTACTTACATTTTTATTTGGTTTGTCGGTTATGTTTTTAGTGGCGCAATTTTTAATGCGCAAAAAAGATATAAACAAAGACATAATAGACTTTGTGCGCGACATAGAATACGACACGCTACTGTTTTTCGTTGGGGTTTTATTATTGGTAGGGGCATTAAAAGAGATTGGCATTTTAAGTAAATTTACCGATTTATACGCAATAATGTCACCTGAGTACGCTAACTACTTAATGGGCATATTATCAGCTGGGGTTGATAATGTACCGCTTACCGCTGCGCTATTAAAAGCAGATATAGTAATGAGCCAACAGCATTGGTTGTCGTTTACCTATGCAACAGGGGTAGGTGGGTCAATGCTAATAATTGGTTCAGCAGCGGGTATAATTGCAATGAGCAAACTTAAAGCACTTACTTTTACTAGTTATTTTAAATTATCACTGCAATTATTAATTTGTTATACCGTAGGTTATACAGGCGCTTATTTTATGGGTAGCTTTGTTTAATTTTACTATAAATGCTTGACACCTAGACGTCTAAACGATAACTTTCAAAGCCCCGCTAATTAGCGGGGCTTTGTTTTATTTAGCCAATGGTTAATAAAGCATTCAGAAGAGGTGCGATACTTAGGTATTTAATGGTAGGTGACGAACGCCCATAACCATTAAAGAGGGAAGTACTCGCCGAGGAAAACAAAGTTACGTCGACAATGTTTTTCGGTTTATGGGGCTGAATCCCCAAAACTGTCACCAACTTAGGTGGAGAGCTTCTGGCAGCGGACACATCAAATATATTCCTTTGCCAAGTTCTTCTTGTTTTTCAGCGGTCTGGATACCGCGAAAGGAGACGAAATGACTACCCAATCAGTGCCACAAACAGTATCAGGCGCAAAATCAGATTACATCGTTGCCAAATTTGGCGGAACCAGTGTTGCAAACTTTGAAGCGATGAGTCGTTGCAGCGAAATTATTGTTGAAGATAAAAGCGTACGTATTGTTGTTGTGAGCGCCAGTGCTGGCGTAACTAACCACTTAGTTGCATTGTGCAAACCCGACCTTAGTAAAGAACAACGCCAAGAGCACATTGATGGCGTATTGGCTATTCAGCAGGCTATTTTAGATGAGTTGTCGCTTGATGCCGATTTAGCCGTAGGCTTTAACGAAACATTAAAAGCATTCCAAACACTAGCCCTTGAAACACTTACTACAGATCAACAACACGATGAATTACTTAGCTTTGGTGAGCGCTTGTCGTCTTACTTATTTGCGCAAGTGCTGCGTTTAAAAGGCTTAAATGCTGACCGTTTTGATGTACGAAAAGTACTGAAAACCGACAGCCAGTTTGGTAAAGCAACACCTAATGTTAAAGCCACAGCGCAAGCGGCTAAAGAAGTATTAATTCCGCTACTAGATGAGCAAGTAATTGTGACTCAAGGTTTTGTGGGCAGCGATGAGTTTGGCCAAACAACCACGCTTGGCCGTGGTGGCTCAGATTACAGCGCAGCATTACTTGCAGAGGCAATTAACGCTAAAAGCGTACATATTTGGACCGACGTAGTGGGTATATTTAGCACCGACCCTCGTTTGTGTGCAAAAGCAACACCAATTGCCCGTTTAAGCTTTGACGAAGCCGCAGAAATGGCTACATTTGGCGCAAAAGTGTTGCACCCAGCTACTATTTTACCAGCCAGCCGCAGCCACATTAATGTATTTGTCGGCTCAAGCCGTGAGCCAGAGCGCGGTGGCACGTGGATTGAGCGCGAAAAATCTCAGCAGCCGGGTATACGCGCTGTAACGCAACGTAAAAATCAAATATTGCTTACTCTTAAAAGCCCTGAAATGCTATTAGCAAGTGGCTTTTTAGCCCGTGTATTTACCATTTTAAGTGAGTTTAATATATCGGTAGATTTAGTGACAACTTCAGAAATAAGCGTAGCCATTACCCTCGATAACGCGCCCAATGCCTCGCGCCCCGAGCTTGAGCAAGCGTGTTTAGATAAGCTTGCTGAATTTTGCCATGTATCGGTTGAAAATAACTTAACGTTAGTGGCGCTTATAGGCTCTGAAATACAGCTACGCCAGCACGAAATGAATTTAATGAATGTTCTAAAAGAGTTTAATATTCGTTTAATTTGCCACGGTGCAAGTAAGCACAACCTTTGCTTTTTAGTAGAGCAGGGCGAATCTGATACTGTAGTACAAGCAATACATAGCCGCTTATTAGAAAGCGCTGCCTAAGCTTATAAAGCCAAGTCATTAAGTATCTAAGTTATTAAGCACATAGCACCGCCAGTCGGTGCTTTTTTTATATGCCACGCTTACATCAAATAGCGCATTGCCACACGCTATATTGTTGCTCGCTGCTACAAGGTTTTGCTGTGAGAACTCACTAAATACATTTGGGCTAAGCAATTGCGCTATAGGGCGGTTAGTTGCTTTAGCGAGCGCCTCTTTTAAAGTCCAAATTCTAAAGAATGTGTACGCTTGATCCACAATAGCAGTAGGTGCGGTAATTAAGTCAATTTCAGCTTTATTGTAAAAATGTTTAGCGAGCTTTTCGAATGGGCGTTTTAAGCTTATTTTTTCAATATCAAACCCAAACTCTGTATTAGTAACATTAAGAGCTACACCCACTAAGCCATGTGAGTGCGAAATACACGTATTAATAACGCTGCGGTTTACATGGAGCTGCAGTTTTGAGCACTCTTCATTAAAGTGGGTGCTCATTTTATTAAGCGGTACGTGCGCGTATTGGGGCTGAGTATGCTTTGCGAGTTGCTTTAGTAATAAGCGCGATGCAAGGTACTCTTGCTTTGCTTGCATACGTTTACGGCGATTTATAACGCTTAGTTCAAATGGGCTTAGGTACTGGCTTAAATCAAGGTGTTCTACATTAAGTGTGTTGGCATTAAACACTAAAATAGTATTGTTGCTACGGGGTAAATCGCTATAAAAAGAGGGAGCAATACTTAGGGTGTTTTTAAAAAAATGGTTAGTCATACACGCTTAAATTAAGAGAGTGCTGTAATAATGAGCGGTTAACAGCACTTATTTATGCCAACAGCAATTTTATTACTCAGTTGGCATTAAATATGGTTTAATTCACAATAATCAAAGAATAACAGAATTTGTAGATGTATGGCACAAGTGCGTGATGGATTTCAAAGCCGTTTTGGTTTTGTTTTAGCCGCTGCAGGCGCAGCAGTGGGTTTAGGTAATATATGGGGTTTTCCTACGCAAGCGGCCAACCATGGTGGCGGTGCATTTTTATTGGTTTACTTTGTTGTTATATTTTTACTTGCGCTACCTGCGCTTTATACCGAGCTTTATTTAGGGCACCAAGCACAAGCAAACCCAGTAAAAGCATTAGGGAATGCGTGGCAAAATACCAACAAAAAAGTTGGGGCTGCGGCGGGGTATATAGGCCTTGCAGGCGCTGTGGTTATGCTTAGCTTTTATTCTATTGTAGCCGGGTGGATGCTTTCATACGCTATTGAACCCATAACGTCATTTTTAGGCTTTGATGGCGTAAGCGAGTTTTTACATAGCGACTCGGTACTGCGCAATTTTATATTTACCCCGCTTATGCTTATTTTAACCGCCAGCATTATTTTAAAAGGGGTTAAATCGGGTATTGAAACCTGGTCGCGCCGCTTAATGCCGTTACTATTAGTTTTATTGGTTGGTTTAATTGTTTATATAGCCAGCCTTGAGGGGGCAAGCGAAGGCTTTGCCGCGTATTTAATACCTGATTTTAGCCAAGTGCTCGACCCTAATTTAATTATTGCAGCTATGGGGCAGGCGTTTTTCTCGCTCTCATTAGGTGTAGGTTGTATGATGATTTACGGCTCGTACTTACAGCCCAATGCTAACCTGCCAAAACTAACCGCAAGCGTTGCACTGCTTGATACCAGCGTGGCATTTTTAGCAGGCTTACTTATTGTGCCAGCAATTTACGTTGCACAACACAATGGGGTTGAGGTGTTTAGTGGCGGTAAACTAATTGGCGAAGGGCAGCTTATATTTGCTATTTTGCCAGAGCTATTTAGCACGATGGGTGAAATAGGTTTACTAATAGGCTTGTTGTTTTTTGTACTAATGTCGATTGCCTCGGTTACATCAACTATTTCAACCACCGAAATACCCGTTGCCTTTTTAGTCGAAAACCACAGCGTAGATCGTACTAAAGCCACGTGGGCTGTCAGTTTAATTGTGCTTGTATGCGCAAGTGCCATTATATTAAATTTTGAGTGGTTATTTGGTTTAGTTATTATGTTGTTTACCCAATACCAATTACCGCTTATGGGCTTGTTTTACTTTGTTACCGCAGGATGGATGTGGCAGCGTGGTAATAAATTGCGCCAAGCAACCACAGGGGCGCATTATTGGTTTGCACAGTATATTCGCTTTGTGTGCCCAATATTAATGACCCTTGTTTTTGCAAACGTTGCGTTTGGTTAATTATCATCAGGCCATAAAGTAACTGATAAGTAAAATAAAAAAGCGAAGTAAGTTTAAAGCTTACTTCGCTTTTTTGTGCCTACTAATTAAAGGTAAATAATTTATAAAACCTCATTAGTGAGCTGCTTACCTTGGTTTATTTCCTGCGCATTTTGTAAGGTGGTATTAGCAATTTCGGTAAGTGCTTCTTGGGTAAAAAAGCCTTGATGGCCAGTAACTAATACATTTTTAAAGCTCACTAAGCGCGAGAATATATCGTCTTGGTTTATTTCATCGCTATGGTTTTTAAAAAACAGCTCAGACTCCTGCTCGTATACGTCAAGCCCTAAATACCCAAGCTTTTTAGTTTTAAGCGCGTTTATACAGGCTTTGCTATTAAGTAGCGCGCCACGCGAGGTATTAATAAGCATAACGCCGGGTTTCATTTTATTAAACGCGTCATCGTTTATTAAGTGGTGTGTGTGCTCGTTCAATGGGCAGTGCAGTGAAATTATATCGCTTTGCGTAAGCAGCGAATCTAAATCGGTAATAGTGTAATCGTCAGGTGTTGCATAAGGGTCGCACACTAAAATATGCGCGCCAAAGCCATTTAATATTTTACAAAGTGCAAGGCCAATTTTACCACAGCCTATAATTCCAACTGTTTTGCCATGTAAGTTAAAACCTAATAAACCGTTTAAATCAAAGTTGTCTTCGCGTACGCGGTTATAGGCTTTATGTGTTTTACGACTAAGGGTAAGCATAAGTGCCACACAGTGCTCAGCTACGGCTTCTGGGCTGTACGCGGGTACTCGTAATACCTTAATGTTGTGTGCTTTAGCGGCAACTAAATCAACATTATTAAACCCCGCACAGCGAAGTAAAATAGTGCCCACACCAAGCTCTGCCAATTGCTCTATTACGACTGCATTAACCGTGTCGTTTACAAATACACACACCGCATCAAACCCTTTAGCAAGCAGTGCTGTTTGCTCGTTAAGCGCTTGCTCAAAGTAACAAACCTCTATTTGAGGGTGTTTACTAAAACTGCGCTCAAAAAATGGCTGCTCGTATTTTTGCGTACTAAAAAAAGCAATGTTCATGTTATTTACTCCAAAGCCGAGCTGTTATAGCAATCCGCATAATCAAGTGATCTATTTTGAGGATGGAAGAACGTGTTGATAGCAAGGCAAAAAATTCGCTATTTAGTTGTTCTCGGCAATTGCTCCTGCATTGCTCTACCTTCTGCATTCAAGCAGTCGTAAATGAGAGTTTTATAACGCAGATAGCAACACGTTTAGCCCCAAAAATAATTAAGTATTATTGTGGTTGGTACTATACATAACCTTAAACTAGTTTAATAAAGCATGCTTGAGTAACCACCGGTTTATTGATTTAGAATAATTAAGCACCTTTTAATGCATTAAAGTTGGGTATTATTTTAGCGTTATTTAAATTATTAGCGCTCACCGCGCTAGGTAAGTTTGCCTCAATGACCTGTTTTAGTGTTTCGGGCTTGGTACGTGGAGCGTAACGTGCAACCAGCTGCCCATCACAATTAATTAAAAATTTAGTAAAGTTCCACTTTACGGCGCGGTTTTGTGAAATACCACGTGTGTGCGACTTTAAATAATTAAAAAGCGGGTGCGCTTCAGGGCCGTTGACCATCACTTTTCCAAATACCTCAAACGAGACGTTAAATTGCGCTTGGTAAAAGTCTTTAATGGCTAAATTATCAAGCGGTTCATTTTGACCAAATTGATTGCACGGAAACGCCAATATTGTAAATCCGCTTTTTTTGTATTCTTGATAAAGTTTTTCAAGAGCACTTAACTGCATAGAAAAGTTACACTTACTGGCTGTATTTACAATAAGTATGGTTTTACCTTTTAATTGGCTAAGGGGGAAACTTTCACTGTTATAAAGTGGTGCGTTAAATTGATAAATGCTATCCATAGGTTACCTACTTAATTTCCAGTTTATGGAAATTTTATAAAGACTTTCATTCGCTTTTTCACCATCCGATTGACATAATCGGAGCCTAGTTTCTAAGTTATCAGGAAAATAAGGCACTTTTATGTCAATCAATGTTGCATTTATAGGTTTAGGGGTAATGGGTTACCCAATGGCAGGGCATTTAGCAAAATCTGGTTTTAATGTGTGTGTATATAACCGTACTACAGCTAAGGCTCAAACGTGGACAGAACAATACACAGGTTGCTTTGCGCCCACTCCACGTGAAGCGGTAAGTGAAGCCGATATAGTGTTTATGTGTGTTGGGAACGATAACGATTTACGCTCTGTAGTATATGGCGACGACGGTGTTTTAGCCGGCATGTTACCACACACGGTATTAGTTGATCATACAACAACCTCAGCTGAAGTAGCGCGTGAAGTAGCAGCAAAAGCAGCTTTGCAAAATATCGATTTTATAGACGCACCCGTATCAGGCGGGCAAGCTGGTGCTGAAAACGGCGTGCTTACAGTTATGGCAGGCGGAAACGAAGCTGTTTTTACTAAAGTGCAACCCGTAATGGCAGCCTATAGCCGTTTTAGCCAGTTATTAGGCGATGTGGGCGCAGGGCAGTTATGTAAAATGGTTAATCAAATTTGTATTGCCGGCGTAGTGCAAGGCCTATCAGAAGGCCTACATTTTGCCAAGCAAGCAGGCCTTGATGGTGAAAAAGTAATTGAAACCATTTCAAAAGGGGCTGCGGGGTCGTGGCAAATGGAAAACCGCTACAAAACAATGTGGGCAGGAGAGTACGAGTTTGGTTTTGCGGTAGATTGGATGCGTAAAGATTTAGGCATCGCGCTTGATGAAGCTAAAAACAACGGTGCGACGTTACCGATGACTGCAACGGTTGATCAGTACTACGCTGATGTACAAGCACTTGGTGGCGGCCGATACGATACATCAAGCTTACTTGCACGAATAGAAGCGCTGCATAAAAAATAACGTTTCACATTTTAAAGATTAAAAGCTGCGCTTTTCACGTGAGCAAGCTCTACGCCTACCACCAAGGTGTAGGTATGGGTTTTACTTGTAGACGCCAAGCTTGCTTGCGTGACGGGCAAAGCCCGTAAAGTGATTAATTCACAAAGAGGGTAAGAGGCGCTGCGCTTTGAGAGGAAGAGATTTATTAAAAACGATTAGTGGCTTATGTCTTCTCATTTGCTCCTCATTTGTTTCTCTTTGTGGATTATTTCTTAATTTAAAAAGCTGCGCTTTTCACGTGAGCAAGCTCTACGCCTACCACCAAGGTGTAGGTATGGGTTTTACTTTTAGACGCCAAGCTTGCTTGCGTGACGGGCAAAGCCCGTAAAGTGATTTATTCACAAAGAGGGTAAGAGACGCTGCGCTTTCAGAGGAATTGTTAAAGCTAAAAAGATTATTGCTTTTATGTCTTCTCATTCGCCTCTCTTTGTGCAGAATTTTTGGCTTTTCTATAGTAATGAAGTTATATAAAACAAAAAACGCGATACTTTATTGCTAAAGCATCGCGTTTTAAAAGTGCTCTACACAAATTTAAATTACATGCTTTGTGCGTAATTATATAAAGCCTTTAAAATGGTCAGGTTCTTTTCGCTGTCGTCGTGCTCATGCGCCAAGTTTTCAAGAGTGATCATAAAATCTTGTGCACTTATTGAGGGTTGATCTTCCCCGTGCATTAGCTTGTTTTGGCAATACTGACGCCATTGGTCAAGTTCTTGTTGGTTTAGTGTTTCTGGCCAGTTTCGTGCGCGGTATCTAAACAGTAATGTATTGAACTTTTTATCTTCAAAATCTAAATTTAAACTAGCCAGCTCCTCTGGTTTAGCATCACGTATAATCGCAAATTTAGCTTTGTCGGCATGGCTGGTAAAGCCATCGTAAAGTAAGTAATCAACGTTAGTGGTCGCGCTGTAATCGCCTTGCTCGTTAAACACTTCAGTGACTTTATCGCGAAGCTCGGTATTGGCTTTTAAAATAGCTAAATTAGCGAGGCATTGCTCGCGGTCAATGCCTAAACGGGCGGCGTTTTCAGGCAATAATGTTTTTGCAGGCGCTAAAATAGGGCACTTGTTTAAATGCACTAACTTTAAACCAACAGGTAAATCACCCTCGGCTAAATCAACGCGTTTGGTGTATAAACGTTTACGTAATTCTTCTACGTTTAAATCAAGTAAGACTTGCGGGCTTTGGGTTAAATCAAAACAAATAACCGCGTTTTTATTTACCGGGTGAAAGCTCATAGGCGCAACCCACGTAGTACAACCCTGCGTTGCAGGAATACGCGATGATGTATGTACCAGCGGCGTCATGTTAAATACATCAACTAAATCGCCAAGCGCTTTTTTATTACGTAGCCCAAAAAAGAAGTTATAAAGCTTTGGCTGTTTTTCTTTTATTAGTTTAGCCAGTGCAATAGTGGCGGTTACATCGCTTAGCGCATCGTGCGCAGCAGCGTGTTCAATACCGTTGGCTACTGTTAAATGCTCAAGCTTAAAGCTTGGGCTACCGTCTTCTTTTAGTGGCCATTCAATACCCTCAGGGCGAAGCGCATAGCAAGCACGTACTAAATCAATAATATCCCAGCGGCTATTATTGTTTTTATATTCACGCTCGTATGGGTCGTAAAAGTTACGATAAAAGCTATAACGGCTTACTTCGTCATCAAAGCGAATACTGTTATAACCAGCCACACAGGTATTGGGCACACTAAATTCGGCATGAATTTTTGCAATAAACTCAGCCTCAACTAAGCCTTTTTTCATCGCCACTTGTGGCGTAATGCCCGTAATTAAACACGCCTCAGGGTGGGGCAAGTAATCCGCTTGCGGCTTACAATATTCAATAAGCGGCTCGCCAATTATATTTAAATCAAGATCGGTACGAACACCCGCAAATTGGCTCGGCTTATCCTTTTGAGGGCTCGCCCCCCATGTCTCATAATCGTGCCAGTAGATTGTTGCTTGATTTTGTTCTTGATATGCCATACTGAAAACCCTGAGTAGTTAACTTAAATGCGCCTAAATACGCGCCAAGTTACTAAAATAATGAATTATTTAGATTATGGCATATGGGCGAGGGAGTTTATAGGTTTGGGTGAGAAAACGAGCTTTATTATAAGAAAGCCTACTGTTAGTAGGCTTTTTAGTACTACTGGTCTACCAGGTTTTTGAACTTACAATAATCCATAATTTGAGAGTTTCGCCCAAAAGCAGTCTTAATGAGCTTGCCACTAGTATCTGTTGAAAAATACTGATCGATTTCATTACTAGTCAAATTCAGTGTTGGGTTATTTATTGTGAAAGTAGCGATGTAATTATCCCCTAACTTGTAGGTGATATCTAAATGTTCGAGTAGCTCGAAGTGAATTACTAACTTTCTAAACTCGCCATTATCCACATGCGGACATAAGCAGTTTAAAATTAATAATGATAATTCTTGATTTGATAATTGGGCTCTGAGAATATTACTATACTTTTTTTGAATACCTATATCGGGGAAACTGTTTTTTATTAATTTCAAAATTTGATATAGATTTCTAAAGTACCTACCAAACTCTTTATTTTCATATATATAGAACATTGAAAACGTTAAAATAATTGATTTGTTACTAACAATTTTATTATTTGCGTTTTCTATAGCCATTAATAATCGATTGATGCTTTTTATCCCGGGCTCTACCTTCATAACTGTTCCGGCAGAGTAAGAATCTATATTAAGTTTTCTTGAGATCCTCTCATGGGAGTTTTCGTGAATATAAATGAACTGATTGATAAGTTTATTATGCAATTCCAACATATTAAAAAAGGTAGTTTCAAAACTTTGTACTGCAAGTAACTTTGCTTGTTCCTCTAATGCTGTTGCTGAATTAGCAAGTTCATTTCGAGTAAGAGCCAACTCATCATTACTTACTTGTAATGCTCTTTCATTTTGCTCGATTGCTTCAGTGCCTTGTTGTATTGCTTTTTCACTTTGCTCTAGCGCTTTTTTATTTTGCATTAGTGTATAAGCAATTAAAATTAAGCTGAGTAAAGCGAACGTGGGGTTAAGCACACCACCAAAAAAGTCACCAACTGCGCCCCAGTTACTGATTGTAGAGGCTGGGCCAAACCCAAATTTCGATACAAAAAATATAATTGCGATAATGGCGGCTAGCCCTGCAATTCCACAAATTATAAAAACAATCCGTTTCATACTCTTAAGTCCTCTTTAAAGATGATAGTAATTTTGTAATTTGATCCATTCCATCGAATGTACTAGGAAGATTTTCAGCATCACTGATAATCCCACTAAAAATAAGGTTTTCGAATTTTTCTAAAACAGCGGGATCATCTTTTTTAATTTCTTTTGAGTAATCTGCGTAGTTTTGGATAAATTGACAAAGAGTTTGTCTAAGCTCTACCTGAAGAACTTGAGCCTTAATTGATTTATAGTTATGTAGCACAACTCTGAAAAAATAGAGCAAAATTATCTCTAACGAAATAAGAGGTAATAAATTTAGTAGATGTGTCGAAATAGTAGAGCTCTGACTAATATCGTTAGGGTTGTATATGGAGATCATAGCGGACAAAGGAAATGCAATTAATGAAAATGCTAATACGATAAGAAAACAAAAAGTATTAGTAGCTTCTTTTTGTTTCCGCTTTGCTAGCTCATTAAAGCCTTTGTATAATCCAACAAAGTTAAAAGCAGTCTCTTGCTTATCTAATGTGGCTTGTAAATTTTCAACTGTTTGTTCTTTTTGTTCTAATTCAGTTTGAAAATCAGATATTTTCTTTGTAATTTCCTCTTTTGAGCTAGCAATATTATTTAATGTTTCTTCAGCAGTTAATCTCTTTTCGTCAAATGTAGAAAAAAGTTTAATTTGTTCAGAGTGAAATAAATTTTTTGTAATTAAAAGTGGAGTTGAGTTAATGATGTAAAGTAACTCTAATTTAAATTCGTTATCAAAAAGTTCATTTATAGTATTGCTAACAGCTTCTTTTTTTATGTTCATTCCAGAAATAGATTTTTTAAATCCTTCATGCTCGTCTTCACCTTCTTTCAGCATAAAATCAATTTCAAAGAAAAACCTTAATGAGTTTAAGTAAAGATTTTGGATATGAGGGCATATATGATCATTGTTAACAGAAGTATTCGTAACCTTTTTAATGCAATCAAGAAACTGTTCGCCATAAAGGCCGATATTTAGTTTTGTATAATTGTCCCAAGCGACTGGGTAATTGAATGTATTTTTGATGATATTTGCTGAAGTTTTAAGCAAATCAAAATTGGCATCAGCCATGTCACTTTCAAAGAATTTATTTTCATCCTCTTTTAATAGCTGTAAATCTAGAAAGCTTCTGATAATAGCTTTGTTATCTTCTTTTTGAAAAAACATAATTATTCCCTTAATTTATTATTATTAATCTTTTTATAACCACTTACTTACAATGGTAGCTTAGTTGTTCAGGTCAGTTGGGTTAGCGGCTTTTAGGAAATAGTGTCCACTTTGGTAATAAGCTGTTTAAAGATGGCTTGGTTTACAAACCGTAAATGCACTCTACATCAGGCACTACAAAAATAAAATTACCCTTATTAAACCCTAGCTTCAGGCTCACACCTTTAATAAAAGGCCAGAGTACAAAAACTAACACGTCAAGTAATATATGATTAAATTCAATTGTACATAATCTTACTAGAAACTACGCATAAAAGTATTTAGCATTGAAGATAATTTTAATAATGAAACACATTTATAATGATGAAAAAATTAATAAAAGTTACTATTTTCAGCTTACTTATAATTTCCCATTGTGCCATGGCTGAGCTGGCTAAAGTTCAAGTAAATGGCTTTGACGTTGAATACGAGCTAGCTGGTAAAGGTAAACATACTATTTTACTTGAAGCGGGTGGTTCTGCTGGTTTAAGTGATTGGGACCCGGTTTTTGAATCACTTACCAATCACGGTAAAGTTATACGGTATTCTCGTATTGGTAATGGTGGTTCTTCGCAAATAAAGAAAAACTATAGCTCAGAAGAATATGCAGCTGAGGCTGCGTTATTACTCAAAACACTGAAAATAGAAGAGCCTGTTGTGTATGTTGCGCACTCTTATGGTGCTTATATTGCACGTGTATTTGCTGCAACATACCCTAATCAGATTAAAGCGTTGATGTTAATTGAGCCTGCATCAGAGCACGATGTAGATATTATGCGCGCGATAGATTTGCCACGCGCTGAAAAAGAAATTGCAGCAATAAAGCTCGACGATATAAAAAATGGAATGTCGAATCAGTATTTAGATTTTTGGGCAAAACGTCCACTGCCCGATTATCCACAAATTGCTGATATACCCGTGACAGTAATTGCCTCAGTTAAAAAGTATAAAAGGCCATCTGTATTATTTTTTACCGACAAAGCGCGTGAAATGTGGGGCGACTTCCATTCAAAGTGGGCTAATACATTTTCTCAAGGTGAAGTAGTTATAACAAATAAAAGCTATCACTACCCGCAAAAAGATGAGCCAGAAATGGTTGTAGCCCAAGTAGTTAAGTTACTAGAACGCACTCAATAAGTTTAAGTTTCGTTGGTTGTTTTTATAAATACCAATTGTCGTAAATTAGTAATTTGGCATTAGACTAAAGTCTATAGATTAGATTTATTCACTTATTAAGTTTGTTTTAATCGTTTGTCGTTTTTATGGTAATTCTCTAAAGTTCAGTTGTCGGCAACAAGCACGACTAACTCAACAGGAATATAATCATGAAAAGCTCACTTATCAAAACCATCGCTCTTGGCTCTTTATTAACTTGCTCAGCTGCTGTAATGGCTGATACAAGTGACTACAAATTAATGGTTATCGAACAAGCCACTGCACCACAGCCACTTGAGCAGTCATTTAACAGCTGTGCTCTTAATGTTAAATCTAAGAATTATGCTGAGGCTGAAGCAATTTGTACAAAAGCAATTGCACTATTAAAAGATGCAGATGGCCCTAAATTTAAAGTACGCCAACTTACGTCATTCGCGTTAAGTAACCGAGGGGTTGCGCGCTTAAAATCAAATAATGACACAGCAGCTATTGCTGATTTGTACGAGGCAGCGCAAATGTCTAACAGTACAATGGTATCTCATAATTTAACACTTGCTAAAGAAGAGCTTGCACTATAAAAAAGTGCTAAACATGCTTTAATTAAGCCAGTGTATAAAAAGCCCATGTTAAGTTTGTACTTAACATGGGCTTTTTACGTTACGGGGCTTAAAAGGGCAATGTAAAAAGTGAACACTAGTTGGTTTATACATATAAGAGAGTAAGACTATGGATGTCACGAGTACGTTGAGTATATTTGAAATCAGCGCGATTTTTTTAACAATAACCGCATTACTTGCTTATATTAATAACCGGTTTATTGGCTTGCCAACCACCATTGGAGTGATGGTTATCTCGCTTTTGGTATCTATTGCTGCGATATTTTTGGGCTTTTTAGGGTTTGATAAACTTATTGATTACGAAGTAAGCCTACTTGATCAACTCAATTTTACTCACGTTTTGCTCGATGGCATGCTCTCCATGCTGCTTTTTGCAGGGGCGCTGCACGTAAATGTAAGTGACTTAAGACGTTATAAATTACCCATAGGTATTTTAGCGTGTGCCGGTACGCTAATTTCGACAGTTATTATTGCTGCTGCGTTATACATTGTGGTGCCTTTATTAGGGTTTAACCTATCGTTTATATGGTGTTTATTATTTGGTGCGTTGATTTCGCCAACTGATCCCATCGCAGTAATGGGAATTTTACGCTCTGCGGGCGCCCCTAAAAGTATTGAAACTGTTATAGCGGGGGAGTCGTTATTTAATGATGGTATAGGCGTGGTCGTGTTTGCGCTTTTATTAGGCATTTTAACCAGTGGTGAAATACCTACTACTTATTCTGTTGCTCATACGCTCGCTGTTGAGGCAGGCGGCGGTATTGCATTTGGTTTAGTATTAGGGGGCGCTTTAAATTATTTATTAAAGGCGATAGATAGCTACCAAGAAGAAGTATTACTTACGCTCGCGGGTGTTATAGGCGGTTATGCATTGGCGAGCCACTGGCACTTATCGGGGCCACTTGCAATGGTTATGGTGGGGTTAATGGTGGGTAATCACGGCCGTAATTTAGCAATGAGTGATAAAACCCGTCACTATGTTGATTTGTTTTGGGAACTTATTGATGAAATTTTAAATGCCATTTTATTTGTGCTAATTGGCCTTGAGGTGGTGATGATTATGTACTCCGCTAATCTGCTGGTGGCGGGCGTTTTAACTATTTTTATTGCGCTAGGCGCACGCTTAATTGTGGTTGGCTTAACAACAAGTGTTTTTAATAAACAGCTTGAACTGCCCTGCGGTGCATGGAAAGTGTTAACCTGGGGAGGTTTACGTGGCGGGATTTCAGTGGCGCTAGTATTGCAGTTACCTGATGGAGCGCAGCGTAATATATTACTTGCTTTAACATATGCAGTAGTGGTTTTTTCAATTTTAGTGCAAGGCTTAAGCGTAGGAAAAGTCGCAACAAGCATAAAAGCTAAATAATTTTAACGCTTTATTTTTGTACAGTTTAGTGGCGTGTGTGCATAGCCACTGCATACCACTTGTTTTAAAACTTTTTTCAAAACAAGCAGTAACTACACTAGTTTACATGCTGTTAAACATTTAAGTTTGTACGTATATTAGACTAAAGTCTATAGGTTAAATTTCTTCACTTATTGAGTTTGTTTTTCTCGTTTGTCGGCGCTGAGCTATTACTCTAAAGTTCAGTTGTCGGCAACAAGCGCGACTAACTTAATTAGGAAAGATAAACCATGAAACGTACACTTTTAAAAACCATCGCTCTTGGCTCATTACTAACTTGCTCAGCAGCTGTAATGGCTGATTCAAGTGACTACAAACTAATGGTTATTAAAACCGAAACTGCTCCGCAGCCTCTTGAACAGTCATTCAATAGCTGTGCACTTAATGTTAAATCAAAAAACTACGCTCAAGCTGAAGAAATTTGTACTAAAGCCATTGCACTGTTAAAAGATGCACAAGGCCCTAAATTTAAGGTACGCCAGCTTACATCGTATGCGTTAAGTAATCGTGGTGTTGCACGCTTAAAAGCACATAACGATACCGCAGCATTAGCTGATTTATATGAAGCAGTACAAATTTCTGAAAACACATTGGTGTCTCATAACTTAACTCGTGCTAAAGAAGAGCTTGCCTTATAAAGCAATTTAATTAGCGAGAGTCACAAAAAAGCCCCTACCTATTTATATTAGGTAGGGGCTTTTTTGTGTGTGTTATTACGCCCTTAAATGGCCTTATAAATTTGGGGCTTATTATGAGTAAGAAAGATTCTACGCGGTTCAATTAAACACAACGAGATTATTAGATAGGCTTTGTTTAAATGATTAGCTCTAAGTGCGGAAATAAATTTATAAAAATGCTGACTGATATAAATCAACGTTTTGATTAAGTGTATTTTGCTATTGTATTATTCTGATAAGCTTAGCTTGTAAAAGCAGGTTAGTTTAATTTCAAAATTAAAGAGTGAGTAGTATTTATGGGCTCTAGCAAAAATCAGCTTAACTTAGACTTAGGACAAGAGCATATTACTATCCAACGCCGTTATGAAGCATTGGGCGCAGTTAACGATTTTTTAATTGCGGTGTGGTTTTTAATTGGTAGTTTTTTCTTTTTAAATGAGTCATTAATTGAAAGCGGTACCTGGCTTTTTATAGCGGGCAGTGCGCAATTAATAATAAAGCCTGTATTAAAATTAATGAGTTTAGTGCACGTTAAAAAAGTGTTTCATTCTAATAATACTCACTAGGCGTTAAGGTATTGTCATTAATAATTTAATGACTATTTGCAACAAAGGGAATGCAATGAGAGTCTTAAAGTGGACTTTGGGCGCAAGTTTTAATTTTATTAATAGCGGGTTTACTCATTCCTGAGAAGCTAGTAATTCCTGTGCAAGGCGCTACAAGTAAGGATTGGAATCACAATACATTTTGGTATGCGCCATGGGGGCGCTCAGGTGTGCATAAAGGCATTGATATTTTTGGCGCTAAAAACACGCCTGTGGTTGCTGCAACAAGCGGCATTGTTATTTTTTCAGGCGAACTAAACCAAGGTGGCAAAGTGGTTGCGGTATTAGGTGCAAAATGGCGCGTGCACTATTTTGCACATTTAAATGACTACCATGTAAGTGCAGGGGATGTAGTTAACATAAACAGTCAAATTGGCTTACTGGGTGATACCGGTAATGCTGCAGGAAAGCAACCTCATGTGCATTATTCTATACTATCGCTTGTGCCTATACCGTGGCTTTATACAACACAAAGCCAAGGGTGGAGACAAATGTTTTTTTTAAACCCGCATAAAAAATTGACTGCTCACTAACCCAGTTTTATGCATAGATGGCTTTTACTAATTAACTGCCATAGTAGCTAAATCGTTTGTTTTTACAGTATTTTTTAAAAGTGAAAGAAACGCTATTTACAGTAGGCATTAGACTAAAGTCTATAAGTTAGATTTTCTCACTTATTAGGTTTGTTTTTATCGTTTGTCGCTGTAACCAAAATTATCTAAAGTTAAGTTGTCGGCAACAAGTACGACTAACCAAACAGGAAGATAATCATGAAACGTACACTTTTAAAAACCATCGCTCTTGGCTCATTCTTAACTTGCTCAGCTGCTGCAATGGCTGATCAAAGTGACTACAAATTAATGGTTATTGAAGATTCTGTAACCGCAGCGCCGGAGTTTGAACAGCCATTTAATAGCTGTGCACTTAATGTAGAGTCTAAAAACTACACAGAAGCGGAAGCCATTTGTACACAAGCAATAGCCTTATTAAAAGAAAGCCGCGGCCCACGTTTAAAAGTACGCGAACTAACATCGTTTGCATTAAGTAACCGTGGAGTAGCTCGCATGATGGCCAAAAAAGATACCGCAGGCCTTTCAGATTTATACGAAGCGTACCAAATCTCTAAAAACTCACTGGTATCTCATAATTTAACGCGTGCTAAAGAAGATTTATCTTTATAAGCGGAAATTATTAAAGCCCCAGTTTGGTAGCTACTTAACTGGGTTTTTGCATTATAAGTGAAAATATTGAACATGCTTTTTAAATTGTTTATTTGGCAGTAATCTTCACTTTATATGTTAATTAGTTGTGTTCCTTTATCTGCCTGTACTTACGCTATTTTTGTAACCCTTTGAATAACAATATTCTAGGTCACCCATTAATATTGTTAGCTCCCCACCATTTAAAAAAAGATCCAATCGCACTTTTGAATCGTCTATTATATCTAAAAACGGGACTATTCCGTTTGTAAGCTCTTATAAAGTAAACCTTATTATCATCATAAAGCTTTATGTTTTGGCCTTTTTTATTTAAAGTTGTAAGGATTTTACTGATTCAGTTAGTATTAATGTTTATTTAATCTACTCATAATTAATTTGAGTAGGTTGTTTTTGCGTGTTAGTTGCTATTTCTAATTAAAAAATTATATAAGTAACTGCGCTCTTAGGAAGCTACGTAATTTTTGCGTAGGTAAAAGGATTTAAAAATGAAATTCAAATTCAATAGCGTAGTTGCGTCTTTTATTGTTGCAACTATTAGCCTTTCTGTTACCGCCGAAGATATAGAGCTTTACGTAAACCACAATGTAGAAACCGATGAAAAGCCTCGAGTTTTAATTGTATTTGATACATCTGGGAGTATGTGGGATAAACTTCCTGATAATGGGCCAAGAAAAATTGATGCTGCTAAAGATGCAATGACCGACTTGATTAATAATAATGAGTCGATTGATTTTGGTCTTATGCGCTTTCAAAATAACTACGGCGGGTATGTTATGGCTGAAATTGGCTCTTCAAGAACTACGGTTAAAAATCAGATAAAGAGCCTACCTGCTAGTGGTAGTACACCAGTTACTGAAACATTATGGGAAGCTTATTTATACTTAACTGGGCAACAAGTTTTATACGGGTATGAAGAATATTCAGGAGATGAAGGTTTTTTAAGGAAAACGATTACTTATGAAAAAAATTATTATAAAAAAAATAAAAAAGTAACCACTCTTACATATATTTCGCCATTCGAAACTGATTTAGATAGCGATGAGCGCTGTGATAATTCTATTAACCTTATTTTAATGACGGATGGCGATCCGCAAAGTGACACTGAAAGTAATAATGATATAAAAGATTTATACAAACAAAAATTTGGTTACAACCCCAGTAAAACAAGTAGTAGTTATTTGGCTGCACTAGCACAAATAATTCATGGAACAAGTGATGTAGAAGTTGATTTGTACGATAGCACGCCTGAAATAGCCGATAGTGGACGAGTATTTACCATAGGTTTTGGCAGTGGAATGAGTACTAAAGGTAAAAAGCTACTAGAACAAACAGCTCAAGTAGGTGGTGGAGAATATTTACATGCAAATACTTCTGCGGAGCTTTCAGAGAAATTAAATAGCACCATTTCTAAAATAAGAGAAGTAAACGATACTTTTTCCTCCCCAACTGTTGCCAGTAATAATGTTGACCAAACTCGTAGCCGTGAGGCTATTTATTTTACAATGTTCTACCCAGAAACCGGTGCTCGTTGGGGCGGGAATTTAAAAAAACTAGCTATGTCGGGCTCTACCATTGTTGACTCAACAGGTAATGAGGCAATAGGTGACGATGGCTTAATTAAAGAAGACGCTCGCACGTTTTGGCTACCCTCAAATAAACCGGCCGATGGTAATTTAGTCGCACAAGGGGGCGTAAACTACTTACTTTCAAGTTTAGATTCACAAAGCCGTAAGCTGTATATAGATTCAGGCGGCAAAATTGTTGATTTTACCTTTGATAGAGTAGAAGAAATTTTAAATATAGTGTCAGATGCCATCGGGGGCATCATACCAGGTACTGATATTGCTATATCGAGCACTGATATTAGCTGGGCAAGAGGCATGGATGTAGATAACGAAGATGGTGATGCCTCATCAGTAGATCAGCGTGCTAATATTTTTGGTGATCCGTTGCACTCTAAGCCGGTATCTATTGATTATGGTGATGGCAACATACGTATTTTAGTGGGTACTAATGCTGGCTTTTTACACATGTTTAACGATAAAGGTGACAGCATTGAAGAAGAGTGGGCATTTATACCTGCTGAGCTTTTAAAAAATATACCTGCACTTCGTACCAATCAAGCCAATACCAAAGTGTATGGTATGGATGGGCCCATTAGTGTGTTTTTTAACAATAAAAGTTTAAACAGTGACGGCTTAAATGACGGCGTAATAGATGCCACTAAAGGTGATGAAGTATGGGCGTTTGCTGGCATGCGCCGCGGGGGGGAAAACTATTACGCACTTGATATTAGCTCACCAGATAAACCAAAACAGTTATGGAATAAACCTATTGTTGGTGGCTCGCAAGGGTTTGAATACTTAGCTCAAACCTGGTCTAAACCGCAAATAGCCTATATTAAGGCGTTTGGCGATGAGCCTTTACTGGTATTTGGTGGCGGATACGATACAAACAAAGACAACGCAATTCGAAGTGAGGATAACTCTGGTACAGCCATTTACATTGTTAAAGCTAAAACCGGTGAAAGAGTATGGGCACTAACACCCGATGATAACAATTTTCAAGGTAAGCACAGTATAGCTGCCGATATAGCAACGCTTGACTCCGATTACGATGGCTATATTGACCGTTTATATGCTACTGATACTGGGGGGAACATTTGGCGTGTTGATATGCCAGGTGCTGACAAAAATAGTTTTTCTCATTACAAATTAGCAGAGCTTGGCAGTTCATTAGCAACGCAAGACCGACGCTTTTTTTACAAGCCATTAGTCGCACGAACTATGTTTAGTAAAGTAAGTAAAACGAGCTATGGTGGTGAGGAAATAACCACACGGTTAGACACACCTTACGATGCAATTGTGATAGGCAGTGGTAATCGATCAAACCCGCTTGCAACCAATGAGCAAGATCACCTTTACATGATTCGTGATGAGCATACCGTGACTCAAACCTTCGATTCACAAAATACACCAGAGCCCATACTGCCAGGTGATTTAATGCTTATGAATGACGACCCATTTGGTAATGCACTAGATAATGTTGATGAGTTTGTAGAACTTGAAGCCGATTTAGCTGGCTTTAAAGGGTGGCGATATGAGCTAAGTAATGGTGAAAAATCATTGGCTGCAGCCACCGTGGTAGGAGGTGTAGCTTATTATACATCGTTTACACCTGCTCTGGAGTCTGATAAAAATCAGTGCTCTTTAACGGGGGGCGGAGGTGCAATGTACGCTTTTCATTTACACTATGGCACAAAAGTGTACGACCAACTTAAATTTACTACCAGCTACGATGTACCCGATACCGCTCAGTTGTATTTTGGTGAAGGCGACTCATGTATAGATGCTAACAATAATGGATTATGTGATGTGCCAACACCTGATGATGGTATCCCAGGTGATGGCTACGAGTACGAAGAAACAGTACCTGTTAGCCAAGTGAGCCAGTTTTATTTAATTGGCCCAAGCCTAACTGGTGAAGGCGCCGTAAACCCAATCAAACCGCCTGAAATTAACGGCCCAGGGCTAACTGTTGTTGATGGTAAAGTGAAACTTGTAAATGACAGCGATACATTAGGTTTTGGCTTCAAAACACAGCAAACTTATATCTACAAGCGTGAAGAAAACGACTCGTCGTCTGATTAGGTTGTCTTAAGCTTTAAGATTACGTGTTGTTATTATTTACTGCGCATGCCTTTAAAAGGCATGCGCTAACTTACTCGCTAATACGACTAGAGCCCAAAATAAACCTTGCTACGTTAAAGTGTTCTGATTAAGAAAGATCACCGCAGCGCCTTCTATCTCAAATAAATTACCTACCACAGCCTGTGGCTATAAATAAAAGCTCAGCTCTTAGCCGCTACTAAATTGCGTTAGCGCATAAAAAAAGCGCATTATCCTAATATTAAAAATAGATATACGTATATCGGCTTGTTTATGAATTGAACGTAAATAAACCAGTTTATGTGTAAATGAATATTAAATAAGTCACTAAATAGTAAAGCAATATTTGCATAACATGACTAAAAAAATGTTTTATAAAACTTACCAATTTTAATGGTTGCTAGTGCTTAATTTTGCCGCTATTTTAAGGTTAAGTTGTATTAGATGGAATTAGTATGAGTTTCAAATTGATCTCTTTTTGCTATTGTATTCCCGTACTCTTTTTAAATGGTTGCGATGAGGAAGTGGGTTTATTTAGTAGCAGTAAAACACCGTTAGTGGCTAAAAAAGAAAACGCTAATTTACCGGTGGCTGCTGTAGAAAAACAGCGACTTGCTGTAGAAGGCCTAATAGAGGGAGTTGTACCAAGTCATTGTAAACGCGGGGAAACAGCCTATATAAATGCTAAAATGCAAAAGGTGATACGAAACCCAACCGCAAATGTGACTTATACACTAAAACCCACTGACAATATTTTGTCTGTGTGTGTGGCTAATGATAACTCGGCTATTACTTATCGTTATGGCACGGAGCAAAAAATTGGCCTAGAGTACAAAGCCACAGCAGCGCAGCCATTTGGTAGCTACTATCGCCAAATAGGAAAAATAGGCGAAAGCATTTTGTTTTTTAACAAAGGCAATTACTATTACTACATTATTAATGCAGGTGGAATGGGTAGTGGTGTTACAGTGAATGTATATAAAAATAAAACGCTTATAGGGGAGTTTTTCTCCGGTAATGAAGCCTATAACGATTTTGTTATTGCCAGCAATTTAGACCTACCAAAGTCGTTAGCTAAAGAGCTAAAACCACATATAAACACAATGCAATGAAAGAACTTAGCAAAGCACAGTGTCACATTATTGAACAAGGGCAGTGGTTTTCTGGCCGAGATACACACTTAAAGCAGTTTTTACTAAGCCACGCAAAATGTTTAAGCCTAAGCGCGCACCAATCGCTTTTTTTACGAGGTGACGAACACGACGGTATTTATGCTGTATTAAGTGGTGTGGTGCGTATTAGTGGGGTAAGTAACAATGGTAAAGAAGCTGTTTTAAGCTTTGTTGACGCCTCGCTGTGGTTTGGCGAAGTCACTTTATTTGACCGCGGAATGCGCACCCACGATGTTTATGCGCAAACCGATGTGACACTGTGTTTTGTTCCTCATCGTGCACTTGAGCAACTGTTAAAACAATATCCGCATTATTGGCAAGACTTTGGGTTACTCCTTGCCCAAAAATTGCGTGTTATGTTTACTAGCATGGAAGATCACGCACTATTAAGCGCCGAGCAACGTGTAGCAAAACGCTTACTCATATTGTGTGCACACTTAGCGCAAAGTAATGGCCATACGTTTACTCTGTCGCAGCAACAATTGGCTGATATGACATACCTTACACGGCAAACCGCCAATCAAATCCTCAAAAAATTAGCAAAGCAGCAACTCATCGAACTTGGCTATAACAAAGTAACCATTTTAAACCAATCAGCTTTAGAGCAACTTTGTAGCCAGTAAATGTCGGCAACCCGACAGAGTCATATTTTAAAAGCCTGATATAGTGTAAAAAAACACAATAAAAGGCACACACATGAAAACCCTACAGCAACAACTTGGTACATACGGTTTGTACCATCGCTCTAAACGTAACGTCTTAACTCATTTTTTTGGCATTCCGCTTATTGTATTTGCCGTGCTGTGCTTGTTAGCACGTATTCAAATACCCATTGGCAGCTTAATTATTGATGGTGCGCAGCTTTTTGTTTTTGCAAGTGTGGTGTATTACTTAATGCTGAGCGTGTCGCTTGGCTTAATAATGGGTGTTTTGTTTACCTTATTACTTTTAGCGGCGCAGCCAATCGCGGCACTGGCTTTTTGGCCTTGGTTAAGTATTGGCGCTGGCGTATTTGTATTTGGTTGGGTATTACAGTTTATTGGCCATTATTATGAAGGTAAAAAGCCCGCGTTTGTGGATGATTTAATCGGTTTAATTATTGGCCCTTTATATGTAACCGTTGAACTTTTATTCTTAATGGGTTTTTATAAAACCTTAGAAGATGAAGTTAACGCCATAGCAGGCCCAACTAAAGCATAATAATAAGCGACCTAATACGATAAGTATTAGCACCAGAGAACATAAAGGTAAATAACGCATGGATTATATAAATAAAACCGTATGGATCACAGGTGCATCATCAGGTATTGGTAAAGAGCTCGCAACTCAGTTTGCCCAGCTTGGGGCTAATGTTATTTTATCCGCCAGAAGCGTTGATAAACTTAACAAACTAAAGCAAAGCTTACACGGCGATGGCCACATTGTACTGCCACTTGATTTGTCAGCACCGGAGGCTGTTTTGGATCAGGTTACTAATTTACTCGAGACATTACCTGCAATCGATATTTTAATTAATAACGGCGGGGTGTCACAGCGCAGCCTATTTTTAGAAAACGACTTTAATGTTTACCGCCAATTAATGGAGGTTAACTACTTTGGCCTAATAGCACTTACCAAAGCGGTAGCGCCTAGTATGGTAGCAAGGCGCAGCGGCTCTATTGTTTCTATTAGTAGCGTTGCGGGTAAAGTAGGCTCTAAATTTAGAACGGGCTATTCAGGCTCTAAATACGCGGTAGTAGGCTTTATGGATTGCCTGCGTGCAGAGCTTGCAGAGCATAACATTCATTGCTTAACTATTTGCCCTGGCTCTATTAAAACCGCCATTGCACATAATTCGTTAAACGAGCAAGGCATAGCGCAAAACAAGCCAGAGCACTCAATAGAAAATGGCATGGATGTAAGCGTAGCCGCTAAAAAAATGATCCTCGCAATTGGTAATAAAAAAGACGAAGTAATTGTTGGTAAAGGCTTAAGTGGCTGGGCCCCGACCATTAAACGGTTTTTCCCTCGCTTATTTAATCGATTAACCGCTAAAACAAACTATAGGTAGCATCGGGCGATTTAGATATATAAAATGCTGTAAATTCAATCAATTTAGACAAGGATTCTAAATGAAGTATTTATGGCTTGGCCTGTTTTTTATTGTATTAATTTGGTCCGGAATTAACCCAAAAGATCAGTTTACTTGGCTGCTTGAAGTTATCCCCGCAATCATTGGTTTAGTACTTATGGCAAGCAGCTATAAGCATTTTAAACTCACCCCCATTTTATATGGCTTTATATTAGCGCATTGCATTGTGCTAATGGTTGGCGGGCATTACACCTACGCCGAAGTCCCTTGGTTTGATAACTTATTTGGCAGTGAGCGTAACAACTACGACAAAGTAGGGCACTTTTTTCAAGGGTTTGTGCCTGCATTATTAGCGCGTGAAATATTACTACGCAAAAACGTAGTAAATGGTAAAGGCTGGCTAAATGTGTTCGTTGTATCGATATGTTTAGCGTTTAGTGCTTTTTACGAACTAATAGAGTGGTGGGTTGCAGTATTAAGCGGTGAAAACGCAGAAGCATTTTTAGGTACGCAAGGGTACGTATGGGATACTCAATCTGATATGGGAATTGCGTTACTTGGGGCTATTTGCTCGCTGTTAGTGCTTTCAAAAGTACACGATAAACAGTTAAAAAATGTTAAAGATTACTGATTCAAATTTTATGATAAAAAGACAATAAGCTATGACTGTAAATACCCGCAATTTCACAATAAGCACAGATAAAAGCAAGCTTAACATGAGCGTTATTTATAACTTTATTGCTAATAGCTATTGGGCTAAAGGAATACCCAAAAGCGTGATGCAAAAAGCGATTGATAACTCAATGTGTTTTGGTGTTTATAGTGCCCAAAACGAGCAAATAGGTTTTGCCCGTGTAGTAACCGACAACGCCACTTTTGCCTATTTGGCTGATGTATTTATTATTCCAGATTTGCAAGGTAATGGTCTGAGCAAGTTACTTGTTAAAACGATAGTAGAGCACCCTGAGCTGCAAGGGCTTAGGCGTTTTTTATTAGCCACTTCTGATGCCCATGGCCTGTATGCGCAATATGGGTTTAAACCGATAGATAATCCAGCACTGCTAATGCAAATAAATCCTACAAATGTGTATGAGGGAAATACTAGAGAGACCTAATAAACGGGGCGAAGAACAAGTTCCGTCTAATGTTCTTGTTAGTTTTTGTTGTAATCAGCCAACCATTCTAAAATTGTATTTTTATCCGCTAAAGATAAATCTAAGCTCGTTTGAGCTTCATTATCAAGGAATTTACGCGCATCAGAAGTAAACGTAGATGTTGTAACTATAATCCCAAGATTCCCGCCATTCCTAGAGTTTTTAACACCATATAAACTACGAACAACATCTACACCTACTTTGTTATTTTCCGCATAATGTTTACATTCAATAAGGTATTTAGTTTTAAAACCAAGATTATCTTTATTTAAAGCAATTATATCTTTGCCACCATCACGGGTTCTTTTGGTTAATTCAACTTCGAAGCCCTTGTCTCTAAATATTTCAGCCGTCACTTCTTCAAATTGTCGAGGAACCAATTCACCTAATAATTCAGGCTGATGTTGTAAAGAGGTTACTAATTCAGAAATACTTTCATAAAGGTCAAATAAGTCCCTAGCAGAGTAAATCTCACGTACATCTTCCGTATCAGGTTTATTTAAAGCATTTGCACCTTCACATTTATCGATAGTAAAATTTATTATCCCTATAGGATATTCTGAAACTTCAAATTTCAATTCAATATCATTACTACATTCATAACAACTACATTGATATGTTAAAACATGTATTTCTTCATAACCCATTGAACGCTCAGATCCCATAAAATCGTGATCAAAATTGTCAATGGGAATAGAGTCAGTCTCTGAACATTGATCGCAAGCGTATTCAATATCACCTGTAAACTGCCACATGCAGTAATCTCCGAGAAAAAGTTAACGCCCAACTAACAGGCTTAAAGTTGTTTGTTAAAATTTTGAGGAACGAAAAACAACAAACTGTTTTTAGTCCTAGTTTATTTGCTTTTTATGTTGCTATTCAACACTAATATTAATTGTTTTGCTAACTTCTTCTGCATCTATGACATACGGCATATCAAGAGAGCCACCACGCCCACATAACCTGATAGATGCGTAATTGAAGCAATAACCTAATGGTGTTTTAACAATTTCAATGTTGTCCACGCTAGCTATGTTAAGCGTATCGATTACTCTGGGAGTTATACCGCTCTTTACTGTAACTTGTAGTTCAGATTTTTTAACAACAGCAAAGAAAGGCTCAAAAATTATGAGTAAGTCACGTAAAACATAGATGGCTGGTAATAGCAGCAGGCTTAATAAAGTATCTTGCCTAAAGTCAGAACCGAAGAGATCTTTACCTAGCCAGTTAATGGCAAAGTACACAATATAAATACCTAAAAGTTTAAAGCAAAGTTCAAGGAAAGCTTCAAGGCTTCTGATCCATTTTGATGTAGGGATTTTATCCATAACTTTTAATATACACCTATCCTAGGTCTGCTTTATGTGATTGTTATATGGCATTGACCATTTCCTTGTTAATAATAACTTCTTTTGGTATTGGACCATTATTATTAGCTCTTATCGATACTTCGTATTCACCCGTATTTTCTGAACCGGGAAGAATATGGCTTATAACTCCATATTCAGAGAATAAAGTAGAATCAAGAGTGTAGATATATCCGTCAACTAAATTACCACTGGTGGCAAATCTCCTAGCAACATTTTTACAGTTGCTAGTTGATATATAACAGCCGTTATTCATACCTGTTTCAACTTGGTGCGCCCTAACCGCATTTCCCTCTGAACTACCAAAAGTGTAACCACCACCAAAGCAAGCAGCCTTTTGCCCAAAATAAACAGGTACAGATGAATCTTTTCCTTTAGGTAGGAGCTTTCCATCATTTTCTTTATCATCAATTTCAGAAACACCTCGGTATAAATAATGCTCCATCTTATGCCTCTGCCATATAACGCCCTAATAATGAGCTAAAATTGTTGGCTAAAATGTTGAGGGACGAAAACAGCCAACTGTTTTTAGTCCTTATTAATTAGCTTGATACTCATTGAGCCTCCTCCCTAGCATCGCGATTATTCGCTACGCTGAAAAGGCAACCAACCTTACAGGAGAAAGCTCAATGAACTTTTACAATAACATGCATCCATATTATTGTGGAATCGATTTACACGCCCGATTACTTTACGTCTGTATCATTGATAATACAGGACTTATCCTTGTTCACAAGAAAATTAAAGATGACCCAGAAGCCCTATTAAAACTACTAAAACCGTATATCGGTGACATTGTGGTTGGCGTAGAATGCATGCACTGTTGGTATTGGGTCGCTGACTTTTGTAAAGAACACACTATCGACTTTATTCTCGGTCATGCGTTATATATGAAGGCGATTCATGGCGGTAAAGCCAAAAACGATAAAATAGATTCATATAAAATTGCCAAACTCATCCGTGGAGGAAACTTCCCACTTGCTTATGTCTATGACAAAGATATGCGTGCTACGCGCGATTTATTACGCCGAAGAACTAAAATTGTTCGCCACGGGGCTGATTTAAAAGCCCATGTCGCCAATACCGCCAGCCAGTACAATTTACCTGCCCACAACGTGAATTTAAAGAACGTCTGCGATAGAGAAAAGATGCGGTATTACTTCCCTGATCCCGTTGTGCAACGATCCATTAATTTAAATATGGCCATACTCGATTGCTACCACAATGAGCTTAAGCCTTTAGAGCATTATATTGAACAAATGGCCAAGCAACACAATCCTGTCCACCTTAATATCTTACAAACAATTAATGGTATAGGCCGCATTCTCGCACTTACCATTATTTATGAAATTGGTGACATCAATCGCTTTTCAAGCGTACAAAAGTTCGCTTCATATAGTCGGTTAGTCAAATGTAAAGCAGAGTCTGCCGGTAAAACCTATGGCACCCAAGGCAACAAAATTGGCAATGCACATCTAAAATGGGCGTTCTGTGAAGCCGCAGTATTGCTGCTGCGTCACAATCATAACGTCAACAAATACCTCGAAAAACTACAAAAACGAATGAGCAAAGCCAAAGCACTGTCAGCGCTTGCGCATAAGCTTGGTCGCTGTGTTTATTATATGCTTAAAAAAGAGACGGTATTCGATGAAGCAAAATTCTTAAAGAGTTAGTCACGGTACTGAGTGAGCTGAACATCTAACTGGATATAAGGCTGAGCATCAATCAATTGGATGAGTTAATAACCAACAAGGTTTAACCTGATTATATGCCTACAGACCTAAGCCACTTGTCTTGATTAGACGCTCAGTACGCGTGCATTAATACAATAAACAAAGTCGCTTACACCTGACTTGATAACTGCGTTACGCACCTTAATCTAACTGGATCATAATGATGAAACCAGCCGCCTTGAATAGTGCCATGATGAGGTTAACCGATGAATGTCTAGTGCCCCAGCAACCCCAAAAGGATATGGGAAAAACCTGGCTGCGATGAGATCGCAATAAGAGATTACTGCGTAACGCACCCTATATGTGTTTGCCGTAAGCTACTTGCTTAACAGCCGTATCGACAGACGAAGTAAACGAATTTGTTTATTGATTTAGAATTGACCGTCAATTTATAAAAACGGTCAAAAAGAACACTAATGCCTATTGACAGAGTTAAGGCTCATATGTGTTAGCTTACAGTTCCCCTTGCTTAGTAGGGAAAAAATTAGGGCTTACCTCAAGGTTACCGATAAACTTCCCATCAGCTTCTTTGAGCGCAAAACTAGCTAAATGATTATCATCTTCATCTTGTGCCCCTCCAATGACGAATTCTTTTCCATCATATTTAACCTGTCGTGAATCTAAATCACTGTAATTAGATTCATAATTCATGACAATGATAATTTGCAGAGGACTATCTTCAAGCCCATTTTTATCCTTAAAAATATAGTGTTTATTTAGATCAAAACCAACTTCTATCCAAGGATCTTCGCCGCCTTCTTCATTATCTTTTAATTCTTTAGAAGCCAGCTTGCTGATGTTTGCAGATACAAAGGTATCTAAGGCAAACTTGTGCACGGAAATAAATTCATCTTTAAATAGGACTGTTACTGAATTGTCAAAAATAAAATTTTTGTCGACTCCTTCTGAAAAAACAACACTTAAGTTTCGTAAAGAGTAATTTCTAGCATATATTGATAGACCTTTTAACTTTTCATATTTTTTTGACCAATTTTCAGATTTCGCATCGTTAAATGTAAGTAACCTGATATTATTCTTCTTTGCGTATTTTTTTGAGGTGCTTGTAAAACCATTTTTTGAAACAACAACGGTCTGATTAATTCCAACTTTTCTATGTTTCTCTTTGAAGCTTTCAATTGAACGGACATCAAGAGGTCTTGATGTTGCTGTACACTCAACACCTATTTTTATATTGCAATTTAAAAGCTCGCTTTCAATCAATATGTCGATTTCTCTATCTGTTTCGGACTCATGATCATATAACATTGCTGATTCTGTAACTTTTGCATCAGATGGAGCTAAAGAACGATTAATTATTTTCACTAACTTTTGAAATTCATTCGTGCGAGCTGGCAATATGATGACTCCAATGCTTGGTTTTGTAAGCTAACGCTTTGCTAAGCGGCTAAAAATCGCTGGCTATAATAGCGAGGGACGAGCACAGCCAGCTGTTTGTGTCCGTTTAAGCAACTTGTTAGAGCTACATTACTTCTTGAGTTTTATAAGCTCTTTTAATGGTTTTAATTGCCCTATATCAGGATAAAGCAATTTTAATTTACTTGTATCTCTCTCATATTCATCACCTATGTTTACTGCTATATCGAGGCAACCATCCACTCGTATTTCACCGAGATATTTAACCTCACCTTTTTCGATTTTAAATGGAGATAAAACCTCTTCATAATCTACATCTAACATTGGATGCCTTTGCTCGAACCAAAAATCATATGAACCAGCAGGCAATGATACTATTTGAAATAAGCCTCTTGATTCTGGGTAATCTTTTTCTACATATCGATTAGTTACAAAAAACTGTGATTTAGCTAAATTTAATATTTGCTCATCCGATTCTTTTTTTAGAGCCAAATAAACACTGTGCACTGTACACTCTTCAATTGACGCAGTTGAAAAATAAGCAATGCCGCTATTAGTTAACTCGGTAGCTGATAATTTAGGCTTAACATGAGGATTAACACACCCCGTAAGTCCTAAAGTTAAAAGAATAAAAAATAGTTTAGATATACTCATAATTTCCTTGTAGCTCTAACGCTAAGCTAAGGGGCAAAACTGCTGTGCAATAATATGCGAAGCATAGCACAGTGGTTTTGTCCCAGTGAACGGAGTGAACGACTTAAGCGCCTTGTTAGATGCCTTACGCATTGGCTAAAAACAACTCGGCTTGTTTAGGGGATTTTATGCGAATAACCTTTACACTGTCTGCGAGTTCGCTAACAAAGAGCTTTGTATATTTTTGCTTGGTTTTCCAATAGTTTTGAAGCATCCAAAGGATGACTGATTTGGATGACAGAAAATTACGTCTGAATGATTCTCTATTTCCTGTGCCTTCCCATATTTCTTGTTTTGACCATGAGCGTTTAAGTGAACGAAAAAGGATTTGTTTAAACGTATGGAAAAAGCTGTAATCCAACCAAACGATAGTGTCTACGTAGCGCCACTTGAGAGTGTTAGTTTTTGATTGATTCCCATCCAATACCCACTTTTTTTGTTCCATAAGACTTTGTAACTCAAGAAGAAAGTCTTTTGTTTCCAAGTGCTCCCAATTTGGAAGCCAGAAAATGGCATCCATTTCTATGTACGGTACATCCAATTTTTCAGCCAGACGACGGCTAAAATGAGATTTACCGCTTCCACTTGTTCCGATTACATTAATTCTATTCATTATTGAAAATCTGACTGGCATCTAACAGCTTTATCAGAGGACACTTTCCTCTTTTTATGAGCAATGTATGTCCTCTTAATTATTTTTAATATTAATAACAAATCCTGTAACACATTGCGAGTATTAAACTTTAAGGCGGGGTGTTCTTTTTATGGCAGGTGGAAAAGAGGAAAGCGTCCTCATTTTATGACTTAGGAGGAAAACCGTCATTGCTTTAGTAAAAGCAGCAACTAACGTTTTAAAAATGAAAACCAAAACACTTTTTAAATCATTTAATATTCACTAAAAACACGGTGGCAATAACGTGAGTAACCACCTTAAGCACACTTGTTTATGTAAGCCTATTATAAAAGGTGGTTTTTGGCTGGTGGAGGCTATAAAACGAGGTGATGAATTATTTACTAAACGCGTCTTTCTACTTTTAAAACAGTACAGACACGATATTTATACCAATCGACTTAAATATTTAGCCTCTCTCGCGTGCTAAATAAAGCGTTAACTGCGTTATAAATTTCTCATGTAGAACAACTACATGTCGAAATTTATGCCTTGTTATCACTCTATTTATCCGTCGCTATAAATGTCTAATTACTTAACACGATTGGTATTATCTGGCTTTTTTGCTTCAAGCGCTTCTATTTCACTCCAGATTTTTTCGGCTTCTGCGCTTAACATGGCGTAGCTTTTAATGTCGCCTTTACGCTGTGCTTGCATGCCTTGCTCAAGTTTTGCGTCGTACTCTTTGCGTAGTTTTTTTGTCGGGTCTGATTTAAATAGTGAAAACATGTGGCTCGCTTAGTTTTATAAAAGTATTAGGGCGTGTTGATCTTTGCGGATTGAAATTTGTTCAATCTAGGGGCGATTAAATCGCGGCGCGAGGTTTGTAACCTAGTGGGCTCGATAACTGCTCCTGCGTTATTCTAATGACTTACATCCATGTA